>CABWYS010000014.1 GCA_902509555.1 uncultured SAR86 cluster bacterium
TGTAGGAAATATAATATTGGTAAAATATATCTATATTTTTATATTTTCAGAGCTTTTTGCTCTTATAAAAAAATTTAGGTAGTAGCTTGGGAGTAATCTGTTTATATTCTTTATACTCATCAAGATGACCCCATTTCTTATGACCTCTATACTCTAGCATCCTCACGCCACTGACATAAACAAGCAGAAGGTATGAAAAGATAGGAGAAAAAACTGCTAAATAGTTCATACCCTCAAATGTAGATATGCCCATTACGGTTATGCCTGCCCATAAGGTGATTTCACCAAAATAGTTCGGATGTCTAGATCTTGCCCATAGACCTTGATTTATAAACGAATCTTTGTTTTCTGGAATTGATCGAAATGCAGTTTTTTGATTGTCAGCTATTACTTCAACTGTAAATCCAAATAAAAAACATAACGAGCCCTATCATAAATACACTATTTATAAGTACACCTGTTGAGCTTGCTATTGCTACAAATGCAGCAGAAGAGCATACAAAAACCCACATGCCCTGTATTGTCCAAGTCATAAAAAATTGAGAGAAAGAGCTCTTAATGGAATTAAACCTATTATCTTTTCCATCTTTGGCAATTCTTAAAAATAAAAATGATCCCAGCCTTATGGCCCAAACCATAATTACAGTTCCTATTATTAGATTCCCCGTTTGAAGGGTTGCAAAACTATCCGTTGCATACAAGGCAAACAAAATAGTTACTATGTATGTCAAACTTCCGGTTAAATCATAGAATTTCTCTGTCTTCAAAATAAAGGCTGGAATATAGGCAACCCACTGAGTAATAAAAGATATTATAAATAATTGTTCAACCAGGTTAATACCTGATACTTCTATGCTATTAAAAGAAATCGCATCAGCATAAAGCTTTGTAAAAATAAAAACCCCGGCAGCAATCGATAAATATGTTAAGTGTTTCATCATCCCCCCCACCCACATGTACGCTCGGCATTTTGAACATCCAACCAATCCTTAAGAGGTTGATAATAGTTAAGCATTGATTTCCCGCTTAGTTCTCTAGTCCCGGTGAGCGCTTCCAGTGCAGTCTGCCAATCTTTGCTTTGTCCAAGTGCGAGCATGGCTCTTAATTTTTCTCCAGCAAGCTCATTATCATAAATTGAGCATTCATGGAGAGGTCCATCGAAACCAATTTGATTACAAAGAGATTCATGGAATTGATATTGAAGAATTTTTGCTAAGTAATATCTGGTGTATGGCGTATTACCAGGAATATGATATTTTGCTCCTGGATCAAACGCATCTGCATCTCGATCTCGAGGTGCTCCAATGCCTTGATAAAACTCTCTTAATGCCCACCAAGAGTTATTTAACTCATCAGGGCTGGTCTCGCCTGTGAAAACTTTTGCTCTCCATTTATCTAACATCAAAGTCCAAGGTACAGATACAACTCCATCAAGCGCTTGCTGCATCAATAGGGAAATTGGGTCTGCGTTTGCTTGCTTGGCTTCCTCCTCTGATACCATATCAATCTTTTGGAGATATTCTGGTGTGATTGATAGTGTTAATAGGTCTCCTACTGCCTCGTGAAACCCATCATTTGCTCCGCTCTGAAAAATATCAGGCAGATCACTATAGGCTTGATAATAAAAAATATGGCCCAGCTCATGATGGATTGTTGAGAAATCTTCTGCGTTCCTTTCAATGCACATTTTTATTCGCAAATCATTAATATCTGAATTAAGATCCCACGCAGATGCGTGACAGACAACATTACGATCTTGAGGTTTTATGAAAAGTGATCTTTCCCAAAAAGTATCAGACAGGGGCTCAAACCCAAGAGAGAGAAAAAAGTTTTCAGCAATCTTTACCATTTCTATTTCATCGATATCTTTCTCAATTAGTATGTTGCTTAGGTTTATTTCTGAGGAGGATAAGCTACCTTCGGGTGTGTAAACAAGGTCATAAATATTTGACCAAGATTGTCCCCACATATTTCCAAGAACATGTGCAGGCAAATTGCCAGCTTTGCCTACAATTTCTTCACCGTAATAATTTGATAGCTCATCACGAACATGGCAATGCAAGGCTTCATAAAGAGGCTTGAGCTCATCCCAGACTCTATCTGTTTCATCTAAAAAACTCATCTGCGGGCATGTCATACTGACTGAACCACAAATCAGTCAAACCATCATAACCAAGATCATTCGCACCTTGATTCCCAATTTCAACCATTCTTAGATACATGTCCTTCATTGGCTTGCCGATATTTCTCCAACCTTCCCATGCCTTTAGGAGCTCAGCTGGATCTCTGGAGTTATCAATGATGCTCTCAAATGCCTCTAAGTCATAACAATCATCATCTGTAAAACAATGCTGTCCAGTACCATACATGGCATCTAACTCAACACTTATTGCAGAAATTTCTCCAGCTAACTCCTCATTTAAAGGTGACGGCATCACAAATGAGCTTTTAATAAGGTTAAGTTTTCTCCTATTTTCTTCTGAAACCTCTACCCCATCAAAAGAAGAAGCCTGTCGTGCACGCTCTAATGCAAGCAATTGGTATCTTTTGCCATAATCTGCGGCTACTTTCTGTGAATCATAAGTGATAAAATTAGCGCCTATCCAATAGGCTGAGCTTACAATAGGACCAAGTGTTTTATCTTCAAGCTCTACTCTTTGTAGAAATGCTTCTACATCTAGTTCAGTTAAGTCATTTGGTTGCTCACTTGAACACGAGGAAAGAGCTAGGATAGAAAGAAAAATAGTAGATAATAAAAATTTATACATTGAAAAGACCCCTTTTAAATACAATAAGAGAGTAAATCACACTATGAAAATATCAACAAGCCAATTCAGAAACGGTCTAAAGATTATCATTAATGATCAACCCTGTTCTATTCTTGAGCATGAGTTTCATAAACCTGGCAAAGGGCAAGCGGTGATGAGAGTAAAATTTAGAAATTTAATCACCGGCAAAGTGGTGGATAAAACTTATAAATCAGGTGAGTCTGTAGAAGAAGCAGATGTAATGACGGTTGAGATGAGCTATCTTTATTCAGATGGAGAACAATGGCATTTTATGAATTCCTCTTCCTATGAGCAGATTGGGATTAATGGAAATGTTGTAGGCAATGCAAAGAAGTGGATTATTGGTCAAGAGAATTGTGAGGTTATTATTTGGAATGAAGAACCTATTTCGGTTGAGGCGCCTCAATTTGTTGAATTAAACATTGCAAAATCAGACCCTGGTATCAAGGGAGATACTGTATCTGGAGCAACAAAACCTGCTGAACTAGAAACTGGCGTTATTATTCAAGTTCCCTTGTTTGTCGAAGAGGGAGAAAAAATTAAAGTGGACACAAGATCTGGTGAGTATTCGGGGCGCGTGTAAAGTTTGTATAATCAAATTTCATCTTCGTTAAATGATTTTATTGATAACGATTTATCTCTAGATTCACATCAGAAGAAAGCCTTATTAAATAAGCACAGGCTAACCCTTGCAGATTCTCTGCAAAAGGGTCACTGGACAACCAACCTATGCTTGATTGCATCTAATCTTGTAAAGAAAAGCCCTCATGAGATAGCTGCAGGGCTAATATCTAATCTTGAAAGCCTAGCTGAGATTAAAAAAGTAGAATTAGCAGGGCCTGGTTTTGTAAATATATTTTTAAATCGAGATGCATTTTTGAATCAACTAGATAATGCCTATGAGAATCCGAATTCTTTTAAAAGCTCTTTAAATGGCTCAAAAGAAAAGATACAAATAGAGTTTGTTTCAGCTAATCCAACTGGTCCATTACATGTAGGTCATGGTCGAGGTGCTGCCTATGGAGATGCCATTGGTCGAATCTTGCAGCGACTAGGCCATGAAGTATCTAGAGAATATTATGTAAATGATGCTGGTAGGCAAATTGATATTTTGGCATGCAGTATTTTTTTAAGAAAATTTGAATGCTTTGATGAAGATGCTTTTCCAAACTCTGCATACAAAGGGTCCTATATATTAGAAATTGCTAAAGGCGCAGAGATAGATCAAGCATTAACCGAATCAGATAAAGAAAAATTAATAGCCAATCTTCCAGAGGATGACGAAGAAAAAATAGATGAATTAATTGAGCGTATAAAAATTAATCACTCAAATAATTGGTCATTAATAAGAGACTTTGGTTTGAACTATGTAATTAAATCTATCAAAGAAGATTTAACTCAATTTAAAGTGATTTTTGATAATTGGTTTTTTGAATCTTCACTCGGAGAACTTGCAGACAAAAAATCAGAAATTTCTCAAGCGCTCGATCAAGTTAAAAAAGAGCATGCCTATGAAAAGAATGGTGCTGTGTGGCTAGAGTCCACCAAATTTGGTGATGATAAAGATCGTGTCATTATCCGAGAAGATGGAAGGGGGACTTATCTATCAGCAGATTTGGCTTATCACAGAAACAAATTAGACAGAGGATTTGACACCATTATAAATGTTTGGGGTTCAGATCATCATGGTTATATTAAAAGAATTGAAGCAACCATTGAGGCCATGGGTTACAGCAAAAAACAGATGCAGGTTCAACTTGTTCAATTTGCTAACCTCTTTGAAAATGGCTCTAAGGTTAAAATGTCTACTCGAAGTGGAAATTTTTATACACTAAAACAGTTAATTGATGATATTGGGCCTGATGCATCAAGATTCTATTATTTATCCAAACAAGCAGATCAACACCTGGATTTTGATATTGGAGTTGCTAGATCTAATTCTAAAGATAATCTTTATTATTATGTCCAATATGCACATGCTAGAATTTATTCCGTAGAGAAAAAATATCTTGAGCTAGGCATGGCCTTACCAAGTAAATTTGATGATTCTGATTTCGAGGGTTGCGATGAGCTACTGCAGATGGCTCTAAATGCTCAATTTGTTATTAAAAGTTCAGGAGAAAACCTTCAACCACATCTTATTGTTTATTACCTAAGAGACATCTCGCAAAGCTTTCATCAATTCTATAACAACGTAAATATTCTTAATGCAAAAGAATCGGAGCAGAATAATATTATGCGAGCTTTAATAATTGTTAAATCTGTTATAGCTTCATCTTTGGAATTGTTGGGCATTGAACCTTTGGATAGTATGTAATTATTGTGAAGGATTTTGCTAAAAAACACCCCATAAATAAGACAAAGACAAAAAGAGTTAAGACTTCTTTGCGCGCAAAAAGAGAACTCAATCAACCGTTAAAGATAAAACACTTGTTTGTCATCGCTGCTGTAAGCGCCCTTCTTTTATTTGCATCAAATCAAATCCTGCAGACTGATGTTGTGAATATAAGAGGCGATGTCAGCAATCCAACAATAGAATTTTTATATCCTATAGAGTTAGCAAAAGATACTGTGCTGATTGAGCTTGAAGGCATAGTTGTCGAAGAAGACTGCGAGTACCTAATCCAAATTGAATCCTATGGGAAAAGAGTTTATGCGCAGGAACAACTTAGTTCTCTGCTGTCTTTAGGCTTAGAATCCTATGTTGAAAAAAACATTTAGCTCCAAGCAACCTGACAAACCATTATTTAGAGTGATGTCAGGCCCGTATTTAAATAAATCTGAAGTTAATAATGCCAGAGAGCTGCTCATTAAAAATGGCAGGCAGCCTCTTATCTACAAGAAATGTTCCAAGGTATAGCAGAAAGGCTCTCAGAAATCTCGAGCAAGATTCAAGCAGCTTGCCATCAAGCTCAACGATCTGAAGATGGAATAAGACTGGTCGCTGTTTCCAAGTTACAGTCTATGGATGTTATCAATGAAGCCTACGCGCTTGGGATAAATAATTTTGGGGAAAATTATGCGCAAGAATTAGCTGAAAAATCTTTAGCATGCCCTAAGGATATTATTTGGCATTTTATAGGCCCTATCCAATCTAATAAAATTAACTTAATTGCGAAACATGCTAATTGGGTGCACTCAATAGACAGAGAGAAAGTTGCTAGGAAACTAAATGATGCATTAGAGACTGAAGGCAAAAAAATTCATGCGCTGGTGCAGGTTAATATTGATAGAGAAGAGTCTAAGTCCGGAATTCTTCCAGAAGAAGCAGTTGATTTTATTAATGAGCTGAATGCCCATTACCCAAACTTAATACTTGAGGGCTTAATGTTCATGCCTAAGATTAATGCTTCTAAAAACGCTAAAATGGATACCATGAAAAAAATAATAGACCTACAAAAATCACTATTATCTGAACTTCCTGGTTGCACTCACTTGTCTCTAGGAACATCGAGCGACTTTGAGGAATCTATTTTAACAGGCTCAACAATTCTAAGAATTGGCGAGAGTTTGTTAGGCAAAAGATCATGAAAATTTGTTTTCTAGGATGTGGCAACATTTCTCAAGCAATCATTGATGGGCTATTAAAAAGAGGCATTTCGACTTCTGACATTGCTTGTATTGAAAGAAATGAGCAAAGAGTTGAATCACTAAGCGCCCAGAATTTACAAATAATTGAATTAGAAAACTTAGCTTCGATGGATTTTGATTTAGTTGTGCTGGCGGTAAAACCAAAGGATGCTTTGAGCGCTGAACAAAATATTTTTAAGATGGCGCCCAAAGCAGTCATATTAAGTGTGGTTGCAGGAATTGGTATAGAAAAGTATTCTCAACCCGGTGCCATAATTCGTGCAATGCCAAATACGGCATGTGCTTTTGGAAAAGGTGTAACAGCTCTCTATGCCAAGGATCAAAACTCAACTGCATTTAAGACTGCAAATGAATTATTTAATGAAGTTGGCCATGTTTTAGCACTCCAAAACGAAGATGAAATGCATAGATTTACTAGCATCATTGGAAGTGGCCAAGCTTTTCTTTTTCAGGTGCTTAACACCTATCTTCAGGAGTTTGAAAAAATAGCACCCATTGATCAAGTAGATGCTAAAACGATGTTTCAAGACTTTGTCAGCAGCTTAGGTGACTCATTTTCTCAAGAACATAATTTTGAAAGCCTAATAAATAAGATAAAATCTCCAGGTGGAACAACCCAGGCGGGTTTAGAATCTCTTGTAAAGAACAACCTTGATAAGATCTTGCAAGATGCTTTTCAGGCTGCTGAGGATAGATCAATAGAGATTAGTAATGAAAAATAATAGCCAATACTTTAGAAAATATGACTAGCACAGTAGCAGTAATTTTGGGTTTCGCTAGCTATGCGTTTGTAATGTTATCAGTGTTTCGACTGTTTCGAGTTAATTACTTCAATCCAATAGTTAAAATATTTGCGACATATCTAGAACCAATCTCAAAAAGTCTTTTTTTCTTTTTACCACCTCTATTTGCTGCAATTGTTTTTGCCCTAGTGCTTAAATTTACTTCTTTTTATCTTGCCTACTCATCTGGTTATGAAACCCTGACCCTCTTTTATCTATCTGTTGTAGATGTTTTAAATTCTGGGTTTAGAATATTGTTTTATTGCGTCATCGGTTCAGTTGTTCTAAGTTGGATAGCGCCTGGAAATAGCCATCCCTTATTACAAATTATTGAAGAAATTTCTGCAGGCATTTTGAGTCCTATTAAAAAATTTCTACCCCCCATGGGCGGCTTAGATTTTACTCCTATTATTGGTTTGCTGTTGCTCAATCTAATTAATACTTCATTCATTCAAATTATTCGTTCTTTGCTATGAAAACAGTATCTGAAAAAATATCTTTCGGAGACTCTTTGACTCTTGAATCTGGGAAGGTCCTATCAGGCTTTGAATTGATGACTGAAACCTATGGAAAGCTTAACTCAGATAAAACCAATGCTGTCTTAGTATGCCATGCCTTCTCTGGTAATCACCATGCTGCTGGCATAAGCGATGGAGAAACAAAATCTGGTTGGTGGGATGAAATAATCGGAGACGGTAAAACAATTGACACAACAAAATTTTTTGTTGTGTCCCTTAATAATATAGGTGGCTGTCATGGCTCATCTGGACCAACCACTATTGCAGCAGAATCAGGCCAACCTTATGGCGCAAACTTTCCTGAAGTATCTGTCAGTGATTGGGTTGAAGCTCAAAAATTACTAGCTGATCATTTGGGAATTAATTGCTGGGAGATGGTGGCTGGAGGGAGTTTAGGAGGAATGCAGGCACTGCAGTGGGCAATTTCATATCCTGAGAAAATTAAAAAGGCTGCAATTATTGCTGCTTCATCAAAAATCAGTACACAAAATATTGCCTTAAATGAAGTGGCCAGAGAAATAATTAAAAAAGATGAGCATTTCCATAATGGTGATTATTTGTCTAAGGGTGAATTGCCTAAAAATGGATTGAAAGCAGCAAGGATGCTTGGTCATATAACTTATTTGTCCGAATCTAATATGAGCAAACGTTTTGGAAGAAAGTTGCAAGATCCAGAAAATAAAATGGATGCAGACGTAAACTATGAAGTAGAAAATTATCTCCAGTATAAAGGTGAACAATTTTCTAAAACCTTTGATGCGAACAGCTATATCCTTATGACCAAAGCCATGGACAGCTTTGATCCAGCAAAAGATTTTGATAATGATTTAGTAAAATGTCTTCAAAACATACAAGCTAAATTACTCATTGCATCTTTTGATTCAGATTGGCTGTTTCCAAAAGAGTATGGATTAGACATACAAATGTCTGCTATCAAGGCAGGCATTAATAGCGCCTACATAGAACTTGATGGCGATTATGGTCATGACAGCTTTCTCTTTTATTCAGATCAGTATGCTGCAGCACTGAAAAACTTCTTAAACTCTAATGGATAGTAAACTTCAATCAATCGTCCTTAATTGGATACCCAATCACTCCAAGGTTGTAGATTTTGGCTGTGGGGATGGCAATCTTCTAAGAATATTAACCGATCAAAAATCTGTTATCGGTTATGGCGTGGAGAATGATCCAGAAAAAATTAACGCTTGTATTATCAATGGTGTATCTGTAATTCAACAAGATATTGATGATGGCATCCAAAATTACAAAGGCATGGGTTTTGATATTGCTGTTATGGCTAGCTCCATTCAGTGCTTAAGAAAACCTAGAGATGCGATGAAAAATATTTTAAAGGTTGCAAATAAATGTGTTATTACATTGCCCAATTTTGGAAACTGGGAGCTCAGATTAGGTATATTGAATGGCAAAATGCCTTCCTCAGCTCAACTTCCAGCCAAATGGTATGAAACAAAAAATCTTCATCTTTGCACAATTGCAGATTTTGAAGAGTTATGTAGAGATGAATCTTTTGTCATTAAAAAGAAGGTCTATTTAAATCGTCGCGGCAGCTCTTCTTTGCTGGCCAATACTTTCCCTAACTTATTTGCTGCTCAAGCAGTCTATCTCATTGGCTGATCAAGCAACCATAGTTGTTGCAACTAATAATCCAGGCAAATTAAAAGAGTTTGCCCTGCTGCTACCGAGCTTTAATATCATCTCACAAAGTTCTTTGGGTATAACGCCTGAAGAGGAGCTGGGCGGGACATTCTTTGAAAATAGCCTGCAAAAAGCTCGAGTAGCAAATACAGGTTCTGGCATGGCGTCACTAGGGGATGATTCAGGCTTGATAGTGCCTGCCTTAAATAATTTGCCTGGATTGCGATCAGCCAGATATGCGCATGAGAGCGCAACTGATGAAGAAAATAGGCAACATCTTAAAAAAGAACTTGAAAAGTTGGGGTTAAATGAAGCGAAGGCATATTTTGTATGTGTGCTTGTTCTAGTACCAGTTCCTGCGGATCCATTCCCTCTTATCGCAACTGGACTGTTAGAAGGCTTGGTAAAAACCAAAATGCAAGGAAACAATGGGTTTGGATATGATCCTATGTTCTATCCAAAAGACAGCAATGTATCCTTGGGAGAAATAGATTCTGACGAAAAAGCTTTGCTAAGCCACAGAGGGAAAGCCATTCAAATTTTAATAAGAAAGATTGAAGGCTTTGCTTCTGAATAAAATACCTCTTAGCCTTTATGTTCATCTGCCCTGGTGTGAAACACAGTGTCCCTATTGTGATTTTTCTATAACCACTGATCCTGTAAATGGCAATGACGCAAGATTGGCAGAAGCAATCCTTAAAGACATTAACCAATCCAAAGATCTAATAGCTGGTAGAAAATTTAAAACTATTTATTTTGGCGGAGGCACCCCTTCTCTTGCCTCCACCAAATCAATCAAACATATATTAGATTCTATTAAAGATAAATTTTTATATAAAGAAGCTGAGGTAACTTTGGAAATGAACCCTAACGATGTTTCTGGAGATAGGATTGATGAATTGTTAATGGCAGGCATCAATCGAATATCGTTGGGCATCCAAAGTTACAGCAACAAAGAATTGCAAGCACTAGGGCGCAATCATGATCGAGAATCTGGAATTAAGGCAACCCGAGCGCTGGAGGGAATTAATTCAACTATTGATTTAATCTATGGCATTGAAAAACAAACACCCAAATCATTTACTACAAACTTAGAAAAAATTATTCAATCCAATATAAATCATTTGTCTTTGTATCAGTTGACCATCGAGCCAAATACTATTTTCTATAAAAAAGAACTTGAGCTTCCCAGTGAAGAAGAGATCGAAAAAATTGAACTCATTGCAAAAAACCTTCTAGAAAAAAATGGTTATAAACAATATGAAGTTTCTTCTTGGTCAAAGCCAGGGTATGAAAGCAGACACAATATGAATTATTGGCAGTTTGGTGATTTTTTAGGAGTGGGACCAGGTTCACATAGCAAAATCTCAAATGAGGAAAGAATTATAAGATTCAGAAAAATTAAACCTCTGGAGGGATACATACAAAACCAAAGATCAACTGATTTAAAGAATATTGCAAATAATGATCTCGATATAGATCTTGCAATGAATTTACTAAGGATTAAAAATGGTCTTCAACAACAAGATGTAGCAACTACCCTGCCTGCAAGTTTCTTAAAAAAATATCAAAGGGGCGTTGATGAAGGTTTGCTCTTAAAGGATAGAATTGGGGCAACTCAAAAAGGATATCAATTCCTGAATGAGACTATTCAATTATTTTTTTAGAACTTTTAATAAAAAAGTATGTATCGACCTGCCCTCATTGATAGCTCTCTGTTGGAAGCGAGTAATGAACATGCCATCATTAGAAATTTGTTGAAAGGAAAAATGTTCTTTGGTGTTTGCTATCTCTTCTTCAATAGATTCAGCATAATTTTCCCAATCCGTTGAGATATAAACCGTCCCATCTTTTTTCAAAACTTTAGCTAAAATTTTTAAGAAGTCATGTTTAATGAGCCTACGTTTATGATGTCTTGCTTTAGGCCATGGATCAGGGCAAATAATATAAACCTCATCAAATATATTTTTTGGCAAATTTAAAATAAGCTCACGTACATCGTCGTCATAGATTTTTATATTATTCAGAGAGTTCTGAGCAATGCTATTTAAGAGACTGCCAATCCCTGAAAGGTATACTTCTGAAGCAATGATTAATGCATTTGGGTTTTTGGCTGCTAAGAAAGATGTATTTTCACCATTTCCAAAACCTATTTCTAAAATAATTTTTTCATGGCTCTCAGCCAATTCTAAGAGTTCTTTCGGCCCTTCAAGATGATGAGTTTCCAGTGACTCTAATGCGCTTCTTTGAGATGCAGTAATGCGTCCAAGTCTTTTTACAAAACTCGTTAGGTAGGGTTTATCTTGATTAATAGGAGGGTGCCTTACTTAGGCTGCGTTAGACATGGCTGCTTTGAGTTTTTTCAATGCTCCATTTTCAATTTGTCTAATTCTTTCTGCAGAAACATTATACTCATCAGCTAAGTCATGAAGAGTTTCTTTTTCATCGGCAAGATATCTTCTTGCAATAATGTCTTTACTACGATCATCTAGGCTAGACAAGGCCATGGAAAGCTCTTGTGAATTATGATCAGAGACTTCTTGAGCTTCAACAAGAATTTCGGGGCTGGATGATTTGTCTTCAAGATATTGAGACGGAGACAGAATATTGCCCTCATCGTCGCTGCCAACCGGTGCATCAAACGCCGAGTCATGCGAGGTTAATCGATTTTCCATGTGCAAGACGTCTTTCACTGCTACATTCAAATCTTCTGCGATCTTTTCAGCCTCTTCTTGTGTTAACCAGTCCAGTGTTTTTTTCTTGCTTCTAAGATTAAAGAAGAGTTTTCTTTGCGCTTTCGTTGTTGCAATTTTTACCATTCTCCAATTTTTGAGAATGTACTCATGAATTTCAGCTTTGATCCAGTGCACTGCGAAAGAAACAACCTTGACGCCTCGATTTGGATCAAACCTATCAACGGCTTTCATCAGCCCAACATTGCCTTCCTGAATAATATCAGCAAGAGGTAAACCGTAACCTTGATAAGATCGTGCAATATGCACAACAAATCTTAAGTGCGAAAGAACGAGTTGACGAGCAGCCTCAAGATCATTGTTCTCGTAAAGCTTTTGCGCTAATTCATGTTCCTGTTCCGCAGTCAGAATTGGAATAGCATGCACGCAAGACAAATAAGATTCTATATCCTTGCCTGGAGTTGAAAGCGTAATTGTTTGTAATTCTGTACTCATATATATGTTTTACTAATAACTAATTATAACCCATAGTTATTAGGAACAGATAATTATAGCAAATTTTTACTAAAACCACCTATTAGTGACAAAATTGTCCTTTTTTCGTTCAAATTACTTATTGCAATGAACATAGGATTTAATATGCTGTCTTTTTTCCCATATTCAAGGGGTTTTTGATTATCTATTTGAAAAATTCCTCCGCCCCTAGATCGAAGAACGGCATCTGCAGCTGCTATGTCCCACTCAGAAGTGGGGCCAAATCGTGGATAAATATCAGCTGTTTTATCTGCCAAGGCACAAATTTTAAGAGAGCTGCCCTTAGATATAATCTTCAGTCTCTTTCCTTTTTTATCTAAAAAATTTAAAAAGGCTGTATCTATAACTGTTCTGTGACTTTTGCTGGTAACTATTCGTAGAATTGATCGTTTTTTATTGTCAGTTTTTGTCTTGTTATTTAGTTGAGTTGCTATGCCTGACCAGACCTTATCAAAAGCTGGTGCCCCCACTACACCTAGTACAGGCTTGCCATTTTGAATGAGTGCGATGTTGGTTGTGAACTCGTCTGATTTATTAACAAACTCTTTAGTCCCGTCAATGGGATCAATGATCCAAAATTCTTTTGCTGGCTTATATTTTTTTTGCTTAAAGCTTTCTTCTGAAACGACTGGGATATCAGGAAAGTGCTTCTCCAGAAAATTTACTATTACTTGATGAGCATACATATCTGCAGCGGTCACAGGCGACCCATCTTTTTTCTCTTGTGCGCTTGACCTTGGATTCCGATAAATTTTAAGAATCTCTGGAAATAAACTACGCGTTAATTCCTCTAATTGAGGGATAATAGGCTCTAAATTTTTAGATAACATTTCATTAATGGTAAAGCTTAATTCTACCACTGCAATTCTCTCAGATCTTGACGGAGTGATCTTAAATCTTGATTACGATATAAAGTTTTGGGAATCATGGCTCCCTGAGCATGTGGCCAACCAATCAAACCAGAGTCTAGACGAAACCAAAGCAAAGATACAGGCAGAGATTGATATTCAAAGAGGAACTCTAAATTTTTATGACCTAAATTATTGGGATGATTTGCTGAATGTTGACTGCATGCAGATCATTAAAGAACAGGAGGAGAAGTGCTCTTACTTAGAAGGCTCATATGAGGCTTTACAAAAATTATCAACTTTGAAAAACACTAAGCATATTCTTACCAATGGAGACCCAAGGTTGCAGGAATACAAAGCGGAGACTCAAAGATTTCTTGAATTTTTTGATTCAATTTTTTATAGCATGCACGCGGGCTACCCCAAAGAGCAAAAAGAGTTCTGGACTTTAGTAAGGCATAATTTAAATCTAGATTTCGAAGATGTAGTATTTATTGATGATGATTTTAAAGTCGTCACAGCTGCTGCTAAAGTAGGAATCAAGCAAGTGGTCTGGATTACTCCAGGTAAAAATAGAATTTTGCAAAATGGGGTTGAGACTTTTCCAAGTCTAGCTGACTTAGCTGCTGCAATTAGTTGAATCTAGGTTCTTATAATCAAGAGCCTGCAAAATACGATCAAAAATCTCTGTGTTATCCATCACCCCGCTAAAGAGTTCTGCGCCTGGACCATAAGCATAAATATTTATGGGTGACAGGTCATGGCTCCCAGTGGTCCATTGAGCTGGAATCTTTGAACCCTTTGGACGCTGCAGGACTAAGCCGCCTGTAGCATGATCGGCGGTAACAAGAATTAAAGTGTCTTCGTTTTCAATAGCAAAATTTGTAGCAGCCTGAACTGTTGCATTAAAATCAGTGAATTCTGCAAGCATATATTCAACATTGTTATCGTGACCCGCCCAATCTATTTGACTGCCTTCAGACATTAAGAAAAATCCTGTGCAATTTTTTGATTTTTCTTCAAGAAAACTAAGGGCAACTTGTGTCATCTCAAGTTGAGTTGGAGGCCCCAATCTTCTATCGAAACCATCCTCAGCAAACAATCCAATCACTTGTTCTTTAGTAGATAGTAAATTTGAATCTAGCTGCTCATTGTCATAAATCATATATGGGCCATCTTCAGATTTGCCCAAGTTAAAAAATTCTGCCCCGCCGCCAAGAGCAATATCTATATCAGAATCGACAAGCATTTTTGCAATTTCTTTTTCTTTATACCGATTATCTATGTGAGCATAAAAGGCTGCTGGAGTTGCATGAGTAATGGATGAAGTTGCAACCAGGCCAGACTTATAACCTTTCGTGCTTAAGAGCTCAGGAATGGTGGGAAGAAATGTCTTCTCAGCATCAACTGCCAAGTATCCATTGATTGTCTTGATTCCAGTGGCCCAGGTTGTAGCAGAGGCAGCTGAATCGGTGTACAGACTTTCTGCAGAGTGATTATAAACAATGCCGGTGATAGGAAAGTTTTCAAACGAGAGTCTGTGATCAGGGCCGCCGGTTGCAAATTTTGCTAAAGTGACTTGATTAGGGCCCATGCCATCTCCAATAAACAAAATAACATTCTTTGCTTTTGACTTTGATGCTCTTTCAAGGGTCACAGACGATTTTGTATCAGAACCTATATCAACCAACTCAATATTTTCTCCAGATCCACAAGCAAAGAGCACGCAGGTGCTGACAATGAGCAAAGATTTTTTCATGATATTACCTAATGGGTTCCAGTGACTCTAAGCGAGTATTATGCACCTCATCAGGAGAAAGGGAATAATCAAAATCATAAAGGGCTCCTTCCCAATCACCATAGGCAATATTTTGAAGCATGAACCACTTTACCCCCCAATAATCAGAATAATCTTCAACAACATCTTTTCTTTGATTCGGACCCAAGGTATTGTCTTTAGCATCTACAAAATCTCCTAGATTATCACCGATCATCAAGAGCACTCTATAATCTTTGCCCACCAATTCCCTTCTTGGACCTTTGTCGGAATTCCAGTTATTCTCTCCGCGCATTAAAATTGTCTCTTTGGATTGATCCCAAGGAATTGCTAGTTGAGTAAAATTCTTTTTAGTTGCTTCCTTTAACTCAACCACTCGGTTGGTGACATAGAAAATCGTCACATCTTTAGAGGCAGCATAATTCAGAAAATCTTTTGCCCCAGGAACTTCAGTTGCAGCAGCCTCCTTGCCCCAACTAACCCATCCCTCTGGATACTTGGTCCCATCAAGAATCATCCTGGCTTCATAGGCGGTGTTGTCCAAAACGGTCTCGTCTACATCAACTATAATCGCTGTCTTTTTGCCCTTAATATTTTGACCAGGCAATGCACTCCAAGTAGGATCTGCCAAAGCTTTATCTAAGGATTGTCTAGCTGATCTAAAAGTTTGAAGACTTCCAGCCAGCCTCTCAGCTGCAGTTTGCTGAAAAAGAACAGCCATAATATTTTGCTCTTTTAAATCTCTAACATCCTTATTTACCACTTCAGCAAAAATAATTTCTGTTGTAATCAGAGTATTTACAAGAAATAAAGTTTGCCAGAGACGTGCTTTCATAGATTCAAGCCATTATAATTTTTTGTTTAGATAACCTATTGTAGCTATGAGCAAAGAAATAATCAGCAAATTAGATGAGTTAGATAACGGACTCAAAAAACTCAGCACTGAGAGAAAAGTGGTCCTTCCTCATCATAAAACATTCGAATTGGTAGATGAGTTAAGAGAGATCGTTGAAAATATCAAAAATGAGGTGGATGCAAATGAGTAAATACACATGCTTTGATGTCAGCGTTAAGGATCATGTTGCTCATGTGATAATGAACCGTCCAGATGAATTTAATTCTATGACGCGATTATTCTGGAAAGAGCTGCCAGAAATAGTTAAAGAACTAGATAAAAATGCTGAAGCAAGGGTTATTTTGCTTAGAGGTGAGGGTAAGCATTTTAATGCTGGCATGGATTTAGCTAATTTTGCTCCTGCGGATAAGAACGGTCCCAAGAAAGACCCCGCACGAATGCGAGAAACTTTTTATCATGAAGTCTTGGAACTCCAAAATACCTTTTCTGCCCTCGAAGAATGTCGTATGCCGACTATTGCATCCATTCAAGGAGCTTGTGTTGGCGGTGGCATAGATATGGTTTCTGCTTGTGATATTAGACATTGTTCTGCAGATGCATTTTTTAAAATCGCAGAGGTTGATATTGGGCTGGCTGCAGATGTTGGAACCTTACAAAGACTACCAACATTGATGCCACTTGGTGCCGTGAGAGAACTTTCTTACACCGGTAGAAAATTTCTTCCAGCTGAAGCCCTAGAGCTTGGCTTTATGAATAAAGTGTTTGAAAGCAGAGAAGAGCTAGAAAAAGGCTCGCTAGAATTAGCAAAAGAAATTGCCTCTAAATCTCCGCTTGTTACTCGGGTAATTAAAAAACAAATTAACTATGCGCGTGATCACAGTGTAAAAGAATCTCTCGATTATCATGCTGCATGGAATTCTTCATTAATCAGCGGTCAAGACATGGAAGCTGCGATGAAAGCTTTTATGGATAAATCAAAAGCTAATTATGATGACTTGGAGCCAACGCATTCATTTTGGGAAAAAGACGGTTTAGTTCCTTAAGAAAACAGGCTCTGATTCAGTCGAAAGCTTTTTAGAATATTTGTAACCTTCAGCATCAAAATTCTTTAAGTCCTCAGACTTGGTAACTTTGTTTTTAATCATCCAGTGACTCATATAACCACGAGCTTTTTTTGCATAGAAACTAATAAGTTTGTATTCACCATTTTTAAAATCTTTAAAAACAGGAGATACAACCTCAACATCTGCTGACAAGGAACCCACAACAGTGAAATATTCTTTTGATGCAAGATTAACTACAAGATTGGATTTATTCGCTTTCAATTCCTTCAAAATATTTTCTTTAACTTTATTGCCCCAGAACTCATATAGATTTTTGCCCTTAGAGTTTTGCAATTTTGTTCCCATCTCTAATCGATATGGCTTAATAACATCTAAAGGTCTTAGCTCTCCATATAAACCAGATAAAATTCTTAAATGCTTTTGAGCAAAGGTGATATCTTTTTTATTAAAAGTATCTGCTTGCAGACCTTGGTAAACATCACCCTGAAATACAAATAAGGCTGGTTGGCTATCAGCGCTCATTTTTTTAGCTGCCGACCAGCTTTGATAACGATCAAAATTCAAAGTTGCCAGCTTATCACTGATCCCCATAAGTGAAGCAATATCCTTAGGCTCTTTTGTTTTAAGCTCTTTAATTAACTTGGCTGAATCAGATAAAAATGCTGGAGCGGTCGGCTCCACATCAAATTCTTTGGTGTAATCAAGAGTCTTGGCTGGTGATAATAAAACGATCATGGTTCTTATTTTAACCAAATCTCTTTAATATACATAGCATGAGTGATTACTTGGGACGATTTTTTGCACGCCTTATACCTGTTTTGTTGATATTGGTCATGGTGGTTGTCATTGGTCGCTATTTTTTTGGTATCGGCAGAGTGGATATCCAAGAATTGGCCTTATATGTGCATGCCCTTATTTTTCTGGGCTGCGCTGGTTGGGCGTATTCTGCAGATGAGCATGTTCGAGTGGACATTTTTTATCGCAATGCTTCGCCTGCCTATAAAAAAGCAATTAATACTTTTGGGATAATATTTTTTCTGCTGCCAATGATAGGCGTCTTAGGATATTACGCCACAGATTTTGTTACAGCTTCTTGGTCTGTTTGGGAAATATCTACTGAGCCAGGTGGGCTGAGCATTGTTTATATCCAAAAATCTTTTATTTTTTTATTTCCACTGGTTTTAGCTTTGGCTGGAATCAAGGAGCTATATAGAACATGGAAATAATTCCAATTCTTTTAATAGTTCTAATTTGTGCTGCCCTGCTGCTTGGTTACCCAGTAGCCTTCACGCTTGCTGGAACCTCAATCTTGTTTGCGCTCCTTGGTATCGCATTAGATTTTTTTGATCCTAATTTATTTAAAACTCTGCCCATGCGCATCTTTGGAATCATGAACAATCAAACATTGCTAGCTGTGCCGCTCTTTGTCTTTATGGGTGTGGTCTTAGAAAGATCTGGCATTGCAGCCAAGATGCTAAGAGATATGGCTATAGTCTTTAAAAATACTAATTCAGGTTTGAGTATTTCTATTATTATTGTTGGCGCTCTTTTAGCAGCCAGCACTGGGATTGTGGGAGCAACCGTTGTGACCATGGGTCTGATGTCCCTACCTGCCATGTTAAAACAAGGATATGACAAAGACTTTGCCGCAGGTCTTGTTGCCTCCACTGGAACGCTGGGTCAAATCATTCCACCTTCTATTGCGCTTGTCCTGCTTGGTGATGTTATGTCCAACGCCTATCAAAGAGCCCAAAACAATATGGGAGTCTTTTCACAAGAAACTGTATCCGTAGGAGATTTGTTTATTGGGGCAATTGTTCCAGGCATCATGATTGTTGCAGGGTATTTAATTTACACCATCCTTGTTAATCGAAAGAAAGAATTTTTAGCAGTTGATGAAATGGAAGGCGAAGCAAACATCCTAAAAACTCTCCTCCCACCAGCAACCCTTATTTTTGTTGTTCTTGGATCTATCATTGCAGGCATAGCTACACCCACTGAAGCTGCAGGCGTTGGAGCCTTTGGAGCTCTTATTATTGCTGGGCTTAATGGCAGTGCAAATCTAGAACTGCTGAGGGCAACAAGTTACAAAGCTGCAACAGTTACAACCATGATTTTCAGCATTCTTATTGGCGCTTCAATTTTCTCCTTAATCTTTCGAGGTGTGGGTGGCGACCTTTTGGTAGATCAAATTTTTGAAATGATGCCAGGTGGAAAATACACAGCCCTTTTATTTATTCTGCTCGCAATCTTCCTTTTTGGTTTTATCTTAGACTTTATAGAAATTTGTTATGTGATTATTCCCTTGGTAGCGCCTCCACTTTTAATGATGGGCTTTGATCCTGTTTGGCTTGGAATCCTCATGGCGATTAACTTACAAACTTCCTTTCTGACTCCGCCCTTTGGCTTCTCTTTGTTTTATCTGAGAGGAGTGGCAGATGAAAGCATTAAGACCACAGATATTTATAAAGGAGTCGTTCCCTTTATAGCTATACAACTAATAGTTTTATTGTTGGTAATTCTCTTTCCATTTTTTATACTATAGCCAAAGAAAGACCGGCATTATTTTTTTCCAAGGCTCTTTCAGCTCGATAGCTAGATCTGACCATAGGCCCAGAGACAACTTCTAAGAATCCTTTTGCTAATCCAATATCTCGATAACGATCAAATTCTTCTGGGGTCACCCATCTTTCAACAGGCAAGTGATTAAGTGTTGGTCTCAAGTATTGTCCTAAAGTAAGTATGTCTACTTTGTTAGCAATCAGATCATCCATCGTCTCTTCTATCTCAGCATCAGTTTCGCCTAAGCCTAGAATCAAACTCGTTTTCGTTAAAACTTTTGAGTTGATTTTTTTAGATTCTGCCAAGACTTCAAGGGTCTGCTCATACCCCGCCCTGATATCCCTAACTGGATGAGTGAGTCTTTTCACGGTCTCTACATTTTGAGCAAAAACTTCCAGCCCACAATTAACCAATGTTTCGATAGATGAGGATAGTCCTTTAAAATCTGGAGTTAATGCCTCAACTGCGGTGTGTGGATTGAGCTCTTTAATAGCTTTAACGGTTTGTGCATAGTGCTCTGCTCCACCATCTTCTAAATCATCTCTATTGACAGAAGTTAACACTACATACTTAAGCCCCATAGTCTTTACAGCTTTAGCGGTGTGCATGGGCTCATCTAAATCAAGCCAACCTTTTGGATTGCCGGTATCAACAGAGCAAAACTTACAAGCTCTTGTGCAGACAGAGCCCATCAACATAAAGGTTGCAGTGCCAGCTGACCAGCACTCTGAAATGTTTGGGCACATGGCCTCTTCGCAGACAGTATAGAGCTGCTTATCCTGAACTTGTTGTTTAACGGCATTAAATTTTTTATCAAACGTTGCCTTAACCCTAATCCACTCAGGTTTCTTCTGATTTGGAACAGATGAATACTGATTGGCTTTCTGACCATTTTTAACAGCTTTGATGCCATCTCTATTAATGATCTTTTGTGTTGGGATAATTTCCATTAACTAAACAATATTTGCATTTCTTTTATTGCGACTGATTCTACATCTTCAAGGGTCACATTTGAATCAAAATGACTAATTTGCGTCACTTCCAAGCCTTCATAACCACATGGATTGATCAAACTAAAAGGAGTTAAATCCATGAACACATTCAAACTAATGCCGTGATAAGTTCTGCCTTTTGAAATTCTTAAACCAATGGATGCTATTTTTTTCTCCCCCACATAAACCCCAGGTGCGCCCTCAACAAAAGAGCTCTCAATAGAATAATGCTGCAGAATCTTTTGAATCAAATTTTGTAAATTTGCTACCAGTGTCTTGGGTCCCATTTTTTTTTGTTTAATATCTAGCAAAAAATAAATAACTAGCTGACCTGGGCCATGAAAAGTAACTTCACCACCCCTATCGGTCTGAATAACAGGAATATCTCCTGGGTTTAAAACATGGGAAGCATCTGCTGCAGTGCCAAGAGTAAAAATAGATGGATGCTCTAATAGCCAAATTTGATCTTTGAAAGATTCGGCTTGCACCAAAGAGCGCATTTGATCATAAGTATCTTCATAGGCTTGTTTGCCTAAATTGAGAAACTCAGGAGTTGTCGTCACTGTTGGTGCGCGCCTCAACAAAAGCGTCTTCGGCAATGGCATGAAAACTTTTGACCTCAGCCATAAAAGTTTTGAATGAATCATAAACTTTTTTAACATCCGGATCATTGGCTGCAGAAGTTTCTAATATCTCCTCAGAAATAGCTCTAAATTCATTGATCACATCTGCTGGCAATTCTCTTAATTGCACATCATGGTTGGTGATTAAATCCTGAAGCGCTCTGTTATTAGATGCTGTGTACTCATCCAATAAATCTTGATTCACTGCTTTAGCTGCTACCGTGACAATAGATTGAAGATGAGGCGGCAAAGAGTTCCATGCATCTAAATTAATG
>CABWYS010000015.1 GCA_902509555.1 uncultured SAR86 cluster bacterium
GGTCACCATATACCCCATCATCTTTCTTTAAATTATCCTCAGTAACATCAAAGTAACTAATACCGAGAACCCATTCAGCCTTTTGATTTAAATCAAAATTAGCTATGTCTGAAACCAATCTAAATTCCTGGCCAATGGTTTTTCTATTTCTTATGGTTTCTGAAAAATAGTTGTAAATATATGGAGCATGAGACAGCGGGTTACCCCAATCTGCATCGTAACTGATTACAACATCTGAATCAGTCATGCTGCTTAAACTTTGAAACTCTTTTCCACCAAGCTTGTGGTAGATTTTTATTCCATATGTATTTGTCTTTTGAGAATCCATTCCAGGTCTATCTGAAAGGGTGTTTAAGCTTCCATCAATTGTCCATATATCTGCTGGATCATTTAGGTCTATTTGTGTAATAAGAAATTTAAGTATGGTTTTATCAGAGATATCCCAATCCATTTTTAGACGATAGGTGCTTTCGTCTTTTTTAGATGTATTTGATTTACCTGAATAAAAGTTCTTTCTAAATCCATCTGAATAATCTTTTCTCAAGGTCAGCCTATACGAAAGATTTTCAGTGAAGGCGGTTGGGCCTCCAAAAGCAATCCCAGCATTCAAGGTGCCGAAGGTTCCTGAAGTAATCTCACTGATTCCCTCAAATTTTTTAGTTGGCTCTTTTGTTTTTACATAAATTAAGCCAGCCAGTGCATTAGAACCAATTCTTGAGCCTTGAGGGCCTCTGTGGACTTCAATTTGTTCTACATCAAAAGTTGTTGCTATGCCACCTTGACCAGAATAATCAATATCATCTATTAAAAATCCTACCGCGGAATTTGGAGTTCTCTCATATCCGGATCTTTCACCAATTCCTCTAATTTGAAAATGTCTAGCTCTAGAGTCACTTGCAGCAAAATGAAGATTTGGAACTAAATATGAAAGATTTTCAAAATGTTTTACGGGTTGAGACTCGAGAATTCTTTTATTGAGAATAACAATACTCGAGCTTTCCTGAAGCGCTTTAGCTTCTCGCCAATTACCCTTTACAATTATTTCTTCAATATCTTCAGATAACAAATCAATGTTTATAAGAATAAAGAGAAGTGAAAAAAAAATACTTTTATTGGTGTGCATGCAATTCCTCCGCCATTATTGTATGGATCAGGTTCAAAGGGTTTCAAAGTTGATCTCAGGCTATTTAGCCACCCCTTTGCAGTTGCTCTTATATTATTAAAATTAAGCAAAAAAAGATATGTATAACTACGCAAATACAAAAGTAATTTTTTAATCGCTATTTAGATTTGTTTGATATGTTTCGGTAAGTGCCATAACTGACAACAAAGTTAGCAACGAGGCAAAAGATATATAAACAGATACCCAAAAAATCCCATAGTTATTCCAGAGGAAAGCTGCAATTGTTGGAGCAAATGCTCCTCCCAGGATTGCGCCAAACTGGTATCCAAGGGTTGCGCCTGAATATCTCACCTCTGTTGAGAACAACTCAGTGAAAAATGCTGCTTGAGGTCCATACATCATGCCTACAAATATTAAGCCCATGGTAATAGCCAAAACTATTAACCAAAAATTACCAGTATCTACAAGCGGAAATATTGCAAAAGCCCATAAGCTAGTGAATATTGCCCCAGCCATAAATATACCCTTTCTTCCATGTCTGTCAGAGTATGAAGAAAATATAAACTGACACGGAACCATAATTGCTGATGCAATTAATACTGCGGCTAACATGTCATCTCTAGATATTTCTGCGCTTGATACGCCATATGCAAGAAGGAAAGCTATTAAAATATAAAACGTTACTTGAATTGAAAGAAAGGCCCCCGCAGCTAATGCTATTCGGTTTGGATACTTTTTAATTGCCTCCAATATAGGAGATCGTTTGATCTCTTGATTACTATCTTCATGGTCCTCTCTCATTGATTGCAACTCTTTAAAGGCTTTTGTATCTTCCAGATTTAACTGAATATACATACTAATGCCAATCAAAATAGCGCTTGCAAGAAATGGAATTCGCCATCCCCAAGAATAAAAAGATTCTTCCGAAACCAGTGAGCTTGTAATGATGAATGCCAAATTAGCCAGAATCACGCCAACTGGTGCGCCGGCTTGGGCAAAAGCTCCGTAATATCCTCTTTTGTCTGATGGAGCACTTTCAGTAACCAGCAACATGGCTCCTCCCCATTGACCACCAATTGCTAACCCTTGAGCAAATCTTAAGGAGGTAAGTAAGATTGGTGCGGTAACTCCAATCATTGCATAAGTTGGTAAGAGCCCAATCAATGTAGAAGAAACGCCCATTAAAATTAATGCTATGACTAAAGTTTTTTTTCGACCAACTCTATCACCATAATGGCCAAAAATAATCCCGCCGATTGGCCTTGCGATAAAGCCTGCTGCAAAAGTTAATAAAGATAGAATTAAAGCGGTTGAAGGGGTTGCTTCGCCAAAAAAGGCTATTGGGAATATTAGTGCAGCTGCTGCTCCATAAAGAAAAAAGTCATACCATTCTATACTGGTTCCAGCTAATGCGGTCAGAGCGACCTTTTGCATGTTTGATTGTGAATTATCTTTATTTTCCATCACAACAAAGTATTACAAATGATGGTGAAAGTAAAAGTTTTCTGATAAAGCATTGACATGCCAGCGAATCATCCTTGTTAAGCTTCATTCTAGAAGCATTAATCATTGATAACCCACGTTTCAAATAGAATGTTTACAATGTAATATTATGCTAAATAGAAAAATATAAGATGGATGTAAATAAAAAGGATTTTGAAGAAATCTTTAAAAATAGAACTTTTGAAATACCAAGGTATCAAAGAGGATATGATTGGAAAAAACTCAATCGTGATACTTTCTGGAATGATCTTACTTATCATATTGATGCAGGTAAAACCCTTTTTCTTGGAACAATAATCCTCAACGATTATGATCTTAATGACCCAATAGACCATCAAGATTCAGCTGGATGCTTCAATCATGCGATTGTAGATGGTCAACAAAGATTTACAACAATGACGATACTCTATGTTGCGCTTCGCGAATCATTAAAAATTCGTGAATTAATAGAAGATAATGAAAAATTATTAAAAAGAATTAAACGAACTATTGAGGGTATTGCAGGAAAATTTTTAGCACTTGAAGATACTACTTACTCATTGATTCGACCAAGATTATATGGCTCTGCATACAAATCAAAGAAAATAATTAATGGTTTGGCATACTTCACTGATCCAGATTGGAAGGGAGATTTTCCTAAAGATGCTGTTCCGGTGAGAGATAAAAAAAGAAAATTAACGATGGAATTCAATAGGTTTAAACAAGTCTTTGATGATTTCACTGCAAAACTAAATGAGAAAGATCAAAATGATGAATTTAAATTAGATATTAATTATTTGTTAAAGATTAATGAGGCGCTATCAAGAGCAGAGTTTATTGAGATAGTGGTATCAAATGATAATGATGCGATAACTTTATTTGAAACTGTAAATGCAAGAGGAAAAGAGCTTGAAACTTCAGATTTATTAAAAAATCATTTTTTCAAAGAAGTTCCTGAATCAAAATGGCATATTGTTGAAAAAGACTGGGATTTAATTGTTGAAAATAGTGAGAAATCAGGAGGAATTTCTCGACTTTTAAAACATTTTTATGTCTCGAGAAAGGGAAGCGTTGGCTCTTCACCCCCGCAGGTGCTTTATGAGAATTTAAAATCTCTAGGGGAGCAGTCTGAATTAATGCTTCTAGAAAAGATTAAAGAATATTCAAATTTTTATAAAAATATTAGCGCTGGATCTCAAGAGGAATTCTTAAAACAAATAAACTTTGACTTGTATGGCAGAAGTCTTTCAAGCACCCCTAGCAATAGGAGGCATATATTTACCTCAATTGAGTTGCTAAGAGCTCTAAATGTAACTCAGCCACAACCAATGATATTTTCTTTTTTTCATACTTTTTTCAAACTCTCTTACGATGGAGTTTCAACAACAGATGATTACAAAAAAAGTTATCCGGGTATTTTTTTGCGTCAATTAGAATACTTTCACTACGTTAATAATGGTATTGGAGAAAGGCGGGCAAATGATACTGAGAAGTTATATCAAAACACAGCAAAAGAATTTTATGAATGCGATGATATTAATAGCTTCCAAGATACACTTAAGAATTTCTATGGTGCGCTAAAAAAAGAGAGGGATCAAAGAAATACTTTTGTTGAAAATTTCTGCGCAAAGCTTTACTACGGTTCAGGTTCAGCCATAGATTCAATGATTAACTATTCTTTTCATATTTTAGAAAGAGACTATCAAAAAATGGCATTATTTAAAGATATATTTCCCAATAGCAATAGCACTGATGTGAGTCGAGATCATTGGGCGGAACAAAAAAATACTCGTGATGATACATACGAAAAAATTAGAAATTTAATTATTGATAATCTTGATCCGATTACAAATCAATCAAGTATAGACAGCATTGGAAACCTTCTACCAATGAGCGAAGCCTTAAACTCATCTTTGGGAAATTTAAAAGTTAAATCTCCATATAAAAAATGTAAAGAGCTTCAAAATAGGCCTGAATACCCCGAGTACAATGTTCAAAAAGTATTCATAGAAACATATAAAAAGAATTTTAAAACATGGAGTATTGATAATATTGAAGAGCGAAGTGCTAAGTTAGCTAATTCAATTTTTGATATTATTGAAAATACCTATCCTAATATCTAAGAATGGTGGGTCTGGGTGGACTCGAACCACCGACCTCACCCTTATCAGGGGTGCGCTCTAACCAAGCTGAGCTACAGACCCAATAAATTGGGAAAAGCGATTATAAACCAAACAATGATCTTGGGAAACTAACTTATAAACTAATCAAGCTTCCCTTCATCTCTAAGGTTTTGACGAATTTTTGTGGCGCTTATTTCAGTTACTGAGCCATCAAATACCTCTTCTTCGAATGAATATCCAACTCCTCGACCATAAGTAATATTAACAATGTTGGGTACCAACATAATTTCATACTCTTTACCTCTTCGGAAACCATCTTTTAAAAGACCTGCTTCAATATTTTTACAAACTTGATCCCAATCAAAAGGGTTATCATCTTGCCCATCTCCACCAGATACACCTTGAACATCCCGAACCTGAATTGCTACCTGGCCAGTTTTTGCAATGCATCTTTTAAATAAGGCTTGATGACCATCATGCCAAGGCTGCCATCTACCTAACATCTGTACTGTTGGTTTTTTCCAATCAAACATTTTTTAAAATCTCCTTAGCTACATCATCATGGTTGTGCTCATTCCATTCCCTAATATGAAAATCAACACTGTCAGGATCTTGGAAAAGCTTATTTGTGTCTTCGTATCTTCCCTCTTTGATGGTGTCCATCCAAATGACTATGTCCGCATCAAAGTTTTCTCGCGTTTCTTTGGTAGGACAGACAAAATCACATACAACATATCTTCCATGCGATTTTTCAAAATCTGCAAAAGTTTTCATTCTCATCGATTGTCTTTTTCTGCCCTCGTCTGAAAAATCCCAATCATTGGACATCTTCCTTACTTGATCAGCGTTGTACCATGCAGCATTCAATATTGGCACTAATCTCTGAGTTAGATAAGTTTTGCCACTGCCTGGCAGGCCCATTACTAATATTTTCATATCTTTTAATTTCTCAATTGTGGTTTATTTCTTACAGACTCATAGAGGCTATAAAATAAATAAAACAAAGGCATTAATGTTGCATATTTTACTGTAGTTGCTGCAATTAAAAACCATAAGGCTCCATCAGCTCCCATCATGCTACCAATAAATCCAAAACCAAGCTGAATACTGATAAAAATTGCAGTAAGAGAAAATAGCTTAGTTGCAACTTCATCTGTCACATTCCAAGATTCACCAAGAGAATCCATCACGCCTTTATTTTCAAACATAACAAATAAAGGAAATAATCCAAGACGACCATATAAATAAAAACCTGGCAAAATTAACATTAAAAAACCTAGCCCATATGCACAAGAATGCAAAATATTTGCCCAAAGCAGTGGAAAAAATTTCTTCAATCCCGCAAAAAGAGCTTGGTATGGGCTGATCAAGCCATCACTGGAAAGTGAACGAAAAGCTGCCATGCAACCACCACTCAAAGCCACTGAAAGAATAAGAGAAGCAAGCACTAAAAAAAGTACTTGAGTAGATATTTCACCAATTGCCTCTAAAGCCGAAGTATCTGAACCTGATTGAATATCTAAAGAAGCTATGAGGCTTGCCAAAGCGATTTCAAGCGTCATAACTGGGAGGGACAAGATAAACAAGTATCCAATGTTGCTTAAACAAAAACTAATAGAAGAAAAAAACTGTTGCATATTTATATACTCAATCCGAAATTATATTATTAAAACTAGAGGGTTATTTTTTTAAATTTTCTTTTTCCTACTTGATAGATGGCTGAGGTACCAGAAGAGATGAGATGCTTTGTATCTGTAATTTTCTCTTCATCAATTCTTACAGCTCCCTGCTTAATCATTCTCATTGCCTCTGATGTGCTGCTGGTCATTCCACAATCCTTTAAAAGATTGACTAAGGGAATTGAGCTCTCTGATATGGTAAAAGACAATTCTTCTATATCATCTGGGATATTCTTTTTTTGAAACTGATTTATAAAGTTTAACTCGGCAAGATTGGCTGATTGATCATCATGGAAGCGGGCAATAAGTTCTTTTGCTAAATCTATTTTTATATCCCTTGGATTTTTTCCATTAGCTTGGTCTGCTTTGAGGGCATTTATTTCATCAATAGATTTGAAGCTTAATAACTCATACCATCTCCACATAAGCTCATCTGAGATAGACATAATTTTTCCAAACATCTCACTCGGTGACTCATCAATGCCTACATAATTATCTAAAGATTTAGACATTTTATTCTTTCCATCTAACCCTTCAAGAATTGGAACCGTGATTACTGTTTGAGGCTCTTGGCCATATGCCCTTTGAAGTTCTCTGCCAACAAGAAGGTTAAATTTTTGATCAGTCCCGCCAAGTTCTATATCTGCTTCAAGTGCAATAGAATCATTTGCTTGAATCAATGGATACAAGAATTCATGAAGAGCTATTGTTTGATTAGACTTGTATCTTTTATTGAAATCATCGCGCTCAAGCATTCTTGCTAAATTATATTGAGAAGCGAGCTTTATAATTCCTTCAGCACCAAGCTTGTTGCTCCATTCAGAATTGAATCTGACATCAGTTAACTTTGGATCTAGAATTTTGAAAACTTGTTTTTTATATGACTTTGCATTTTCTTTTATCTCGGCCTCATCAAGAGCTGGTCTAGTTTTATTTTTTCCAGAAGGGTCTCCGATCATTCCAGTAAAATCGCCAATTAAAAATATAATCTGATGGCCTAATTGTTGGAAGTGTCTTAATTTATTAATAAGAACTGTGTGCCCAAGATGCAAATCTGGCGCAGTAGGATCAAAACCAGCCTTCACAATAAGCTGTTTCTTTGATTTGAGTTTTGCCATTAGCTCATCTTCACTAATTAGCTCATCAATGCCTCGTTTAATTAAATTAAGATTTTCTTTCATGAGTAATCATTTATTATAGTATTTAATCGAATAAATGTTTGAAATCATATGACTGAACTATCGAAATCTCATTTTGTATTTAAGCCAATTGTTAGGGGAATGGCTATAGAAGAAAGTGAAGAGCTATTTCCAGTAGGAAAAGTTTACTGTGTAGGTAAAAATTATGCTGATCATGCAAAAGAGATGGGTGGTGAGGTAGACAAGGATCAACCATTTTTTTTCAGTAAGCCGCCTCAAGCTATTACCCAATTAGCAAACATTCCCTTTCCAACTCAAACAGACAATCTTCATCATGAGGTTGAGCTTGTTGTTTTTTTAAAATCAGAGTGCTCAAATATATCTGCATCACAAGCAAGTCAGCATATTTTTGGATATGCAGTTGGAGTAGATCTCACCAAAAGAGATCTGCAAGTTCTTGCAAAAGAAGCTGGCAGGCCCTGGGACTTAAGCAAAGGATTTGATAATTCTGCGCCGATATCAAAGATTCAAAAAAAAGAAGGGTTACTTTTCGATCAGGGCAAAATATTGCTTAAAGTAAACGGCCAAATTAAGCAATCTAGCAATCTGTTAAATATGGCTTGGAGAGTTGATGAGCTTATTAGCTGGCTATCAAAGTTCATAACGCTTAAACCTGGCGATATCATTTTTACTGGAACTCCTGCAGGAGTTAGTAAGCTTAATCCTGACGATAAAATTGAAGCAGAAATAGAAAATATTGGATCTCTATCATTTAAACTAGTCAGGTAAATTTAGTAACTGTGAGTACCTATAGACCCAGCGCCAAAACATTGCCTTTTGTTTTTTTGGGGCTGTTTGGAATCTTATATATTTATGATGCCGGGTTGGAACAAGAAGAGATCTTGCCAGAGATTATTTCAGAGACTATATCTTTATCAACTCAAAATACGCCTAGCGTTCAAACAAAAAAAATTCATACTGTTCAAGAAGGAGAAAACCTCTCCATAATATTCGAAAAATATAAGGTTTCCCTCAATGATACATATAAAATTTTTAGAGAAGACAAAACCAATGAGATAAAAAATATACTGCCAAATAATAGAATAGAATTTTTGTCTTTAGATAGAATGTTGCAAAAAATTATTATTTATAAAGGACCGCTTTTGTCATATCAAATCGATTTATCTCCTAAGATATCAATTACAAGAATTGATAAAAAACCAGAACTTATTAAGTCTTTTAAAACAGGTCTTATAGAATCATCATTCTATTTGGCTGGGCTAAAAAATAATATTCCTGAAAGCGTGATTATGGATCTGGCTTATATTTTTGGATGGGACATTGATTTTATTTTTGATATCAGAGCTGGGGATAAGTTTAAACTCCTATATGAAACTCCATTTGTTGATGGGCAAAAAATTGAAAACGGCAGTATTTTATTTGCAGAATTTTACAATCAAAATAATCGATACACTGCTATTAGGTATGAGGGTAGAAACAAGAAATGGGATTACTTTAATGAGGATGGTGGCAGTCTTGAAAAAGCTTTTTTAAAAGCTCCACTTGATTTTGCCTATGTAAGCTCACACTTTAATCCAAATAGAAGGCATCCGATTCTTAATACCATAAGAGCTCATAATGGTGTTGATTATGCGGCTAAAAGAGGAACGCCTATTCGAGTAACAGGTGAAGGAGTAATTCAGTCGATGGGATGGAAAGGTGGATATGGAAGAACGATAGTTATTCGACACGGAGGAGAAATAACAACTTTATATGCTCACATGGATAAGTACCACCCAAGCATGGCAAAAGGAATGAAGGTTTCTCAAGGTCAGACCATAGGGTATGTTGGTGATTCAGGTTTAGCAACAGCCCCTCACCTTCATTATGAATTTAGGATCGGAGAAAAAAGAACAGATCCGCTGAAGGTAGCCCTTCCCTCAGCAGCTCCAATAGATCAGTCTAAAATGGATCGATTTAAAGTATTCAGGAATACTTACATGGAAGCAGCAGATAAGTTATTATCCAAAGATCCCAATGCGCAACTCTTCAGATAAAATTTTTATAGGCACCATGAGTGGTACTAGCCACGATGGAATTGATATTTGCGCCATAAAATTTTCTAATAAAATCAATCTATTAAAATTTAACTCCTTTAATTATCCTGCGAGTTTAAAAAAAGATATTTCAAAAGTAATTCAGCAACAAGAACTAAGTCTTGAGAAGTATTTTGAATTAAATAATAAAATTGGTATTGCTTTTAGCAGATCAATAAAAAAATTTCTTACCCTTAATAAAATTAATAAAAGAAATGTTGCTGCGATTGCTTTGTCGGGGCAGACATTATTTCATAAGCCAAAAGGCAAATACCCATTTTCTATTCAAGCCTGTGATCCCAAAGTTGTTGCAGATGAATGCGAAATAGACGTAGTTAGTGATTTTAGAAATGATCATATAAAGCTTGGTGGAGAAGGTGCACCGCTTGTTCCTGAATTTCATCAAAAGATTTTTTCAAAGAAAAATACTCCTTTGGTTGTTTTAAATATTGGGGGAATTTCGAACTTTTCATACTTAGACGGAAAAGATGAATTTTATGGTTCTGATTGTGGACCAGGTAATGCACTTATGGATACTTACTGTCAGAATTTTCTAAATCGTCCCTTTGATAAAAATGGTGAGCATGCAAAAAATGGGGAAGTTCATCTTCCTTCTCTTAATAAAATGCTCGCTCATTCATTTTTTAAAAAGCGCCATCCAAAGTCAACTGGTAAAGAAATATTCAATATTAAATTCATCCCTAAGAAACTTTTAAAAAAATCGTCTGGCGATGTCTTAGCAACTCTAACTGAGCTCACAGCTGTATGCATAAAAAAATCCATGCGCTCACTGAAAAAAAAACCTCATAAAGTCATCATTTGTGGTGGCGGGCAAAAAAATAAATTCTTAGTAACCTCAATTGAGCAACATATAGAAATGGGTCTTACTTCAAGTAGCGAATATGGTTTTGATCCTCAGGCAATTGAAGCTATGGCATTTGGATGGATGGCACGACAAAGAGTTTGCAGAAATCCTCTGCTTGTAAAAAAAAATAAAGGGTTACTTGGAACTCTAACCAAGTTTAAATAGTAAAAGACTCTCCGCATCCACATGTAGTCTTTGCATTTGGGTTGGTAACCAAGAATCTTGAGCCTGATAAGTCCTCAACATAATCTAAAGTTGAGCCATAAAGATATGGATATGATAGAGAATCTAACAAAATTGTAAATCCATCAAAATCAACAACATCATCATCCCCTTCAGGACCATCATCAAACTTAAAACCATATTGAAAACCTGAGCATCCTCCGCCAGTTACGTACACCCTAAAATAATTAAATTCATGGCTAGGCAAAAGATCTTGAATGCGCTTTACAGCATTGCCACTTAGGTTGATGGATGTCATTTCGGAGCTCATTTAATGCTTAGTTTATAGGATTAAAAATATATTCAGCAATATTTAACCTAAAATATTTTTCTATCAGAGCTCTAGAAGCGCTAAGATATGACTTAAATGAGCCTATATCTAGTTTTTAAAGTCCTGCATATCCTATTCATGGTTTCATGGTTTGCTGGCATTTTTTACTTGCCTCGCCTGTTTGTTTATCACGTTGAGAGCGATGATCAGAACACAAAAGATCAATTGGCAATAATGCAAAAAAACTTAGTTAGATTTATTACTCCGTTGGGCTTATTGGCATTATTTTTTGGTTTAATGATGGGCTTTCTGGGATCTGATTGGATTGGGTTTTTCTCACAAAACTGGATAATTGCTAAGTCTCTTATAGTATTGATTTTAATTTTCTATCAAATTCTCTGTTTGAAGATTCTAAAAGATCTTGGTTCAAATTCTCATAATTGGACTGGTTTCAAGTTAAGGGTTTTTAATGAGATACCAGTCTTACTTTTGCTGGGTGGAATTGTTGCTGCTGTCTTTAAGTTTTAAAATCCTACTTTTTTAACAAAAATACTAAAAAGAAATTTGATATAATTTATCATTGAGCATCGCAAGCTATAAAAAATTTATTACTAAATATCTTTGAAAAGAAAAAATTCAGAATCGCTTTTTGAGCAAGCTCAATCCCTTATGCCAGGCGGCGTAAATTCTCCAGTCAGAGCATTTAAAAATGTTAATGGAAAGCCTATATTTTTTAAATCTGCAAAAGGCCCGATTTTGGTTGACGAAGATGAAAATCAATATATTGATTTCATTGGCTCATGGGGTCCCATGATTCTTGGTCATTCAAATCCAATTATTTTAGAAGCTATTAAAGCTCAACTTGAACTTGGAACAAGTTATGGCGCTCCTACAAGTTTAGAAAATAAACTAGCAAGCATTATCAAAAGTCAGGTTCCCTCAATGGAAAAACTACGAATGGTTAATTCTGGAACTGAGGCAACAATGAGTTGTATCAGACTTGCTAGGGGTTTTACAGGTAAAAATAAAATTATTAAATTCTCAGGTTGTTATCATGGCCATGTTGATTCATTGTTAGTTAAAGCGGGTTCTGGTGTTTCTACTTTTGGCCTCCCAGATTCTCCGGGAGTACCAAAAGAGCTCGCGGCACTAACATATAGCTGTCCTTACAATAATATCGAAGCTTTATCAGATATTATTAATGAAATTGGTGATGATCTTGCTGCAATAATTGTTGAGCCTATTGCAGGCAATATGGGGTTTATTCCAGGAGAACCTCAATTCTTAAATTCCTTAAGAGAGTTTTGCGATAAACATGGTTCTCTTCTGATATTTGATGAGGTTATGTCGGGTTTTCGAGTGGGGCTTGGAGGAGCGCAAGCCATATATAAGATTCAACCTGACTTAACAGCCCTTGGGAAAGTAATAGGCGGCGGACTGCCTGTTGGAGCATTTGGAGGCAAGCAATCAGTTATGGATCAACTCGCTCCATTAGGCCCTATTTATCAAGCCGGAACATTATCTGGAAATCCATTGGCAATGAGTGCTGGCATCGCTCTTATAGAAACTTTGATCCAAACAAATCCATTTGATGAGTTGGAAAAAGCATCTTCAGAGATCATGACTTATGCAAAAAATCTTTTGAATGAAAAAGGCATACCATTTTCAACCTCTTCTATCGGCGGCATGTTTGGTTTTTTCTTTGCCGAGGATTTACCAAAGAATTTTGAAGATGTTGTTAAGAGTAGTGACAAGATATTTAAAAAGTTTTTTTATGCAGCTTTAGATAGAGGTATATACTTTGCTCCATCAAAATATGAGGCAGGATTTATATCATCAACACATGACCGATCTATACTGGATCTGACTAAAAATAAGATTGAAAAAGCAATTAAGGAATTATAAAAATGAAAAATGATATTAGTGCAATTGGAAACGCTCTTGTGGATACTGTATTTAAAGTTGAGCATAGTCTTATTTCTGAGCTTGGTTTGGAAATTGACCAAATGACGCTTTCAAGTGCGGAAGAACATGCCCCAATAATAGAAAGACTTATTGCCTCTGGAGCAGATACTGTTTCTGACTGTGGTGGATCTGCAACTAATAGCCTTGTTGCTGCAGCTAGCTTTGGTGCCAAATGCTTTCATATCTGCAAAGTAAGTGAAGACCAAGATGGATTAAGGTATCTGAAAAGCTTAAAAGAAGCTGGAGTTGATCATAAAGGCAACGCAGCATCAGCAAACTCTATTCCAACTGGAAAGTGCCTCATTCTTGTTACTCCAGATGCCAAGAGAACAATGACCACCGCATTAAATATTAGTTCGCTGATGGATGAAAGTGATCTTGATCTAGACCAAGTTGCAAATTCAAAAATTTTCTATATCGAGGGATATATGGTTACTAGCGAAGAAAATTATAAAGTAACTTTAAAGGCTCTTGAGCACTTAAAGAGCTCCCCAGATGTAAAGATAGCTCTCTCATTATCTGATCCGGGAATAGTCATGGGATTTAAGGATAAATTTAATCATATAGAATCTTTTGGCTTAGACTATATTTTTGGTAACGATGATGAGGCAATGGCTTTTGTAGATTCAAAGAATATCGAAGAAGCATTCATCAAACTGCAAGAGAAATCTTATATCTCAATAATTACGATGGGAGAAAAAGGCAGCGTTGTGGTTACTAAAGATGAAATTATTAACAGTCCAAATGTTAATATCAACCCAGTTGATACTAATGGTGCTGGAGATATGTTTGCAGGAAGTTTTTTGTATGCCTTGCTTGGGAATCATGATTTAAAGTCATGCGCTGAATTTGCAAATTATGGAGCATCAAAGGTTGTAGAGACATTTGGGCCCAGGCTAACCCAGGAGGGATATCGAGAAGTATTAAATAATTATAAAAAAAGCTAGCTTATTGCCCCGCTTTCTGATAATTTCATGCGCCTGAAAACTTTTATTTATTAAAATATGCCAAAAAAAGCAGATACAAAAAAATCTACTGCTAAAAACACAGCCGCAAAAAAAGCTCCAGCAAAGAAAGCTCCAGCAAAGAAAGCTCCAGTAAAGAAAGCTCCAGCAAAGAAAGCTCCAGCAAAGAAAGCTCCAGTAAAGAAAGCTCCGGCAAAGAAAGCTCCAGTAAAGAAAGCTCCGGCAAAAAAGAATACTGCAAAGAAGGCTCCAGCTAAGAAAATAATTTCCAAGAAAAGAACTACCCCAATATCATCATATAAAGGCCGCAAAGGTGAAAAATATATGAGCGCTGCGATGAAAAAGCACTTTAATGCGGTTTTAATTGAGTGGCGTGAACATTTAAGAGAAGAAATGCAAAAAACTTTTGATCATCTTAAAAATAAAGGTGAATCATATGCAGACCCTATTGATAGAGCTTCTCAAGAAGAAGAATTTGCTTTCGAGCTGAGGACAAGAGATAGAGAAAGAAAGCTAATCAATAAAATTGCAGGCTCTTTAGAACAAATCAAGCAAGATGATTACGGATACTGTTATGCTTGTGGGATAGAAATAGGAGTGAAAAGACTTGAAGCTCGCCCAACGGCTACACATTGCATTGATTGCAAGACACTAGATGAAATCAAGGAAAAACAACTTGGTGGTTAGCGTCCGAGCTAAAAAAAGTTTTTTTTAAGCTTTTGAATAAAAAAAATAAAGCATCTGCAATAAAAATTCCAAAAATTCTTAAAGAAAGCAAATTTAGCCCTCTTGCAATTGAGGTTGTTAAAAAATTAAAGCAATCTGGCTTCAAAGGATACTTAGTTGGTGGGTGTGTCCGCGATTCTCTTGTTGGAATCAAAGCAAAGGATTTTGATGTATCAACAAATGCTACTCCCGAAGAAGTAAAAAAAATCTTTAGATCATCCAGAATTATTGGTAAGAGGTTTCGTTTGGTTCATGTTTTTAGCAGGAATGAGCTGATTGAGGTCTCAACCTTTAGGGCAAATGCCTCTAAAAAAGATAATGGTTCTGGCGTTATCAAAGATTCTGAAGGGAAAATCCTTAGAGACAACGTATGGGGCACTTTAGAAGAGGATTGCATAAGAAGAGACTTTTCAATTAATGCGCTGTATTTTGATCCTATAGAAAATAACTTGTGTGATTTTCACAGTGGTCTGCAGCATATACAAAAAAAAATTCTTGTATCAATAGGCAATCCTCTAATTAGGTTTGAAGAAGATCCCGTAAGGAGCTTGCGTGCGATTAGATTTAGCTCAAAACTAGATTTTAAAATTTCTAATGATGTCAAAGAAGCTATATATCAAAAAGGTCATTTGCTCAGGAATATCTCTAATGCAAGAATGTTTGATGAGTTCTGTAAAATCTTTCTTACAAAAAAGGCATTTAATAATTTTAATAAACTGAACTCATTTGGGGTTTTGAAATATTTAATTAACACTGATAATTATGTTAAAAATTCATTTGGCTTAAGATTTCAACATGCTGCATTAATTAATACTGACAATAGACTAAAGGCATCTAAATCTGTAACTCCAGGATTTCTTATTGCTGCTTTACTTTGGCCAAGATTAATTGATATATCAAAAGAAAAGGGAAGTCTAAATTTAAGAAAGTTTTTCAGAAGTATGGACAGAATTATCAGAGAGCAACAAGTCTTAACTGCTGTACCAAGAAAATTTCATGGATACATCAAAGATATTTGGTCTCTACAATTAAAACTTGAGACTCGTTTGGGGCACCAGCCATATAAGATTTTAAATCATCCTCGCTTTAGAGCTGCCTATGATTTTTTGCTCTTAAGGGAAGAAGCAGCAAGGGATTCTCAAGGCATAGGTGACTGGTGGACTCAATTTCAAAAGGTCAATCGGACAAGTAAAATTGAATTACTAAAATCACTAAGAGAATCACGAAGTGGTCCAGTTGAGAAAAAGTTTGGTTTCTTGGAAGAGTTAAGCTAACCTTTACCAAACAGATTAAAAACCTTATGGAACCAGCTCTACAGGAAGCTCCGCTTCCAAAATATATTGCGATTGAAGGGCCAATTGGTGTAGGGAAAACTACGCTTGCTCATAAAATTGCTGAGACTTTCAATTACGATGTATTTTTAGAACAGCCTGCAGAAAATCCTTTTCTAAAAAGCTTTTACAGGAATCCAAAACAATCAGCGCTAGCAACCCAGTTATTCTTCTTATTTCAACGCATGCAGCAAATTGAAGACTTAAAACAAAGATCATTATTTGAGCCTGTGCGTGTCGCTGATTTTTTGATTCAAAAGGATAGATTATTTGCTGAAGTTACTTTGTCCGAGGAGGAAATGGGGTTGTATGACAAAGTATATGAACATTTAACCCTGGATGCTCCTTCGCCTGATTTAGTAATTTACCTTCAAGCCCCTGTAGAGGTATTGCTGGAAAGGATTAATAAACGTGGAAACCCTGATGAGAAATTTCTAACCATTGATTATTTAGAAAAACTGAATGATGCCTACTCAAAATTCTTTTTATATTTTGAAAATGCTCCTTTGTTAATTATCAATGCGTCAGATATTGATCTTGAGGGCGGCGGTTCTGACTATGACATGCTGATTAATAAAATTATGTCCGATCCAAGAGGTAAAAATTTTATTAATCCTCAACCTTCTATCTTATAAAATTAAGTTACCCTTATGGCTGAGAAAAAATACTCTCCTCCTAAAAATCTCATCAATCCATTTATAAAAAATTTAGACGAATACCAGTCTATGTATCATCAATCAATTGAGGATCCCCAAGCTTTCTTTGGAGAACAAGCTGAAGAAAACTTAGATTGGATGGAGTCCTTTACAAGTGTTCATAATAAGAGGTTTGCTGATTCAAAGTGGTTTGAAGGTGGAAAAATTAATATTGCCTATAACTGCATCGATAGGCATTTAGAAGTACGTGCAGGCAAAACTGCGATTATCTGGGAGGGAGATGATCCTAATGAATCCCAAGAAATCAGCTATAAGGCCTTGCATGAAAATGTCTGCAAATTTGGAAATATTTTAAAAAATTTAGGAGCCTCAAAAGGATCAAGAGTTTGTATATATATGCCGATGATTCCAGAGGCAGCCTATGCAATGTTAGCATGCGCTAGGATTGGTGCTGTGCACTCTGTTGTTTTTGGTGGCTTTTCTCCGGAATCTCTCAAGGACAGAATTTTAGATGCAGACTGCAGCATAGTTATCACAGCAGATGAAGCTATAAGAGGCGGGAAGAAAATTCCTCTTAAAGAGAATGTTGATAGCGCCTTGTTAGATTGTCCAAAAGTTGATCATTGCTTAGTCATCAAGCGAACAAATGGGTCGATTGATTGGGTGGCAGGTAGAGACAGAAATTATGAAGAAATGTTTGCTGCTGCAACGAGTGATTGTCCATGCGAACCAATGGATTCTGAGGATCCATTATTTATTTTATATACATCTGGCTCAACCGGAAAACCAAAAGGTGTCATGCACACCACCGGAGGTTACTTGCTGGGGGCGCATCTAAGCTTCAAATATCTTTTTGGTTATGAAGCTAGTGATAAATATTGGTGTACTGCAGATGTTGGGTGGATTACCGGCCATACATATATCCTCTATGGACCATTATCCAATGGAGCTACAAGTTTAATGTTTGAAGGAATTCCAACATACCCAAATCCATCAAGGTTCTGGGAAATCTGTGACAAGCATCAAATCTCCATCTTTTACACGGCACCTACTGCTCTGAGAGCTCTCATGGCTCAAGGAGATAAACACGTGTTGAAAACAAATAGAAAAAGTCTTCGTATTTTAGGAACGGTTGGCGAGCCAATTAATCCTGAGGCATGGGAATGGTATTTTAAAGTGGTTGGTAATGAGGCTTGTCATATTATAGATACATGGTGGCAAACAGAAACAGGTTCTGTTTTAATTTCTCCCATTGCTGGCATCACTCCCGTAAAACCAGGTTCAGCAACTTTGCCATTTTTTGGAGTGAAACCTGAGCTTGTAGATGAAAATGGCCTTATCCTAGAGGGGGAGCAATCTGGCAATTTGATCATAACTCAATCTTGGCCAAGCCAAATCAGAAGTGTGTATGGAGATCATCAAAGAATGATTGATACATATTTTTCAACTTATAAGGACGCTTATTTTACTGGTGACGGCGCTAAAAGAGATAAGGATGGATACTTTTGGATTACCGGTAGGGTTGATGACGTATTGAATGTATCTGGGCACAGACTTGGTACAGCTGAAATAGAAAGTGCTTTAGTGCTTCATGAGAAAGTTGCTGAAGCAGCAATTGTAGGTTTTGAACATCCAATAAAAGGTCAAGGTATATATGCATACGTGACATTGATGGTTGGAGAGGAAGAAAATGAAAGTTTAATAGCAGAATTACAGAATTTTGTTGCAAAAGAGATTAGTCCAATTGCTAAACCTGATCTTATTCAATGGGCTCCAGGGCTTCCAAAGACTAGATCTGGAAAAATTATGCGAAGAATTTTAAGAAAGGTTGCTGGTGGTGAGTTCGATAATCTCGGTGATACATCAACGCTGGCTGATCCAAGCGTTGTTGAGGATTTAATTGAAAATAAACGTCATTTAGAAATAACTAACTAATAAGCATCCTATCCCAACTACAGAAGTCAGTATGATTAAATAATTATTCAATGATTCGTCGCTCATCAGCTCCATTTCTTCTTTTGAATGATAAAAAAGTTGAGGCTTAATTAATAGTGTCATTGTATTAAGTGTATGCATAGAAAATATTAAGAACAGAAACCAGTGAGCTTCTTCAATTATTGCTGCAAAGCTAATGAGTAAAAACAGTGCATCAAAAATTATTAAAAACTTTCTGTTGTTTGGGTTGTAAATAAACTCAAAGATATTAAATTTTTCTTTTATTAGTAATAGATAAATTAGGGCTGAAATTAGATACAAACAGCCCAAGGTAAATGTAAACATTTATTCTATTTTAAAGTCCAGATTTTTTCTGTTGAATCGAAAGTCACCAATCCATCTTCAAGAAGTTTGTATAAGTGAGCTTCTAAACTCCATATTGCAATAGGATGAAGTTTTGGGTCTACATCATCATAGACGCTTGATACCAAATCCTTAGATGTAACGCCTGAAAAAAGCTTTAACTTAGAAATAACTTTCCTTTCCCTCTCTAGTCTATGATTGATAATCCAATCAACTACCGCCATTGGGTCTCCTAAAAAATCACCATGGCCAGGACCTATTTTGTTGAAATCATAATTACGCAATAGCGCCAAAGAGCTTAAATAATCTTTCATAGAACCATCCGGATGCGCAATGACAACCGTTGAACCATTCATAATATGATCTCCTGTAAGCATGACTTTTTCTTCTTGAATTAAGTAACACAGATGGTTAGAAGCATGTCCAGGAGTATGAACTGTCTCTATGGTGTATTCATCTGTTTTGATTAAGTCTCCGTGCTCAAGGATGTGGTCGGGCTTGAAAGTTTTATCTTGCAGAGAGTCGTCCTTTTTAAGCAATCGACCCATCAACGGAACGTTAAGAATTTCACCTAAAACTTTGGCTGCAGGAGAGTGATCACGATGGGTATGGGTAACCAAAATACGCTTGATCTTACCCACCCCAAGATTAACTAAGTTTTCTATATGCGCATCAATTTTAGGGCCTGGGTCAACTAAAGTTACATCCTCTTTGCCAATCAAGTAGCTATTAGTACCAGGGCC
>CABWYS010000016.1 GCA_902509555.1 uncultured SAR86 cluster bacterium
TGATCAAAAATGAATTCCCCATAGCTATTAGATTTTTTATATAAAGGGAGAAAACTTATTAATTTTTTATTTTTTATCTCACCAAGATGATCTGGAATCCAGCCAGATTTTTCTGATGCAGAATTACTTTGTTCCATTGCTCGCAAATATGAAAAGTCTTCAAAAGGATTATTTGCTTTTATTGAATCAAGCTCTTCTTGTAAATCAATTTTTTTGATTTCAGATGACATGAAACTAGATTATCAGAAAACAAAATACTGAGAGGCTGAGCAAATATAAAGATGCCCAATGATTATTTTTAAAAGCTAGTAAAAAATCTTTTTGTGATGCAAGCCGATGCTGGTAAAAGTAAAAACCACTTAACAACATTATTCCAATGTACCAAGCAGATGAAAGTTCTGCTTTCAATCCAACGATCAGTAAAAAGCTAATGACAGCAAATTGTATGATTGCAATTATCAATAAAGTTTTTGATCCCCACCATAATGGAGTCGAATTGATTCCTAATTTTTTATCATCTTTTATGTCACATAATCCATAGAAGGAGTCGAAGGCGATAGTTTTTGCAGCGATTGCAAGGTAGAGAAAAATCATCGTTGGATTATTCAACTCATTTGTCATAGCGTAAACAATAATTGTTGGGTTGAAAGTAAGACCAAGAAAAATCTGAGGCCCAATAAAAAATCTTTTTGTCAGAGGATATACAACGATCATTAAACCAAAGCAGATACTCACATAAATAGTATTTGTATTGGTTAAGCTAAGCAGCATTAGGCTCAAAACACCAAGTATTGCAAAAACAGTCCAACTTTCAGATGTTGAGAGTTTTTTGCTAGGTATTGGTCTGGTTTTTGTTCTCTCTACTTCTCCATCTAGGTCTTTATCCCAAATATCATTGATTACACAGCCGGCTGATCTCACCAAAATACTTCCTATAATAACTATTATTAAATCAGCGTACTTAAAATCGCCGTTTGTACTAATTACCAAGGCTAATAATGCTGGCCAAAGTAATAGGTATATGCCGATTGGCTTATCTAGGCGCATCAATTCAAAAATGGCTAACGTTTTATTCATGGAGATAAAAATACTTCCATAACACTCAAGGGATATCCCCGAACAAGGTAATGTGTCCTTCTTCCCCAGATCACATCTTTAGAAGAGGTTTGAAATTGTGCAAACTCTCGACGTGTTTTAATAAATAGCTCGCTTTGAAAGAGCAAATCACCAAGTGGCTTAGATCCAATATTTCCTAATCCGGGATAGCCTTTTGATGCAGTCTGATTTGGGATAATGCTTCTTGCATAAACAAGGGGCTCTAGATTGCCGTATAAAAGCACTTCTCTGATACGAACTTTTTCAGAGGCTATGTCCAGCCCAAAATATTCTTCATCCTCAGCAATGCCAATATCATCATTTAAGATTTCAAGTTTGAATTTAGCTTTGGATGAAATTTTTGCAGTAATTGATCCTTCTTCTTGCAACCAATCTAAAATATTTTTTTTAGTTAAACAGCCGCTTAATTCTGAGCCGTTCAGCCATTTATTAATTCTTGTTACTTGCATGAATTAGATCTCTAAAATCTGATATTATAGCCTGCTTAATTTTCATTAAATGAGACTTTTTGAGTAAGGAATAACTAAGAGAGATAAAATGGAATATAAAAAATGGGAATGCATTGTATGCGGACTAATATATGATGAAGAGCTGGGTTGGCCAGATGATGGCATTGCCCCAGGAACTGCTTGGGATGACGTGCCTGATGACTGGCTATGTCCTGATTGTGGAGTAGGTAAAGAAGATTTTGAAATGGTAGAAATTTAATGATTGATACGCCAAAAGACTTAACAAGAAACATTCTGATAGGTTTAATTCTTGGTTTTGTTGTTGGCTCTTTCCTTTTTTATACAAACTTCTTTCCAAGCTCAGTAGATGCTTTTGTAGAAAAATATATATTTAAGATGGGCGGAGATATCTTTATGAATCTCCTAAAGTTATTGGTTGTGCCTTTGGTTTTCTTTTCTTTGGTGACAGGCATTTCCTCTCTTGGAAGCTCACAGTCTTTAGGGAAACTTACATTTAAAACTGTAGGTTTTTATCTACTAACTACGGGCATCGCTGTTTCTTTGGCGCTTATAGCTGGTTCTTTTTTTCAACCAGGCTCTAATTATTCATCTGATATAGCTATGGCTGCACCAAGTTCATTGCCTCAAGGGCAAGGAATCTACTCAACCATTGTTGGAATCTTTCCTTCAAACATTATCCAGGCGATGGCCGAAAATCAGATGCTAGCAATTGTATTCTTCAGTATTATTTTTGGCTTAGCTTTAAATAAAACAAATCATTTAACAGGAAATTTAAGCGACTCATTCGCGAAATTAAACACAGTATTTTTACAGCTGATAGTGATGATCATGAGCTTTGCGCCTTTGGGTGTTTTTTGTCTCATTGGAAAGTTTGTTATCGCTGATGGTCTTGATATTTTCCAAGATGTTTTGGCATATGTTGTTCTCTTAATAGCCCTTCTTTTATTTCATGCAGCTTTTACTTACTCAGTATTTCTAAAATTTATCGGAGGATTGAATCCATTAACTTTTTACAGAAAGATGAAAGATGTAGCTTTATTTGCATTTTCTACCTCATCAAGTGCAGCAACAATTCCAGTCACTCTTAGAACAGTCAATCAAGACTTAGGCGTAAATCAAAATGTTGCATCTTTTGTGGTGCCTGTTGGAGCTACAATCAATATGGATGGAACCGCAATTATGCAAGGTTTAGCAACAGTATTTATTGCTCAAATGTCTGGCATTGATCTGACATTATTTCAATACATTCAAGTTGTTCTACTTGCGGTAGCGACCTCAATAGGAACTGCTGCCGTTCCGTCAGCAGGAACCATTACTTTGATAATAATTTTGCAACAATTTAACTTACCACTTGAGGCAATAGGGATCATTCTTGCGGTTGATAGAGTGCTAGATATGATCAGAACATCGGTTAATGTTACTGGCGATGCTGCAATTGCATGTATAGTTGCAAAAACAGAGAATCAATTGGATGAAAATATTTTCAATTCGAAGGCTTAATTACTAATTAAATTCAATTTTATTTGATAGAATCTAACGCTTGTTTATAGGAGAGAAAGGATGAATATATTAATTGCCCCAGCATTGGGTGTTTTTGGTTTGATTGCCGCTTTTGTGGTATTCAGTTTGGTCATGCGCTATTCAGATGGTTCTGATCAAGTCAAAAAGATTGGCGATGAAATTCATAAGGGCGCAATGAAATTCATGAAAACTGAATATACCTATTTATTAATTTTTGTTGCCGTATTAGTTGTATTGGTCGCAACCTTTCTTACGATTCAATCAGCAATTGCAGTCGTGGTTGGTGCTGCCTGTTCATCGCTAGCAGGATTTATTGGAATGTATGCAGCGACAAAAGCAAATGTTAGAACTGCAACTGCAGCTCAACAAGACGGTGCAGCTGCAGCATTAAGCGTTTCTTTTTACGGTGGCTCGGTCATGGGATTATGTGTCGCCTCTCTTGGCTTAATAGGTTTAGGCGGTCTCTTCTATTTCTTTAGTGAATCTCATGTTCATGCTCTTGAGGGATTTGGAATGGGCGCATCAGTGGTAGCGTTATTCTCTCGTGTTGGTGGAGGTATCTTTACCAAGAGCGCTGATGTTGGAGCAGATTTAGTGGGTAAAATTGAAGCAGGAATTCCCGAGGATGATCCAAGAAACCCAGGTGTTATTGCTGATAATGTTGGAGACAATGTTGGTGATGTAGCAGGAATGGGATCAGATATTTTTGAATCTTATTGTGGATCAATGATTGCCTCTATTGCTATAGCCTACACTTTAGGCTCCAAGGAAATGATGATGTTTCCATTAGCTTTAACTTCAATTGGTTTAATAGCTTCCATCATTGGAATCATAATAGTTAAATTGCAGTCTGCTAAGGCGCCTGCAAGTGCTTTACGCTCAGGAACTTTACTAGCGCCAGCAATATTTATTGTTATGGCATATTTTTTAACAACTAGCATGGCTGGTGTGTCAATGAATGTTTGGTGGGCTGTGGTCTGCGGTGCTGTGGGCGGAGTCTTAATCGGATTAATTACTGAATACTACACAGGTGGTAATCCTGTGAAAAAGATTGCTGAATCAGGTGAAACTGGCTCAGCAACCGTTATGATTTCTGGCCTTTCAGTTGGAATGCAATCTGTTGTAATTCCTATTTTAGTTTTAGCAACAATTATTTTAATTTCAACAACTCTTTCAGGAGTTTATGGAGTGGGTATTGCTGCTGTAGGAATGCTTTCAACAGTTGGGATAACTATGGCAATTGATGCATATGGCCCCGTTGCAGATAACGCCGGTGGTATTGCTGAGATGGCTGGCATGGGAGAGGATGTAAGAGAAATTACAGATTCTTTGGATGAGCTTGGAAATACAACAGCAGCTATTGGTAAAGGATTCGCAATTGGAGCTGCAGCTTTAGCAGCACTTGCAATCATTTCTGCATTCTCTGCAGTTGTCAGTCTTAATTTTGGCGATGCATTTACTTTATCTCTTGGCCAACCAATTGTATTGGTGGGGATGTTTATAGGAATTTGTATTCCTTTCTTGATTTCTTCAATCACCATGACAGCTGTTGGAGATGCCGCATTTGAGATGATTAATGAAATTCGAAGACAATTTAGAGAAATCACCGGTTTAATGGAGGGGACTGCTGATCCAGATTCAGAAAAATGTGTTGAGATAGCAACCAAAGCTGCCTTAAAGAAAATGATGTTACCAGGTGTTATTGCAGTAGCGATGCCAGCGGTTGTCGGATTTGGTTTGGGTGCTATGGCTTTAGGCGGAATGCTTGCAGGTGGATTATTAGGTTGTGTTGCACTTGCTTTATTTATGGCAAATGCAGGCGGTGCTTGGGACAATGCCAAGAAATATGTTGAGAAGGGCAACCTCGGCGGTAAAGGCTCTGATACTCATGCCGCAGTTGTTGTTGGGGATACAGTTGGCGATCCATTCAAAGATACTTCTGGACCTTCAATGAACATCTTAATCAATGTTATGGCAATTGTGAGTTTAGTGATAGCTCCATTATTAACATTGAATGGAATGTTGTAACAATCACTTCAGCTAAAAATAAGAAACCCGCAATAGCGGGTTTTTTTTCTAATTTAATATAGAGTTTTAGTATGATAATCTGACTTAGAGAGGTAAAAAATATGAATCAAATAGCACTTTTGTCACCAGTTTTAGTATTAGCACTTTGGACTTTTACAATTTTTTTAGTGATGGCTTTTGGCAGGCTTAGATCTATTGACAATCCTCAAGATGCAGCACATACAAAAGACCTAAAAGGAGCAATGCCTGCTTGGGTTGAAAGAACTTCAGATAACTATAATCACCTTTTTGAGCAGCCTGTTGCATTTTATGTTGTTACTTTATCAATCGCCATGATTAATAACTTCGATTCTTTTATGGTTCAATTGGCATGGGCATTTGTAATAATAAGAATTATTCATTCACTAGTTCAGCTAACATTTAATATGGTGTTAGTGAGATTCTTGCTCTTTGCTGCAGGATGGCTAATTATTGCTTATATGGCTTATTCTCAGCTCTTTTCTTAATAAAATTAATTGAACTAATAGCTAAGCATCAGCAAAGGCTATAGAGCCTGAGATCCATCTTTCTATCAATTGATTTGCAAGCTCAGGATCTTCGCTGCATATTGATTCAGCAACTTTTTTGGTTTCCATTAGATACTGACTGTCTCTGACTAGATTAGTGTATTTCATCGGCACAATGCCTGTTTGTTGCGCGCCCATGATTTCACCAGGGCCTCTTATTACAAGATCCTCTTCGGCGATTTTAAAGCCATCTTGAGAGTCTACTAATACTTGGAGTCTTTGCGATGAGACATCTTGAATCTTGTCTTTGTGAAGAAGAATGCAAAAGCTTTCTTTGGTTCCTCTGCCTATTCTTCCTCTTAATTGATGCAGCTGTGCTAAACCAAATCTTTCTGCATTTTCAATAACCATGATATCTGCATCCGGGATATCTACCCCCACTTCAACAACAGTCGTTGATACTAAGATTGAAGTTTTGGAATCTTTGAAAGCTTGAATCTGCTCTTGTTTTTTAATTGCTGATAACTTTCCATGTAGGCAACCAACTTTCTCTTGGCCAAAATGCTCAGATAAATCTTCATAGGTTTCCATGACAGCATTTAAATCTAAGTTTTCAGATTCTTCAATTAAAGGACATATCCAATACACTTTGCTGCCTTTTTTTGTAGCGGCTGAGATTCTTTCAATCAGTTTATCTTTTCCACTTAGCGGTAAACATGATGTTTGAATTGGCTTCCTGCCAGGAGGCAGTTCATCGATCACAGAAACATCCATGTTTGCATATACGCTCATAGAAAGCGTTCTTGGAATAGGAGTAGCTGTTAATGTCAGCTGGTGAGGTGCTGATTTTTCAGAATCATTTTTCTTTCTTAAGGCTAGGCGTTGATTCACTCCAAACCTGTGTTGCTCGTCGATTATAATGAGAGCAAGGTTAGAAAACTCAACACTTTTCTGAAATAAAGCATGGGTTCCAATCAATAATTTGATCTTGCTTTCCTTAAGATCTTGTAAGATTTTTTTTCTTTTGCTTGCAGAAGTGCTACCTGTTAGAAGAGCTACTTTAGCTGCTTGTTTATTAAAAAAAGATTTCAAGCTAAAAAAATGTTGCTCTGCTAGCAATGTGGTCGGCGCCATAAAAGCAACCTGAAAAGATGAATCAAGGGCTAACGCTGCAGCCAATGCACCTACCACTGTTTTTCCTGAGCCAACATCTCCTTGTACCAATCTCATCATGGGAACTTCTTGAGATAAATCCTCTTTAATCTCACTTACAACTCTTGTTTGGGCGCCAGTTAATTCAAAAGGAAAATTTGATTTAACTTCTGCTGTCCATTCATTCTCTTTAGATAATGGAAAAGAGCGATGTCTTTTTTGTTTACGTTTTAAAAAAGCCATACCAGCCTGAAAAGCAATCATTTCTTCTTTTAATAACCTTACTCTTGCTGGATGAGAGCCTCCGGGAAGCATCTCATCAATGTCTATATCCGCTTCGGGGTTATGGATGATTGCTAGGGCATCGATAATTTTCATGTTTAAAGATGCGTCATATCTTTCTACGTCTAGAAAGTCTTCTTCAAAATTTAATTTTGAGATTGCGGCTTGAATAAATCCCCTTATTTTTTTTTGTCCTATCCCTTTGGGTACTCTATATACAGGAGTTAGTTTTTTATCTTTTAATTTGTGATCACTTGATATAACTTCATACTCTGGATGAATCATTTCTAGCCCATATCTACTCAAGCTCACTTTCCCATAACATAAAAGTTCAGTTCCAGCTTTTAGCTGCTTCGTTTGGGCAGGATGGAAATAAAAAAAGCGAATATTAATATTAGAATAAGAGTCAGCAGATTTAAGTACCATCATCTTTCTAGGTCTATATATTGCTTGTGAAGAAATTACCTTAACTTTTATTAACTTTTCATCTCCTGGTTGTAGATCACTTATATTTGAAATTTTTGTTCTGTCTTGATATCCAAAGGGAAGATGAAAGCAAAGATCCCTTAAGTTAAAAATTCCAATAAGGTTAAGTTTTTCAACTATAGAAGGTCCAATACCCTTTAATTGAGTTAGTTCAATATTAGCCACTTAACGATAATACTTTTAATATAAGGACTTTAGAAACATATATATGAAAAAAGTTTTGATTATAGGTTACGGAGATCTTGGAAGACGGGTTGCAGCCAGCCTTCCTGACCAAGAATTTATAGGAGTTTCTAGAAGCGTGCCTACTAACTTAGCCAATGTTGAATTCATCAAGCAAGATTGGATCAGCGAATCAAGTTTAAATCTATCTTCTAAAGATTTTTCAACCATTATCTTGATATTAAAACCAACCTCATCAGACATAGATGGCTATCAGCAAGGATTCTTAGATGCGTCATACCAAATAATGAATTTTTTTAATAATAATATAAGTTATGAGAAATTGGTTATTGTTAGTTCAACTAGGGTTTATGGCTTAAACAATGGAAGAAAGATCACCGAAGCAGTGAAACCTTTGCCTGATGATAATCAAGCGAGAATTATTTTAGAGTATGAAGAGTTTGTGTCGCGTGAATCAAAAGTAGAGCCACTGATTTTGCGCCCATCAGGATTATATGATGAACAAACTCATTGGATGAGAAATCATGTAAATGCTTTTGATGGAAAAAAATATCCTCTTCGCTTTGCTGAAGCTAATATGTTTAGCAGGGATAATCTTGCATTGGTGATAGCAAACTATATCTCCAATAAAGATTCAGTCCATATTTCCGGGCCGCTGATTTGCAGTGAGCAAGCTCGAAAGTACAGTGAGATTTTTTCTCTTGTATGCCCTGGGCACTCTTTCGAAGATTTTTTTAAAAGTTCAGATAATATTGGAAAATCATTTGACCCACAAAAGTTATTAGAAAGCGGTTTAATGAGATAATAGTGAAAAGTATTTAGGAATCATATGTTTTACAGCATGACAGGATATGGGACAGGGCAAGCTACCTCAAAGAAGATGGAGGTTTTGTGTGAAATTAAGTCAGTTAACAATAGGTTTGTAGATATTTCTTTCAGAGGATACAGCCTACCAAATGATCTAGAGGAATATATCAAAAATCAGATAAAGAAAAAGTTCCTGAGAGGCTCTTTTGAGGTAAAAATCCATGATAATTTTCAATCAGACCATTCGTATGAGCTTAATCAAGATAGCATCAGGAACTTAAAGAGCGCCTTAAAAGCTAGCAAAGATTTTAAACACTTGAATCTTAAATTAAGCGATCTTAGAGACATCCCTGGCCTGTTAACAGTTAGGACGTCAAAAAAGGATATTTCAATTTTAGGCAAGAAAGCATTAAACATCGCAATAAAGAACTTAGTAGAATCCAGGGCCAAGGAAGGCCAAAAAATAGAGAAAATTATTCTAGTTAAGACCTTATTTTTAAAAAATGCACATCAAAAACTATTAAAGTCAGCGCCCTCATTGCTGAAGCACAGAGTCAAAACTATCAAGAATAAGTTTATCCAGAAGAATATTGATATTAATAAAGATGAGATAGCTAATGAACTCTCAAATGTGGCCCTAAAACATGATATAGCTGAAGAGCTTGAAAGAATTAGCTTTCATATTGAATCGCTAAATAAATTATTTAAACTAAAAAATGCTCATGGCAAAAAAATGGACTTTATCCTTCAAGAATTATTTAGAGAAGCAAACACTCTCTCAGTTAAGATAGAAAAACCAGACTTAAAAGATTTAGCATTAACCATGAAGTTAAAGGTAGAGGAACTGCGTGAGCAGGCTCAAAATTTAGAATGATGAAAGATCCAAAGCTTTTTTTGGTTTCTGCTCCATCTGGTGCTGGCAAGTCATCTCTTATTGATGCCGTTTTAGTCTTAGCAAATCAGTCTGATTTACCTTTAGAGCTATCTATTTCTTACACAACAAGATCACCAAGAAAAGGCGAGTCAAATGGCAATCAATATTTCTTTATTTCTGAAAAAGATTTTCTAGATAAAAAAAATTCTGATTTTTTTCTTGAACATGCAGAGGTTCATGGGAATTGGTATGGCACTTCTGTAGATTTTGTTGAATCAAAACTTAGCTCAGGAGTAAATTTGATTCTTGAGATTGATGTTCAGGGGTTTAGGCAGATTAATGACATGTCTCTTAATTATGATTCGATCTTCATTCTTCCCCCATCAATTCACTCTTTAGAAGAAAGAATAAAAAGCAGGGGAGATGAAGACCTAGAGTCAATTAATTTAAGATTAAAAAATGCAAAAGATGAATTGGCTTATGCAAATGAATATAAGCATATTATTATTAACGATACGTTTGATGATGCAGAAAAAGAACTTTTTAACATTATTGCTCAAGAAAAGCCGTTAAATAAAGAAAATATAGAAGAAGTTCAACAGTTTTTAGCTCAGCTATTGTCTTATTAGGCAAATAAACACTAAAATACGCCCTCGGAGAAAACATTATGGCAAGAATTACAGTAGAAGGTTGTTTAGACAAGGTTCAAAGCAGATTTGAATTAATCTTATTGGCATCTGGAAGAGCAAGACAACTTTCAACAACTAGTAGAGAACCAATGGTGGAGTGGGAAGATGATAAGCCTACTATTGTTGCTTTGAGAGAAATCGAAGAAGGACTTATTACAAAAGAAATCCTTGATAAGACTCTTGAAGAGGATGTGTTGTTAGATGAGTTTGCTATCGATAGAGACAAGCCACAAGACGAAATTATCGGCTAATGTTAATCCTGGAGCTTCTAATTGAGTGACCGGGCTATACCCAATCAAGTTCTTTTAGATTTCTCTAACAGAAAACTTCTTTCACCAGTTCCAAAAAAACTTTACGAATCTGCAAAAGTCTATTTTCCCAAGAAAGAGTTGGACCTTTTGCAAACCGCATACAATGTTGCATTCGAGGCGCACAAGGATCAATTTCGTAAAGAAGGCTCAGCCTATATCACTCACCCCGTTGCAGTTGCATCGATTTTAATTGAGCTTAATTTAGACATTGAAACAGTCTGCGCAGGCTTAATGCATGATGTCTTAGAGGATAGCTTCATTAAAAAATCTTACTTGGAAAAACTCTTTGGTAAAGATGTTGTTGCAATAGTCGATGGTGTCAGCAACTTAAATAAATTAGATTTTGATAGCATCGAAGATCGTAACGCTAATAACTTACAGAAAATGGCTTTAGCTATGTCCAAGGACATAAGAGTAATAATTGTAAAGTTGTGTGATCGATTGCATAACATGAGAACCATTGAGTTTTTACCTAGAGAAAAGCAAATTAGAAAATCAATTGAAACCATGGATCTCTATGGTCCGATTGCAATTAGAATTGGTATGCAAAATATTCGTATTGAGCTTGAGGATTTAGCTTTTAAATGCATTCATCCTATGCGAGCAAGAATGCTGGAATCGGCAATTAATCAAGCAGTTGGAGGAAGGCAAAGAATTATTTCTAAGCTTCGCAAACAATTTAAATACCATTTAAGGAACAATGATATTTTGGCAACAGTTCAAGGCAGGCAAAAATCTTTGTACAGCATATATAGAAAGATTAAACATAAGAAAAAACCCTTTTCAGAAATTCTAGATGTATATGCTTTTAGGGTCATTGTAAATTCTGTTGATGATGCATATAGATCATTGGGCATCATTCATAATGTTCACAAGCCTATTGGAAAAAAATTTAAAGATTACATTGCCATACCAAAATCAAATGGCTATCAAGCAATTCATACATCCCTTATAGCGCTAGACGGTGTTCCAATTGAGGTTCAGATTCAAACTAAAAGCATGGAGATCATCGCAGAAAATGGAATCTCGGCACATTGGTCATATAAAACAAAAGATAATGTAACTTCAGAATCAATGGGTGCAAAGAAATGGATTGAAAGCTTTACTGATCTAAGTAAAGCCTCTGCTGATACCCATGAATTTGTTGAAGCAATTAAGACTGATTTAGTTTATGACGAGGTGTATGTTTTTACGCCAGCAGGCAGAATCGTAAATTTAAAATCTGGCTCAACACCTATTGATCTAGCGTATGAGTTGCATACAGACCTTGGCAATCATTCAGTTGCATGCAAGGTCAATAGAAAATATGCGCCACTCAATATTCGACTAGAAAATGGGCAATCTATTGAAATTATTACCTCAGACAAACAAGAAGTTAGTCCAGACTGGCTGAATTTCGTAGTAACTAGCAAGGCTAGATCTTCAATTCGTTTAGCACTTCGTAATCAAAAAATTTCACAGTCTAGAAAAGCAGGCAAATTAATGCTTGAAAGTGAGTTGAAGAGAGGGGGCGCCACCCTTGATCAATATAGAGGCAGTAAAATGTCTAGGATTCTGGAGATGATAGGAGTGAAATCATTGAATGAGCTTTTGACTGATCTAGGGTCTGGAAAAAAAACAGGTGCATTAGTTGCTGAGAGATTCTTTTCCGGTTTAAAGATTAGAAAAAATAAAAATCCTAAACTCAAAGCAATGGTTTTGTCCGATCATCAAATTGAAGGAGTGTCAGTAATATATGCAAAATGTTGCATGCCCATTCACGGAGATCCGATCACAGCACATTCAGATACAGATAGGGGTATTGTAATTCATCATGCAAGGTGCAGGCAGGTTGCTCCTCACAGAAGCCAAAATATTTCATCAAGATATTTCCCAGCGATGTGGGGAAGTGATAGCAAAGAACTTCATTATAAAGGGCATGTAAAAATTCATGCTGAAGATAGGCCTGGGATACTGGCTGATATTGCATCAGTTTTTACTAAATCTAACCTTAATATAGTTAATATTCAAAGCAGAGATATTGATGCAATGATCATTGAGTTTGTTGTGGAGGTAGAAGTTCTGAATACTAATTCATTGAATAAATTGATGGTAAAATTACGCTCATTAAGATATGTGACAAGCTGTTCAAGAATAGTAAACGACACCAAAACCAAAAATGAAAAAACCAATTTCTACAAATAAAGCACCAGCAGCCATCGGGCCATATTCTCAAGCTATTCAATGGGGAGATGTTGTATTTATTTCGGGGCAGGTAGCTTTCATTCCCTCAACCGGAGAACTTAATAATAATACTTTTGAGAATGAGGTTAACCAAGTCATAGATAATCTAGATGCAATATGCAAGGAGGCAGGGGGAAGTTTGGATAACATATTAAAACTAAGTATTTTTTTGACAGATCTTTCTAATTTTGATGCTGTGAATGATCTTATGAAACAGAGATTCTCTGAACCCTTTCCTGCGCGTTCAACAATCGAGGTATCTAGGTTACCAAAAGATGTGAATATTGAGATGGACGCTATTTTGTCAATAGAAGTTTAATGTCTAATAATTTAATTAACTTTTCTGATCTTACTAAGAAAGATATTTTTGATTTAATTGAGCTTGCAAATAATTTTAAGTCTGAAGATTCTTTAAATTATCGTGATGAAAATTTATTTCCTGATAAGAAGATTGTCTCTATATTTTGTGAGCCAAGCACAAGAACTAAACTGTCTTTTCAAATTGCAGCACATAATTTGGGCGCAAAATTTATAGATTTTGATTTATCGAACTCTTCCATGAATAAAGGCGAAACTCTTGAAGATACTTTGAGCGCTATGGAGATGATGGGAGTGGATTTATGCATACTGCGTCACACTGAATCAGTGATTCATGATTTTGTGAAAAACTTTTCAAATATGCAGTTCATTAATGCGGGCGAGGGCTCAATTTCACATCCCACTCAAACATTAATTGATTTAATGACTATTCATGAATCAAAAGAAAAATTTGAGAACTTGAATATCACTATTGTTGGCGATCTTGATCATTCAAGAGTGGTGAATTCTTTTATAGAGGCTATACAAATTGTTGGATATAAAAGTATAACGTTTTGCGGCCATCCTGATCTTTGTAAAAATTTTATAGAAAGCCCAATTGGCAATTTTGAACCCGAGTTAGAAATTGCATTGCAAGATGCAGATGTCGTGATGGCCTTAAGGATTCAAAATGAGAGGTTGTCAAAAAAACTTACGATTGGAGCAAGTGATTATGTTGAGAGGTATCAAATCAATGTTGACTCACTGCAAGTGGCTGATCCCAAAATGATTTTATTTCATCCAGGGCCTGTAAACTTTGGAATTGAATTAAGCAAAGAGGCTAGCGAGCTAGAAAATTGCAAAATTAGAAACCAAATTTTTAATGGTGTTGGAATGAGAATGGCCGTCTTAACTAAACTTTTCTCTCAAGCATAACTCTTTTTACTGTTTCGACAGTATTAATGGTTGCCTGTTCGATTTCAATATTTATAAGATCTCCCTTTTTTACATCTTTAAAAGTAGTAACTGATAAAGTTTCGGGAATGAGATGAATATAGAATGATGACTTGAGCACTCTTCCAATTGTCAAACTACATCCATCCAGTGCCACATAGCCCTTATAAAAAAAATATTCTCTCAAGTTTGCAGGAATTTTGATTTGTAGGTCTTTTGTTTCCTGTCTATTAATCAGTTTTAGAACCTCTCCGGTTCCATGAATGTGACCAGAAACTAGGTGCCCACCAATTTCTGTTTTAGTAGTCATAGAGCGCTCGAGGTTAACCTTGCATGATTTAGAGATATTTTTTAAATTACTTTTATTTAGTGTTTCTTCAATAACATCAAACTCCAAGATATCTGTTTTGCCTTTTTTTGTAGTAAGGCATACCCCATTTACTGAGACGCTAGCACCTTTTAGTAAATTTTTAGAAAAGCCTTTTGGAGCTTTGATGATTAATGATATGTAATCTTTACATTTAATAATTTTTTGAACATGGCCTTTGCCGCTAACAATTCCAGTAAACATTATGCACCCCAACTGCTTCTATATTGCTCTAGCTCTTCAACATAGGAGTGAAAATTTTGATTGGTGTGAGAGTAGTCTATAAGAGCATCTAGGTTGATAATAGATGCGACGTGAATACCAAAATCTTTTTCAAGTTCTGTTTTGGCAGATAGCTCACCATTTCCTTTTTCCTGTCTATCTAAGCCAACTAGGAAGATCTTGGGCATTGCATTTAAATCTTCTAAAATTTTAATAGATTCCCTTGCAGCAGTTCCTGCAGATAAAACATCATCTATAATCAGTACGTTTCCAACTGGATCAGCCCCAATAATATTGCCACCCTCACCATGATCTTTAATTTCTTTTCTATTGAAAGAGAGAGGGGAAGGGTCACCTCTTTGACTCAAGACCGTTGCAACAATTGACCCAAGGAATATCCCTTTATATGCAGGACCATACAGACAGTCGAATTCCATGCACGAATCTTCAATAGCATCGACATAGCAATTAGCCAATTTAAATAAATCACAGCCATTAAGCATTTTTGCGGCATTAAAAAAATATGGGCTATCTCTCCCAGATTTTAGTTTAAATTTTCCAAACTCTAAGGCATTTGATTGAAGTGCTAATTCAATGAAAGTTTTTTGAAAATCTTTTAGCTCAGACATGACTTTTGAAAACTTATTATATCTGCAATACCATTTGAAGCAGATTCAATCATTTCATCGAGTTCATTTTTAGTGAAAGGATGCTTTTCAGCTGTTCCTTGGATTTCTATGATTCCGCCGCTTTCGGTCATTACCACGTTCAAATCTGTATCAGCAGAGCTATCTTCATGATAATCCAAATCTAAAAGAGGGCGGCCCTCTTTCAATCCTATCGAGACAGCTGCAACATGTTCTTTAATTGCTCTTTGATCATCATGAGAGTTTTTGATGGCTTCAAATAAAGCAACGCAAGCGCCTGAAATAGATGCGGTTCTCGTTCCCCCATCTGCTTGAATTACATCACAATCTATATTGATTGTTTTATCTTTTAAATATTTTAGATCAACAGCTTGCCTTAATGATCTACCTATCAGTCGTTGAATTTCCATGGTCCTGCCACTTTGTTTACCTCTGGCAGCTTCTCTATTCATGCGTTCGTGGGTTGACCGAGGCAACATTCCATATTCTGCAGTAATCCAACCCTCATTTGAGCCTCTCATCCATCTAGGCACATGATTTTCAATGCTTGCTGTACAAATAACATGAGTGTCTCCAAACTTTATTAGAGCAGAACCTTCAGCATGTTTATTCACGCCAACCTCAATTTCTAGAGGTCTCATTTCATCATTTGATCTATTATTTTTTCTTGTCATATGAATATTATATCTCTTTAAATGGTCCTATAATCTTAATAAGAGGAAAATCTATTATGAATAACAAATTACTTTTACCTTTACTGCTTTTTACTATCATCGGTTGCTCTGAAGGTTTTAATGTTGAGTTTTCGTTTGGAGATTCTAAGTCAGAATCAAGCAATCTAGAGATTGATAATGCATTTGCTTCAACCTATGCTCCAATGAATTCTGAGCCAATGCTTTTTAAGTCAGCTAACATTTATGATGGTTTGGGAGGAGAATTTCGAAATTATGATTTATTGCTTTCAGAAGGAAAAATCATAGAAATGGGTGAATCTATAACAGCTCCTGGTGTCATGGTTATAGATGCAACCGATAAATGGATCACTCCAGGCATTATCGATATTCACTCTCACATGGGCGTCTATTCTGCTCCTGGAGTTTCAACTAGTTCTGATGGAAATGAGGCAACTTCTCCAGTTACAGCTGAAGTTTGGGCTGAACATTCGCTATGGACTCAAGATCCTCAATTTGCTCTTGCATTAAAAGGGGGGGTAACTGCTTTCCATGTTTTACCAGGATCTGCAAATCTATTTGGTGGCAGAGGTGCAACATTTAAAAACGTTTCGCAAAATACTATACAAGCAATGAAATTTCCTGGTGCGCCACACTCGCTTAAAATGGCATGTGGTGAAAATCCTAAAAGGGTCTATGGTAACCGAAGGCAGGCTCCTTCAACAAGGATGGGCAACATGGCTGGCTATCGCACTGCATGGATAGAAGCTGCTGAATACACTGATGGAATGAATGAAAAAGACTCAGATAGAAGACCTACAAGAGATTTAGCTATGGATACTCTAATGGGAGTCTTAAATGGAGAGATTCTGATTCAAAATCATTGTTATCGGGCTGAGGAAATGGCAATGATGATAGAGTTGTCAAAAGAATTTAACTATAAAATTACGGCTTTCCATCATGCCGTTGAAGCCTATAAGATAGCTGACCTTTTAGCGGAAGAGGGAATTTGTGCTGCTTTGTGGGCTGATTGGTGGGGTTTCAAGCATGAAGCATATGACATGGTGCAGGCGAACATAGCAATCATTGATCAGGCTCGAAATGGATCAGGGTGTGCAATAGTGCATTCAGATGATGCGGTTGGTATTCAACACCTTAATCAAGAAGCAGCCAAGGCTATGGCTGCTGGAAATCGAGCTGGTTTTGAAATTTCCAAAGCCCATGCTATGCGATGGATTACAAGTAACCCTGCTAAAGCAGCAGGAATACTTAATCAAACAGGTAGCATAGAAGTAGGTAAAGATGCTGATGTAGTTCTCTGGACTGGCAATCCTTTTAGTGTGTACTCCAGAGCTGAGAAAGTTTTAATAGATGGTGCTTTGGCGTTCGACATGAATAACCCAAAGATTCAACCAATTACTGATTTTGATTTGGGAATTATTCAACCTCAAACCAATAGAGTGCAATAACATGAAAAAATTATTTACAACATTATCTTTACTTTTTCTTGTAGCTCCTGTCATCTCAGAAACAGTCCTGTTAAAAGGGGGTTTGGTGCATTCAGGCAATGGTGGGGCTGCGATCATTCAAGACATCCTTATTTCTGAAAATACCATTGTTGGCGTAGGCAATAATTTAATTATTGATGGCAATACTCGAGTGATTGAAGTTAGCGGATTGCCTGTTACCCCTGGTTTGATTTCACCTATGAGCAATCTGGGAATAGTTGAAATTAATTCTTTGGATGTAACCCGTGATGATGAATCAGAACTTTTAAGTGCTGGATTTAGTATTTTTAATGCCTTTAATCCTCACTCCACTGGAATTCCATGGAACAGGAGTAATGGAGTTACTAGCGCAATAAGCACTCCAAGTGAAACATCTTTCCCAATTTTTGGACTAGGCTCTCACTTTATTTTAGATGGAAGTCTTGAAATCAAGGGATCAAAAGATATCGCCATGTTTGGAAGACTGGGAGCCTCATATGGTTCTCGTGCTGAAACTTTATCACTTCTTGAGTCATTATTAGATATAGGAAAAATGGCAAACAGCATGCCGGTTGAAGAGATTTTAGAGCTTAATATTGCTGATCAGCTAGAGCTACAAGCTCAAGATATTATTGCATTAGGAAAAGTAGTTAATGAGGATATGCCACTCGTCATAGAAACAAATAGAGCAGTAGATATTTTGCAAGCATTAGCTATGAAGCAAAAATATGATTTGAATTTAGTCTTGGAGAGCGTTGAAGAAGCTCCCATGGTTTTAGATCAAATTAAGGCAAGCAATACCCCTGTAATTATTGACCCTATGGACAACATCCCCAATTCATTTGATGAGCTGGGCTCAAGTTTAGATCTTGGAAAGATGCTTGATCAAGCAGGGATACCAATTATGTTTAGTACCCAAAGAAGCCATAATTATCATCTTATGAGGCAGGGGTCAGGAAATGCAGTTGCTCATGGAATGTCATATGAAACTGCTATCAAAGGGATGACTCAGACAGTAGCTCAAACTTTTAATCTTGATAACAGAGGATCAATTGAGCCTGGTAAATTAGCCGATATTATCGTTTGGGATGGAGACCCATTAGAGCCAGCCTCTTTTCCTAAAATTGTAATGATTGAAGGCCAATTGCAAGATTTAAGCTCACGATCTTCTAAATTAACTGAAAGATATACAAATACAGAGAACAAACCCTCATCTTACAAACACTAGATTTACGCCTTGTTAGCTAACTCTAAAATTTGATTATAGGATTTTTCAAATAAATTAAGCATATCTATATTTTTGCCAACCATAGTGTTAGCACTAGACAGGTATGCCTTAAACTTATTTGACAGATAGTAATTTGAATCTATTGAATAGGAATCAACAATTCTGTCTGTGTAAATAAATGAAGCATCTTTCTTGTCTTTGCTGATAACGGTGATAAACGGCTCAACGTTATTTACAAAATCTAAATACAAATCATCCAACGTTCTGTTGTTTGCTTGGTTTCTGTCAAGGTAATGAGTAAAGTTTCTTAATAATAAATTCTTAAGAGCGCTTGATTCAATGAGCTCTAAAGAACCTGTAGAAATTAGTTGGGTAAATATCCCATCTTGCGGAAAAAAAGAAACACTCATTTTTTCTGAAATAAACAAATAATTTATAGCTATTTGCTTATCAGGTAGATCTTTTTTCCTATCCTGAAAATCTTTGAGGAAAATGTTGATATTTTCTTGAACTTTTATCAGGTCTTTTTTAAGATTTTGAAT
>CABWYS010000017.1 GCA_902509555.1 uncultured SAR86 cluster bacterium
TAATTTTGATATGCCTACCTACCCAAATGATTACATTCACAGAATTGGAAGGACTGGTCGAGCAGGAAAAGAAGGTACAGCCATATCTTTTTTAAGTATAGATGAGCAAAAGTTCTTAAGAGGAATTGAGGAATTAATTAATAGCAAGATTCCACAAAAAATTGAAGAAGGATTTAAACCAATGGATAAGGCAGAAAACAGCTCTAGACCAAAAAATTTTAGAAGTAAAAAGTCTGGGTTTCAAAAAAGGAAGGCCGCTAAAAAAGGCAAAGCAGATTTTAAAAAATCTAATACGGGATCAAAAAATAGGCCAAGTCAAAATAAAAAGAAAGGATCAAAAGCTAAGACTCGGTGGAAAAAAGGGAAAGGTGTCTAGGCATGCTTGCCAGGTACCCAAGAAATTCCTTTCAGTAAATCTTTACCTGAGGTATTTGCATCCCCTTCTAGCGAAGTTGCCATAACATCATTCCAGCGATTTAAATATCCAAATAAAGCTATCACGCCCATGATTTCAACAATATCATCATCAGACCAATAAACATGTAATTGCTTTTCTGTATCCTCAGCTACATTTACAGGAACCATGCTGGCCTCTTGCGCAAACTGTAAAGCTGCTTTTTCAGCATCTGTAAAAAAATCTTGATTCTTAAAATCCCAGACATGCTCAAGTCTCTCAGATGTCGAACCATAACGCTCTGCAGCTCTAATGGTATGCGCCTGACAATATCTACATCCAGCAGTATTGCTGCTCACGAAGGCAATTAAGCGTTTGAATTCCGAGGTTAATTGACCATGGTTCTCCATTACAGCCATATTTAGCTCTATAAATGCTTTTGCAATATTTGGCCTTCTTTGCATTGTAAGGACTGAATTAGGGCAAAAACCCAATGTTTCATTAAAAAAATCTACTAGCTCTTTTACCTCTTGATCAGAGATATCTATTGGATTAACTAGAGGCATTGAAAAACCTTAACATAAATTACTTTCAAGGTCTGATGATTAATGCTTCAATAAATATATATGAGTAAAAAATTTAAAAAAGAAACAATTGCTTCTAAAGCTGGTGTTGGGACAGACAAACAGCATGGAGCTATTATCCCTCCCCTATATCTCACATCAAATTTTGAATACGATAAGATCGGGGAAAAACAGGAATATGAATATACCAGACAAAGTAATCCCACTCGAGATCATTTGATAGCTGCCTTAACAGATCTTGAAGGTGGTCTAGGTGGTGAAATATTGAGCTCAGGCATGGCAGCCATTACTTTGGTAGCTAATATTCTTCAACTTAAAAGCAGGGTTATTCTCCCTCACGATTGTTATGGTGGGACATTTCGGCTTTTTTCAACTCTTGCTAAAAAAGGAATTCTTGAGGTTTATTTTGTTAACCAAGGTCATGACTCTTTCTTGAAAGAAACAATCAATGAAATAAATCCTGACCTAATTTGGGTAGAAACTCCATCCAATCCACTGTTGCAGGCAGTAGATATTCAAAAAATTTCAGAACAAGCAAAAAAATACAATTCCTTAGTAGCAGTGGATAATACTTTTTTATCTCCATCTCTTCAAAACCCTCTTAAGCTGGGCGCAGATATAGTTATGCATTCAACAACAAAATACATAAATGGTCATTCTGATGTTATTGGTGGAGCAGTAATTACAAATAATCCTGAGGTTTTATCAGAATTAAAATTTTGGTCAAATGCACTAGGTATTACCGGATCTCCATTTGATAGTTATTTAACCCTGAGAGGTCTGAGAACTTTAGGCATTAGAATGCAACAACACGAAAAAAATGCTGTTGCAATTGTTGAGCTTTTATCCAATCACCCCAAGGTTGGTAATGTCTATTATCCAGGCTTATCTGATCATCCATCTCATTCAATAGCAAAAAAACAACAAAGTGGATTTGGGGGAATGTTAAGCTTTGAGTTAAATAATGGTCTTTCAGAGGTAGAGAGTTTTATCAAAGCAGTTAATATTCTGCCCCTTGCAGCATCTCTTGGGGGGTTTGAAAGCTTGATTAGCCATCCATACACCATGACTCATGGAGATCTTACCTCCAATCAAAAAAAAGAAATTGGTATTTCAGAAAATCTGATTAGAATTTCAGCAGGCATTGAAAATACTGATGATTTGTTAGATGCAATAAAAAATGCCTTAAAATAGATTGATCAATTTTTCTTTAATCTGGATCTTTGTCAGCTTTCCTGTGTTCAACTTTATAAACTTCTCTATCGACACAATCAAAGTAGCTAGCTTGCTCTGGGGAATGATCGTCACTGATCACTGTCGCACCATCCTTCTTTCGAACGACTGGAGGACCTGGAGGAGCCATTCCCAGGCATGACGACATTGCTGCTCCCATATATCCCTCCACTCCTAGTTGAGCATATGGATTTTTTGCTTTTTCAAAGGGGCTCATCTCTTTAGTTTGGCAGCCACTGAGATAAATTAAAATTAAGAAGTTAAAAATTTTAAGGACAATTGAAAATTTCATTCATTGTAAAAAAATATGTCTCATTTATATTTATAACATACAAAATTTCTGACTTAAAGGTACAGAAACATTTAAATAAAAATTAAGTTGCATATTGGCTATTATATGTATATGGTAAAACTAGATATTCCTATAAGTAAAGGTTTTTTCCTGTACCTTATAGCTAATTTGGAGGGGAGCCAAATTATATGGATACGAAATACTTATTTAAACGACATAATACCTATTGGGTAAAAGTTGCTGTTCCTAAAGATCTTCGAAAAGAATTAGGTTTTGATCTAAGAACCTCATTACACACTCATGAGTTATCTGAAGCTCAAAAACTCAGAGAAGCTGTAGTTGAGGGTTTTAAGTCCCAAATATTCGCAGCCAAAGAAAACCTTAAACAATCCAATGGAAAGGGTTCCGTGAAAACTTTTATGCCGATAACTGATACCTCTGATCCTCAGTATTACCATAAAGTTGTTGATTGTCAGTATGCATGCCCTGCTCACACGCCTGTACCGGAATATATCAGAAAAATTTCACAAAATGAGTATACAGAAGCCTATATGATTAATTGGGAATCAAATGTATTTCCTGGAATCCTTGGTCGAACATGCGACAGGCCTTGTGAACCTGCATGTAGAAGAACAAGAACCCATGAGAAACCTGTTGCTATATGTAGGCTCAAAAGAGTCGCAGCTGATTTTAAGGATGATGTTTCTAATTTATTACCTAAAGCTCCTTCAAACAGTAATGGAAAGAAAATTGCCCTCATTGGAGGTGGGCCTGCATCATTAACTGTTGCGCGAGATCTAATTGTCATGGGGTACGAATGTACACTATTTGAAAAAGATCCTCAGGCCGGAGGCTTAATGCGAACCAATATTCCATCATTCAGACTGCCAGAGGAAGTCTTAGATGCTGAGGTTAATCAGATTCTAGATATGGGATTAAATACAAAATTTAATTCTGAAATTACTAGCCTTAAAAATTTTTTACATGAAGATTTTGATGCAGTCTTTGTGGGGACTGGAGCACCAAAAGGCAAAGATTTAAACATTGAAGGTCGCAAAGAAGCAAAAGCAAATATTCATATTGGTATAGATTTTTTAACAAGTATTGCCTTTGAGCATATTAATTCTATTGGAAAAAAAGTAATTGTTTTGGGGGGTGGGAACACAGCAATGGATTGTTGTAGATCCTCTTTAAGATTAGGTGCTGAAGACGTAAAGGTTGTTGTCAGAAGCCCTTTCTCGCAAATGAAAGCATCTGAATGGGAAATTGAAGATGCTATGGAGGAAAATATTCCAATTTTTGAAAACCATGTTCCTAAAAAATTTATTCATGATGAGGGAAAACTAACTGGAATGGAATTTCAAAAAGTTGAAGCAGTCTTTGATGCAAAAGGTAATCGATCGCTGGTCCCAACCGATGATGATCCTGTCATTATTGAATGTGATGATGTGCTAGTAGCTATTGGTCAAGATAATTCCTTTGAGTGGATAGAAAGAGATATTGGCCTAGAATTTGGAGAGTGGGATATGCCGGTTGTAAACCCTACAACCTTTCAATCTACTCATCCGAAGGTCTTTTTTGGTGGGGATGCTGCTTGGGGTCCAGAAAATATTATTTGGGCAGCAGCACATGGACACCAAGCTGCAATTTCTATTCATAAATTTTGTCAAAATGAAGATATTAATAAAAGGCCAGAGCCTGGCACGAATCTCGTTAGTCAAAAGATGGGGTTACATGAGTGGTCTTATGACAATGACATCTCTCAAGCAAAAAGATTTCTAGTTCCAAAAGCAGATCAAGACGTTGCTCTAAAAAGCTTAAAAATAGAAGTTGAAAAAGGCTTCGATGAAAATCTGGCAATGGAAGAAGCTCAAAGATGTTTGAATTGCGATGTTCAAACTGTTTTTTCTGAAAGTTTGTGCATCGAGTGCGATGCTTGTGTAGATATTTGCCCAACCGATTGTATTAATTTCATGTTTAATGGCCCTGAAGACGAGGTGAGACAAAATATAAGAATTCCTGCATTAAATATTGAACAAGATTTATTGGTTTCTAAGATCTTACCAACCAAAAGGACTATGTTTAAAGATGAAGATGTCTGCCTGCATTGTGGCTTATGCGCTGAAAGATGCCCTACAGGCGCTTGGGACATGCAAACCTTCTTGTATGAAGAAGCCAAGGTATACTCATGAATAAGATTTCCTCGATCAATGAGTTCGTAATTAAATTTGCCAATGTTAACGGTTCTGGCTCAGCAAGCGCGAACCAAATGTTTGCAAAAGGGATATTTAGATCAGGCATCCCGGTCAGCCCTAAAAATATTTTTCCATCCAACATACAAGGTCTACCAACATGGTTTGAAATAAGAGCAAGCGAAAAAGGATATTTAGGGCGAAAAGCTGGTATTGATTTTATGGTCGCAATGAACCCCCAATCGTATACTCAAGATGTAGCTGAAATTAATCCAGGGGGATACCTTTTGTATGACTCATCTTGGAAAAGAGACTTCAAACGAGAAGATATTAATATCATTGAAGTTCCTTTAACTACTTTATGTGTTGATGAATTTAACAACCCTAAGACAAGACTGTTATTTAAAAACCTTGTCTATATTGGTGCCCTTTCATATTTAATGAATATCAATAAAGATATTTTTATCAAGCTGATTGAAGAGCAATTTAAAGGCAAAGAAAAACTTATTGCTCCAAATGTTCAAGCCTTAGAGATTGGTTTTAAATACGCAAAAAAACATCTAGTTGATGCTTGTAAAATTAAGGTTAATCAAGCAAACCTTACAGATGGAATGATCCTCACTAATGGAAATAATGCAGGAGGATTAGGCTGCGTATATGGTGGAGCAACTGTATGCACTTGGTACCCTATCACCCCATCAACATCCCTAGCAGAATCTTACAAAAAATATTGTGATCAGCTTAGAGTTGATGAAAATACTGGTAAAAATAAATTTGCCTTTGTTCAAGCCGAAGATGAGCTTGCTTCAATTGGAATGGCTATTGGGGCAAATTGGAATGGGGCAAGAGCTTTTACAGCGACCAGCGGTCCAGGAATTTCATTAATGACAGAGTTTATTGGTTTGGCTTATTTTGCAGAAATACCAGTGGTAATTTTTAATATTCAAAGAGGTGGCCCTTCAACTGGCATGCCAACAAGAACTCAACAATCTGATATCCTGTCATGCGCATATGCTTCTCATGGGGATACCAAGCATGTGATACTAATACCTTCTGATCCAAAAGAATGCTTTGAGTTTTCAGCTGATTCATTTGATATATCAGACCGACTTCAAACTCCTATTTTTGTATTGTCTGACTTGGACATTGGAATGAATGATTGGACATGCCCAGAATTTGAGTGGGATGATAATAGAAAATTCGATAGAGGAAAGGTTTTATCTAAAGATGATCTAGATAGTATGGAATCATGGGGCAGATATCTTGATGTTGATGGAGATGGAATTCCATTTAGAACACTTCCAGGAACTCATCCTGAAAAAGGAGCTTACTTTACTCGCGGAAGCTCGCATGATGAATATGCAAGATACATTGAGGACGGGGAAGTTAATGCAAGGAATCTTTCAAGAATTCTTAAAAAATTTGAAGGTGCTTATAAATTTCTACCCAAACCAATATTCAAACAAGAAACTAATGCTAGTTCAAACGGATTGATATACTTCGGCAGCACTGAAGCAGCTATGCAGGAGTCCTTAGATCAACTCTCCGTTTCAGGTTTTCCAATAGACGCAATGAGAATAAGATCTTTTCCTTTTGGTCCAGAAGTCTGGAATTTTATTGACCAGCATGAAACTATTTTTCTTGTTGAGCAAAACAGAGACGCTCAAATGAAAACTCTTATTGTCTCAGAGGGAAATGTCAATCCAGAAAAATTTATTTCAATATTATGTTTCGATGGATCACCCATTACTGCTAACTTTATCTCAGAATCAATTTCTGATGTGCTGTTAAATAAAAATACTTCGCAGCCTGCTGAGGAAATAAAATGACCTACATTGTTAAGCCCGTTAATCATCACCCAAACCTTGAAAAAAATAAACTTGGATTAACAAGACGAGATTATGAAGGAACTATTTCAACTTTGTGTGCTGGATGCGGCCACGATTCTATTAGTGCAGCAGTAATTGAGGCTTGTTATGATTTAAGCATATCTTCAGATCAAATTGCAAAACTCTCAGGAATTGGTTGCTCGTCTAAATCACCCTCATATTTTCTAAATCAAGCTCATGGTTTCAATTCTGTCCATGGAAGAATGCCATCAGTTGCTACCGGAGCTAATTTAGGTAATAAAGACTTGCTTTATCTGGGTGTTTCTGGAGATGGAGATACTGCTGCAATAGGAATTGGGCAATTCATGCACGCAGCAAGAAGGCAGCTCAATATTACATATATTGTAGAAAATAATGGAACTTACGGTCTCACCAAAGGTCAATTCTCAGCAACTAATGATCAAGGGTCTAAAAGTAAATACGGTGAAGAGAATGTCTTTGCACCAATTGACCTTCCGACTATGGCAATACAGCTTGGCGCAGGTTTTGTTGGAAGAAGTTTTTCAGGAGATAAACAACAATTGGTGCCTCTACTAAAGGCAGCAATGAAATTTGAAGGCTTCTCACTTATAGATATTATTTCTCCCTGTGTAACATTCAATAACCATCTGGGTTCCACTAAAAGCTTTGATCACATCAGGGAACATAATGAATCTGTATCTTCACTTGATTTTGTTCCAATTGGTAAAGAAATTAAAACTACCTACAAAGAAGGTACTAAAGTTGACGTTCCTTTGCATGATGGAGCAATGCTAACTCTAGAAAAACTCTCCAAAAAATATAACCCGCTAGATAAAGGTCAAGCAATCCAAAGCTTAAATGAAGCTGAAAAAAATGGAAAAGTATTAACTGGACTGCTCTTCATTAATCCAGAAGTTAAAGATCACGCTGAAATTTTAAATATCTCAGACACGCCTCTCAATCAATTAGCAGAAAAAGAGCTGTGTCCTGGCGCAAAAAAACTTGCAAAAATTAATGCAAGCTTAAATTAAGAATTAATCTACAAATACAGTTGGGGACTCCCCTTTTTTAGCTATTCTAATAATGAGCATCTTTCCACATTGATCATCATTAACAACCGGGGCATTATTGTCTTCTCCACCATGCACCCAATTAGATTTTTCAAACCAGTAATTATCTTTGCTGACTGGCTCATATGAACCAGAAGCATTGCTAGTTGTCTTTCCATCTAATACATAAACTAATGTTCCATATGGGTGATAATGTTTTGCTCCAGCAGCTGCGCCACAAGACTCATACTTCTCAACATACAAGTCCATTTCTCCAGCAAGATCGAATACTTCAGATGAAATCATACCTTGGGCTGCAACCTTTGGTTTTTCATGATGCATGCTTAAAACATCAAAGCTTAAAATTAAAACAGAAACAATTAATAAATTTTTCATTATTTACTCCAAAAAAATTAACAAATTTATACTAGACTCTATCATCTTAAATGCATAAATAAAGCAGAAATCTTTCAAGCCTTCACTTAAACTAACGTTAGCTAAACTTAAATGAACGTAGATATGAAAATTTTTTTAATAAAATCTGTTCCTAAAACTCAATGGAGCTCAGATAAACCACTAAACTTTTCACCCAAACCCTTAACGGTTTTAATTCTCTGTATTGGTTTAGGGTTATTTGGATTGGGTGAATCATTAATTATTACTGCATCTGCAGGAATGAGTCCATGGACCGTTCTGGCTGAAGGCCTTTCATTGACAACTGGTTTAACTATTGGTGCTCTTACTTTCTTAATTAGTCTTGGAGTTTTGCTGTTATGGATACCCTTAAAGCAACATGCTGGAATAGGCACAATATTAAATGTAATTATAATTGCAGCGGTAATCGAGTGGTCTTTACCTTATCTTCCACATCCAGATGATTATGTTATGAAGATAGTTCAAATTATTTGTGGAACTTTGATAGTGGGTGTTGCAAGTGGAATCTATTTAATCGCAAATTTAGGTCCAGGGCCCAGAGATGGATTGATGACCGGTTGCCAAAGGATAACTAAACTTCCAATTGCTTGGGTAAGGATTTTCTTAGAAATAACGGTGATTAGTATCGGGTGGTCATTAGGAGGAACGATTGGTATCGGAACTATTATCTTCGCATTCGGAATTGGCCCAGCAGTTTCTGTGGGGCTTTACTCTATTGCATCAATATCCAAAAAATAATTTTTATATAAAAAAAGGGTGCTAATAAGCACCCTTTTAAATTCAAGAGCTAACTCTTAAAAATTGTATCCAGCTTTTACATACCAGAAAGCGCCTTCGATGCCATAAGGAGAAGTTTCATAATAGATTCCTCCAAGAACATTTCCAGGAACACCTTCAGCTACAGCTCCAGCTGAGCCATCAATCTTAAGAGCTTCAGTGTCAAATAAATTTTGAACGCCGGCAGAAATACTGAATTGATCAGTAACTTGGACGCTTACAGAAGCATCAACAGTCCATTCAGCATCTGAGTCTGTTCCAAACCAGTCAGCATGAACTGCATAGTACTCACCATACATATTTGCACGAACAAATGAGCTAACTTTATCGCTCCATGTTTGAGCAACAGTAATAGTCATTCTGTCTTCAGGAAGACCTTCTTCTAAACGTTTTACTTTTGAGGCACCTGTTACAGCTCCAGAGTTTGTAACTTCTGTTTCTGTATGGTTCCATGCTGCACTAATATCTGCATCAGCTCCGAATAATTCAGTGCTGTAGACAGCAACAAGGTCATAACCAGTTGTTTCTGTATCAAAGTCATTTGTGAAGTAGTTAACTTGACCAATTAGCTCTGGACTAGGAATGCCAGCTGCGCCCATTGCAGCAACCTGAGCTGCTGTAGGAGCTGCATTACTTGTTAAAGCAACCCTATCTTCAAGCTCGATTACAAAGAAATCAGCTGTGAGCGACAAGTCACCACCATCATAAACAATACCAATAGATGTGTTAGTTGCCTCTTCAGGTTTTAATTGTCCAGCACCAAGTTTGAAACCAGGTAATGTTTGAGCTTGTGTTAATTGACCATCAACAAGAGTGGTTTGAGTATTTACTACGTTAACCTGTCCCTGAGTTGGAGCTCTGAAACCTGTACTTGTAGAAGCACGCCATGCTACATTTTCTGAAACTTGATATCTTGCATTAAGTTTAAAGTCATTTGTGTCGCCAAATGTTGTATAGTCCTCATATCTAAATGAGCCGCCAAGAAGCAATTCATCGCTAACTTGGTTCTCTAAATCAACATACAAACCATAACTTCTTCTTGTAAAAGCCCCTTGAGAATCTGGAGAGAATCCAGCAAACCCATGAGAGCCTACATTGAAGCCTTGAAGTGCATATTTACCTGCTTTCCATGAAGATTCTTCACCAGAGATAACTTCAAAAGTTTCTTCTCTCCACTCAGCACCATAAGCAATAGTCATAGAATCAACTTGTCTTGTTAAGTCAAAGTTGAAAACTTTTTCTAATTCAATATATGAGCCAGTGTAAAAATTACGTGGGGTATCAGGACCCATTGAAGGGTTAACTGTATTATTAAGGCCAAAGTCAGCTTCGTTTCTACCAACTGATCCACTTAGGTCATATGTATGACCGCTTAGGAAACCTTCTGTAATATCACCTCTTCTTCCAACTGTAAGAGAAGTATCAGTAATGGTACCTATGAATCTTGGTGTGTAACCACCAGGAGCAATTTGGTTCATTAGGAAACAGCTTGGGTCAGCCATAATTGTATCTCTTAAGGCATAATTTGAAGGGTCGACTTGTCCAGAAGCACCTGTACCATATGCACAAGTTCCATCTACATTACCAACTGCTCTGTAATCACCAATTGTGAAAACCCCGCTTCTGCCATCTGGATTACGGTAATAGAAACCACCATCCACATCTCTTTCAGAGTAGTTACCAAACATGTAAGACTCAGATCCATCACTGTTAGTTACACCTGAGTTCATAAAGAAAGTAACATCATCATCAACTTTTGGAGCTCCCCAAATTTGTGCTGGATTAGCAACAGCTGAGTTTCCTGCAGCAATTAGGGATGCTGCATCAGGTCTTTGAACACTTCGTGAAGTGTCATCAGCCTGTCTAATTTGAAAACTTGTTGTTACGAAACCATCTTGACCCAAAGGCATACCATATTTACCAGCGATAGTAGTTGTTTGGCCGTCACCTTCTGAGTACTCACCCGTTTTGTATGAAAGGCTTCCACCTTCTGAAATATCATCTAATACAAAGTTAATTACACCCGCAATAGCATCTGAACCATATTGAGCTGAAGCACCATCTCTTAAAACCTCTACTCTTTTTAGAGCGATAGCAGGGATTACAGAAATATCAGCACCCTGAGAACCGTCATTAACTCCACCACCTTGGAAGGCTATGACTGATGCGTGATGACGTCTTTTACCGTTAGTAAAAATCAAAGTAGCGTCAGCTGATAAGCCTCTTAAGTTAGCAGGACGAATCATACTTGCTGCATCACTGATTGGCTGCAAGTGCACATTCAAAGAAGGAACGCTGCCTTGAAGCTGCATAAGCAAATCATCAGTACCAGTTTTACTGATATCCTCGGCACTTAATACATCAACTGGAACAGGTGAACTAGATACTGATCTAGGCTTTCCACGAGTACCAATACTAACAACTTCTTCTACGAATTCGTTATCTTGTGCAAATGAACCAACTGAAAGCATTGAGCTTACAGCTATAATTGTTGTTAAGGACAGTCTTGAAGCAGTCCAAGTAGCTTTATTTAACATATTATCTCCCTAAGATTGGATAAAAATTTTTTAATCAAAAAGCTTTTATACACTACTTTAGAGCTTTTAGCTAATTTGAGTGCAAATTATATGCGATGAAACTGTTTAAATATAAGGCTTTTAAGGTTTTAAAAAATAAGGTTTAAAAAAAAATTTAACCTTCATCATTTAAATTAATCAGGTCTATATTTCCACCTATAGCAACTGTATTTATAGTAATTACCCTTTCATCCATAAATTGCAAGAGATAATTAGGTCCGCCAGCCTTAAAGCCAGAACCAGACAAATTTTTTCCACCAAAGGGCTGAGTTTCAACCACAGCTCCGACAATATCTCTATTTATATATATATTTCCACTAGATGTTTTTTTTGCAGCATCTAAAGCTTTTGCATCAATTCTTGTATGAATCCCAAAAGTAAGAGCAAAGCCTTTTGCGTTAATCGCTTCAATACATTCATTTAAAGTATCTTCAGAAAATGAGGCTATGTGAAGAATGGGTCCAAACTGCTCTTCATCTGGTATTGAGCTTAATTCAAGTTCAATTAAAGTGGGTGCATGCCAAGAACCATCAAGAGGAATGTCTTCTGTTGAAACTTGAAAAATAGTATGGCCATCTGCATTCATTTTAGAAAGATAGTTCTGGAGTTTTTTAAGGGCATTAGCAGTAATAATTGGTCCCACATCAACTCCAGGATCACTAGGAATACCAATTGTAAGATCATTCATGGCTCCTTTTAACATTGACAGGAGTTCTGGATAAATTTCTTGATCAACTAGAAGTAATCTTAAAGCTGAACATCTTTGACCTGCTGAATTAAATGCTGAACGAATAATATCATCGCATGCTCTTTCTAATAATGCGCTCGAATCAACAACCATTGTGTTTAAACCACCAGTTTCAGCGATTAATGGGATAATTTTTCCAGGTTTTGAGGATAAACTTTTATGTATCATTTTTGCTGTTTGAAGAGAACCAGTAAACGCGACTAAGTCTATGGTCTTATTTGAAATAATAGCCTGTCCCAAGTCACCGTCACCAAGAAATAAATGAAGTGAATCTTCTGGCAAACCTTTTTCAAAAAATAAATTAATAGCCTCAAAAGCAATAATGGGAGTATGTTCAGAAGGCTTAGAAATAATTGTGTTTCCGCCAGCCAAGGCGGCTGCGATTTGTCCAATTGTAATTGCAAGAGGAAAATTCCACGGACTAATACACAAAACAATCCCTTTTGGGCCATACTCCAAAATATTATCCTCTCCAGTGGGACCTTTTTGAGAGATAGGGTTTAAATTAAGTGCTTGTTGAGCATAATATCGAAGAAAATCAACCGCCTCTCTGATTTCATCCAGTGAGTCTTCAAGAGTTTTACCAGCTTCATGCATTAGCAAGTAGACGAATTTAGCTTGCTGATCTTCAAGCATGTCTGCTACAGAAACTAAGGTTTCGTTTCTAGACTCCGTCGAGCAATTAGCCCATTCTTCTGAAGGATAAATAATTTTTTCATTAATGGATTCAAGATCGCAGGTTTCTATGATGCCAATAGTCTTTTTGTTACATTTAGAAATTATCTCAACAGGAGAATTTTTTAGACTTTCGTGCATTGATTTAGAATAGGCATGAAAGCTTATTTCAGAAAATTGATTTACCTTTTTCATGAAGGCTTGAATGCAATCCTGTTCATTTAAATCAAATCCATAAGAGTTAATTCGTGGTAGGTATAAATTTCTTGGCAGCTCTAAATTAGATATATTTAGATGATCGATCTTATCTTTAATTACCTCTGCTGGATTTTGGGCTAGATCACTCTCAGGAATATTGTTTTTCAAGTACTTGTTTATAAATGAGCTATTAGCCCCATTTTCTAGAAGCCTTCTAACCAAATAAGGCAATAACTCTTGATGACGGCCTATTGGACAATAGATGGTTGTATCTGGAAATTGCTCATAGGATGACTGGCAAGCTGAATATAACAATTCCCCCATTCCATATAGCCTCTGGAATTCTATCTTGTTGTTGCTACGCTCACTAAGACTCATAATTGAAGCGATTGAGTGAGCATTATGAGTTGCAAAACTAACATCTAAGTTGTCACATTCTAGGAGCCTTTTTGCTGTTACAAGGTAATTGAGATCAGTAAGGTGTTTGTTTGTAAAAACAGGGTAACCCTTAAGCCCTTTTACTTGAGCATTCTTAATCTCATAATCCCAATAGGCTCCCTTTACAAGTCGTACATGCATCTTATCTCTTTCTTTAGATAAATTATCAAGCCAATCAACAACGGCAAGCGATCTTTTTCCATAAGCCTGAACTGCCAACCCAAGACCAGGCCATGATTTGATTGCAGGATCCAAAGCAATATTTCTAATCAATTCCAAGCTTAAAGATAAGCGATCTTGTTCTTCTGCATCAATTGTTACAGCCACATCCTTTCTTGCGGCTTCAACAACAAGATCGTTAAGTCTTGGAAGTAAAAATTTATTTACATTGTTAATATGAAGAGTGTCATATTTTGAATATAGCGCAGATAACTTAATAGAAATTCCATTATTTAAACCTGCTGCAAGATTTATCTCAGATATTAAATGAATAGATTCCATGTAAGACTCAAAATACTGAGTTGATTGATCTTGATTTCGGGAGGCCTCTCCAAGCATGTCAAAAGAGCATGAGTGCGTCTTTAACCAGTCTGAATCCTTCAACTCTCTAATACTTTCTGCACAAACAAACTCTTTGCTTAAAACTTGCATTGCTACCTGCACAGCCTCTCTAATAGAAGATTCTCCAATTTTCTTACCAAGTGCAATCAACCAATTATTACTAGCATGATTAGACGCCCGAAGAAATTCTTTGGAAAAAGCAAGCCCCCAAGTTGCAGAATTGACCAAAAAACTCTCTGCTTTCCCTAGATGCTCAGACCACTTAGCAGAAGTTAGCTTTTCATTAATCAAAGCATCTCTAGTTGGGTTGTCAGGTATGCGCATTAATGATTCAGCTAGGCACATCAGAGCGATTCCTTCAGAATTAGATAATCCATATTGCTCCATAAAGGCATCTAATTTTGTGCGTTTATTTTTATTAGTTCGACAATATTTGATTATTGATTGAGTATTCTGGGCTATTTCTGGATCATCTAAAAAATATGATTCTCCTAGTAAAAACTTTGCCAATTCTTGCTCATCGACAAACTTAGCTTCACTGCTTAAAAACATAAATTTATCTTAGTCAGTTTCTATTGTGATAAGCAAGAAAAGCACTAAAACATTTCAGAACTTTTATATGCATAACGAAATAGTTAGGAGGCAACTTTTTGCCAAACAAAGAACTTTGTGGCTATAAAAAAGCTAAAGAATATCCAAAATACAATGCCCAGAAAATTAAAATTAATAGCAAACAATGCCGCACCATCGTTTGAAATATTTCGCATTGTTGAAGCTATAACACTCAATGGTAACCCACTAGCTACGGGTTGAATGAATGAAGGCAAGGAGGAAATTGGGAAGAAAATACCAGATAAAATTAATTGTGGAAAAGTAAACAATAATACCAATGGGCGAATTGATTCCTGTGTTTTAGCAAGACTACCAAGAAAAAATCCTACACATAAAAATATAAATGCACCAAATAAAATTACACCATATAGTGGTAAGAGTCCTCCAATGATATTAATCTTTAAAAGTCCAATTGCTAGACCTAAAATAACTGAAAGTTGGATTAAGATAATAAACATGCGTGCTAGAACAATCGAGATAATAAAATCTTTAGGTTGAATTGGCGTAACAAACAATCTTTTAAGAATACCCCTTCTGCGATACTCCACAATATTGAATCCACTCCCAGCGATGCAAAGATTCATCAGCATGTATGCCAAAATTCCAGGTAATAAAAAATCAATATATCTTTGTGGTCTAGATTTAACATCTTCAAGTTGAAGAGAAAACATAGGCTCAATATTTCTTATATCCCGCTCAATAGAAAGGAGAGTTGCCTTAAGAGAATCTTTAATTGCATCCACTTGCCTCACTTGAGATGCATCAAGCAACAATCTTAATTTTCCAGGATTTGGAGATTGGTTAAATGTTTCAGGAATAATAATTACAGCCGTCTGATCTGCAGAAATTAACTCCTCTTTTAGCTCTGACTCAGAACCCTCTTTAACCAGAAAAGTTTTTTCTTCTTTCACAAGTTCAACAAACTTAAATGAAAGCGCATCTTGAGACTGGTTAACTAAACCTAATTTTGTGGGGTTAGGCTCCCCGCCAGAAAATAAAAAAATACATGTAAAGATCAATGGAAAGAGCAAATTGAAGAAGAGTGACTGTCGATCTCTATAAAAGATCTTAATAAAGATAGAGGCTAGATGAATTTGAGGCTTGGTTAACATAGTTTAATCTCTTAACCCATGGCCTGTTAGAGCTAAAAATACATCCTCAATATTTCCATGGATTGGCGTTTCATTTGGCTCCGGAGCATAATCTAAGATAAGTTGTTGCGGCGTATCTTGAGCAATAATTGAACCTTTGTCCATGATGGCAATTCTGTCACAAAGGTATTCTGCTTCTTCCATATTGTGGGTAGTTAATACAATAGTCATGCCCTCCTCATTTAAATCTTTGGCTAAATTCCATAGATTTCTTTTTGCCTGGGGATCTAGCCCGGTAGTTGGCTCATCAAGAAATAATATCATTGGGTTATTGACCAATGCGCAAGCTATAGAGAATCTTTGCTTTTGGCCTCCCGATAAGTCATCGGGCAAAGCGTGTATTTTATTTTCTAAATCAACCTTAGCAAGCAAAGCCTTTGGATCAATTGATACAGAGTAAAGATTAGCAAAAAGAATTAATAAATCAGATAAATTTAATCTGTCGAAATATTCATTCGATTGCAGTTGAACGCCAATAATTTTTTTAACCTCATAAGGATTTTTTTTAACATTAATATCGTTTACAGAAACATCCCCATTATCAATATCAGTTAACCCCTCAAGCATCTCAAGTGTAGTTGTTTTTCCAGCCCCGTTTGGTCCTAATAAGCCAAAAATCTCTCCAGTATTTATGCTGAGATTAATATTGTTTACGGCAGCAAAAGTTTTACCAGGCTTTTCAGGACTTGGATAATGCTTCTCAAGATTTGTTGCTTTGATAATTGGCATAAATTTTCTGGAAGTTTAGCTCAAAAGACAATCTATCAGCTTAAATTAATATTAACTAATTTAATTATTTAATTAGAGAAATATCCTCAGGATGAAGGAGTTCTTCGCCAATGCTTTCAAGCAATGGTTTTAGATTTTTAGCGTAAGGCTTCCATCGACCCATGCCCTTTTTATTAATTGGCTGTCTCACTTGTTCTGAACTAGCAGTTCTTACTGATCTATCAGTTTCATAGAATGAAATACACTCTTCTTCGAAGGGTAATTGAAGAAAATCGAGCATTCTTTTAACTTGCCCTTCAAGATCCTCAATTACATCTTCATTATTTACTCTTAATATTTTATTAGGTAATACGCTATCCCAATGATCCATAAGCTTTACATAGCTCTTATAATAACTGCCCGCCTCCGCTAAACCATATGAAAATTCTTGACCCTGAGCAAATAATTGCTTAAACATACTAAAGCAACAGTCTAATGGATACCTTCTTGCATCAATGATTTTTGCATTTGGCATTATCAAATGAATTAATCCAATATGCCTAAAATTATTAGGCATCTTGTCAGTAAACATAGGTGCATCTTTTCTATGCATCCGAGTATCTTCAATAAAACTATTGCCAAAGACCTCTCTTTGTTCTTGAGTTAATGACTCCATGCTTTTGGGGTAATTTCCTAACTTGCCATAAATATCATCCCCTCTAAGGCTTTGGGCAATCGATAAAATATTAGGAAGCTCTAGGGTTCCATCAATCTTTGAG
>CABWYS010000018.1 GCA_902509555.1 uncultured SAR86 cluster bacterium
CGAAATGGTCTCAGGGTCATGAACATCGGTCTTCTGAGATATGGATGACATGATTAAATGATTTTTAACCAGCCAAGATAATAGCTCAGTATCATGAATAGAAAAGCTCAACCTTTTGCAAAATTTCTTGACTATCTTTTCTCCTATTTCAGAATGATCTCCGCCTTTACCTTTTCCAAGATCATGAAAAATTCCGGCAAGATATAAAAGCTCAATTTTAGGCAACTTGTTAATCAATTCATGTTCAATTTTTATTGAAGAGTCAACTTTTCCAATTTGCATTTGTCTCATGTTTCTTACAACTTTAAAAGTATGCTCATCAACGGTGTATACATGGAACATATCAAACTGCATTTGACCTTCAATCATCCCAAATTCAGGAATTAGCAATCTCATTAAACCCAGTTGCTTAAGTTTTTTGAGAATGGTTGATAGATTAGTAGATGACCTAAGAATTTGTAAAAATTGAGCTCCTGCCTCAGGTAATAAAAAATATTTAGGATCAACTTTTGGTAAAGATTCTTGTATTTTTTTAATGGTCTTAAAATCTAAACCATTGATTCTTTTTAGTTTTCCAACTTGGATCAAGCTATCTAAAATTAATTCAGGTTTTTTTATAAGATCAACACTTTCTGCAATACCAATACGGTCTTTAAATGTGTAATAGTTTTTTGTATAAGGTCTTTTCAACAAAGTTAATTGATCATCATAAGCTTGAAAAACAAACTCATTAAAATCTGATAGCTTAGATGCATGTAGGAAAAAAGTTCTCATGAATTTCTCAACAGCAGACGACTTTTTAGACGCTTTGAGTTTAGATTTTTTAGCAAGCAACAATTGGTTCTCAAAGCTTATACGATTTGTATCACTTTCAAGGTTAATAAAAAATCTAAGAGCCTTCATATGGGCATAGGATTGATTGATGCTCATAATCTCTTTTTTTGAAAAAAGTTCTGCAGTTACGCAATCTTGTAATTTTTTTAATTTAAAGCAATGCTCTAAAATCCATAAAGCAGTTTGAAAATCTCGCAAGCAACCTGGAGATTCTTTGAGATCTGGTTCAAGGCTAAATTCGGTAGAGTCGAAAGATTGAAATCTATGATATTGTTCAAGTCGCTTAGCCTTAAAAAATTTAGTTTTATTCCATTTTTTTGATATTTTTTTTAAATCACTTTCCAGGCTAACAGCTTTATTTTTTTTGCAGAAAATAATTCTATAAGAAAGATATGAGGTAAATTCTTTTAGATCAGATTTGGTTATGCTTTCAATGTCTTTAACTGTTCGAACTGAATGCCCAACTTTTACATTGAGAGTCCAAAGCCATCCAATAAAATCTCTGATATCTTCAATTTTTTTTGTCTTGGAATGAAATTGAATAATTGAAAGATCAATGTCGGAGGAGGGAAAGAGCTCTTTTCTTCCATAACCTCCCAGTGCAACTAAGGCAAAATCTGTTTCAAGCTCTCTTTGTATGAATTCCTTTTTAATGATCTCATCAAATTTATTTGATCTCTTCCTAAGAAAGGGCTGAATCAACTCTGGTTGTTGAAATACAGCGTGAAAACTTTTTTTAAAGTCAAGGTTGATACTTTCTAATGATTTGATCAAAAGGATTCTTCACTGCGTTTAGTTAGAACCTCCACGCCAGATGCAGTAACCGCAAGAGTATGTTCCCATTGAGCAGAATTTCTGCCATCTTTTGTTTCTACAGTCCATCCATCACTTAAGAGTTTGGTATATTTAGATCCTTGATTAATCATAGGCTCAATTGTAAAACACATACCTTCTTTGATTTCGAGACCTCTTCCAGTTTTGCCATAATGCAAAACTTGGGGCTCTTCATGATAAACCTGCCCGATTCCATGCCCGCAATAATCCTCTACCACTGAGTAATGATTTTTTTTCTGCATGCTCTTGAATAGCTGCACCTATATCACCTAAATGAGCTCCAGGTTTAACAACTTCTATTGCTTTGTACAAACATTCTTGAGTAACTTTTACCAATCTCTCGTTGTGAGGCTGTGTTTTCCCAACCAAGAACATTTTAGAAGTATCACCATGCCATCCATCGCGGATGACTGTTACATCTATGTTTAATATATCTCCATCTTTAAGTATTTTTTTATCTGAAGGTATTCCGTGGCAGATTACTTGATTAACGCTTGAACAAATTGTTTTTTCGAAACCGTTATAACCTACATTTGCAGGAATAGCTTTTTGCTCATTAACAATAAAGTTATAACATCTTTTATCTAAGTCTTCTGTGCTTACTCCAGGGACTACAAATGGGGTAATCATTTCTAATACTTCCGCCGCCAATTGGCCCGCAATCCTCATCTGAGATATTTGCTCTTGATTTTTTAAATTTATCTTCATTTTTTTTTAAAATTTTATGGACGTTGAGGACTTATCAATATAAAGTACCCTTTTAATGCCAGCGCACAATTTTAGCTCATTAAATCCTCAATTTTCACAATTTTTTTCTATCTTTTTTACCTTTTTTGAGGTGAAACTCTAATGTCTTTCCCAGCCATTTTAATTCTTGAAGATGGCTCCATCATCGAGGGGGTTGGATTTGGTGCAATGGAGCTATCAGTTGGTGAAATTGTATTTAATACCTCTATGTCAGGCTATCAAGAGATTATTACTGATCCATCATATGCAAAACAAATCATCGCTTTTACCCATCCTCACATAGGAAATACCGGTATTAATGATGAAGATAATGAATCTGATAGCATTTTTGCTTCTGGAATTGTGATTAAAGATTTGCCAAATCATTTTAGTAACTGGCGTGCAACACAATCTCTTGATAGTTTCCTAATATCAAAGAGAACAATCGGAATCTCAAATATTGATACCAGGGCATTGACATCAAAGTTAAGAGATCATGGGTCCCTGAAAGCATGCATCGCTCCTAGAGATCAAGGTTCTTTGTCATCAGCCAAAGAAGCTTTGAGTCAATTTGGTGGATTGGAAGGGCTCGATCTTGCAAAGGAAGTATCAACTAAACACTCTTTCTCTTGGGATGAGGGTGCCTGGCCAAATTACCAAGATGTCAAAAATGAAAAACTAATCGTTGCAATTGATTTTGGTGTAAAGAAAAATATTTTAAGGCTTTTAAGAAAGCATGTAGGAAAAGTACAAGTTGTAAATGCTCAAATCAGTTTTGAGGATCTGATGGAGCTTCAGCCAGACGGGGTATTTTTATCCAATGGGCCTGGAGATCCAGAGCCCTGTAATTATGCAATCGAATTAATCCAGCAACTGCTTAATATCAATATGCCAATTTTTGGGATATGTTTGGGCCATCAGCTACTTGCTCTCTCAGGTGGATGCACAACATATAAGATGAAGTTTGGTCATCATGGCGCGAATCATCCAGTACAAGATTTAGCCTCTAAAGTAGTTTATATCACTAGTCAAAATCATGGTTTTGCAGTTGAGTTATCCAGCCTGCCTAAAAATATTGAGCCTACTCATATCTCTCTATTTGATCAAAGCTTGCAAGGTATTGCTTTTAAGGACAAGCCTGCATTTAGTTTTCAGGGGCATCCAGAGGCTAGTCCTGGACCTCATGAGTTAGAAGAGCTATTTATAAAATTTGATTTAATGCTTGAGAACAATGCCAAAAAGAACTGATATTAAATCTGTCCTGATTATTGGTGCGGGACCAATAATTATAGGTCAAGCTTGTGAATTTGATTATTCTGGGGCCCAAGCTTGCAAAGCTCTTAAGGCAGAAGGTTTAAGGGTCATCTTGGTCAACTCTAATCCTGCAACAATTATGACTGATCCATTACTTGCTGACGCTACATACATTGAGCCAATTCACTGGAAATCAATTGAAAAAATAATTGATAAAGAACGTCCTGATGCATTATTACCAACCATGGGAGGGCAAACAGGCCTCAACACAGCGTTAACATTGGCAAAAGAAGGCATATTAAAAAAATATAATGTTGAACTAATTGGCGCATCAAGAGAGGCTATAGATAAGGCAGAAGATAGAGAACTCTTTGATCAAACCATGAAAGGCATCGGGATTGAAACCCCAAGATCAGGAATTGCGCATTCAATGGAGGAGGCTTTAATAGTTCAAGAGGATCTTGGATTTCCCTGCATTATTCGCCCCTCTTTTACCTTGGGTGGTTCGGGAGGAGGGGTTGCTTATAACATTCAGGAATTTAAGGAAATTTGTAAAAAAGGTCTAGATCTCTCTCCAACAACTGAGTTACTGATTGATGAATCTTTGCTTGGCTGGAAAGAATATGAGCTGGAGGTCGTAAGAGACAAAAATGATAATTGCATCATCATATGCTCGATAGAAAATCTTGATCCAATGGGAGTGCATACTGGAGATTCAATCACAGTTGCGCCAGCTCAGACATTAACGGATAAAGAATATCAAATTTTACGAGACCAATCTTTCAAAATTCTAAGAGAGATTGGGGTTGAGACTGGGGGGAGCAATGTTCAGTTTGGTATTAATCCTGAAAATGGGAGAGTTGTTGTGATTGAGATGAATCCTAGAGTGAGCCGCTCATCTGCCTTGGCATCAAAAGCAACCGGTTTTCCAATTGCCAAAGTTGCTGCGTTGTTATCTATTGGGTTTACATTAGATGAATTACAAAATGATATTACAAATGGCTTAACGCCTGCATCATTTGAACCATCTATCGATTATATAGTTACGAAAATTCCAAAGTTTGCTTTTGAAAAATTTCCCCAGGCAAATGACAGGCTTACGACTCAAATGAAATCTGTTGGTGAAGTAATGGGTATCGGAAGGACTTTTCAAGAATCTCTTCAAAAAGCCCTTCAAAGCTTAGAAGAAGACTTGCACGGTTTCGAAAGTATCTTAGACAATTCCTCTGATCAAAAAGAGACCCTTCGCTATCAACTTACTTTTCCAGGCTCTAGAAGAATTTTATATGTTGCAGAGGCAATAAGACTGGGCTGGGATGTAGATCAAATCAACCAATTAACCGGGATTGATTTTTGGTTTCTGCATCAAATAATAGATTTAATTGATGAGGAAAACACCCTTCAGGATACCAAACTTCAAAATATAGATTTTGATAAAATGCTAAATCTCAAACAAAAAGGTTTTGCGGACCACAGAATTGCTAAATTAACTAGATCCACTTCTCAAGATGTAAGAAACCTAAGAAAGAAACTAGGAGTTATACCCGCTTTTAAGAGAGTCGATACTTGTGCTGCTGAATTTGCTACGGAAACTGCATACATGTATTCAGCCTATGAAGGTGAGTGTGAATCTCGTCCCACAAGTAATAAAAAAGTTATTGTTTTGGGCAGTGGTCCAAATAGAATTGGGCAGGGTATAGAATTTGACTATTGTTGTGTTCATGCTTCATTTGCACTTCAAGAAGAGGGCTATGAATCTATTATGATTAACTGTAACCCTGAAACTGTTTCTACAGACTATGATACTTCTAATAGATTGTATTTTGAGCCAATTACAGAAGAAAAAGTCTTAGATATTATTGATTTAGAAAAACCTGAGGGAGTGATTATTCAATTTGGCGGACAGACACCCTTGAAACTTTCCGAAGTCTTATTATCAAATAATGTAACAATTCTTGGAACAGATGTAGATGCTATCGATAGATCAGAGGATAGAGAAAGATTCCAATCTTTTGCCAACCAACTAAACCTGAAGCAACCTCCTAATAGTACTGTAAAGAATCTTCAAGAAGCCATTAAGGCATCTGAAGAAATAGGATTTCCAATAGTTGTTAGACCTTCGTATGTGCTTGGAGGCAGGGCAATGGAGCTTGTTCACACACAAGTTGAGCTTGAGAAGTATTTAAAAGAAGCTGTAGAAGTCTCAGACCAAAAACCAATTTTACTTGACGGGTATTTAACTGATGCAATAGAAGTCGATGTAGACGTTATTTCTGATGGCAGTGATATTCAGATTGGAGGAATTTTGCAACATATTGAACAAGCTGGAATCCACTCTGGGGATTCTGCATGTTCTTTGCCACCCTACAGCCTCACTAAAAAAGTGATTAAAGAAATTGAAAACCAAGCAAAGAAGATTGCCGAAGAGTTAAATGTTATTGGACTGATGAATATTCAATTTGCTGTTCAAGATGAAAATGTTTTTATTATCGAGGTGAATCCTAGGGCCTCAAGAACTGTTCCATTTATTTCGAAGTGTCTGGGAGAATCATTGGTTAAGTCTGCTACAAAAACTATGGTTGGAAAAACATTAAAAGATATAGGTTTTTCTAATGATCTACCTAAAGATTATTTTTTTGTAAAAGAAGCTGTTTTGCCTTTTGATAAATTTCCTTCTGTTGATCCTATTCTAGGCCCAGAAATGAAATCTACTGGAGAGGTTATGGGCATTGGTTCAAGTTTTGGAGAAGCATATGCAAAAGCTCAAAGAGCAGCAAATAAAATTTTTCCTGATTCAGGCTTGGCATTTATAAGTGTTAAAAAATCTGATAGAAAGTATTTATCTAATTTGATTCCATTACTTCTTGAGCAAGGGTTTTCATTGATTGCAACTAAGGGAACCGCTAATACTATAAAAGAGCTTGGATACGATGTTGAAATTATCAATAAAGTAAGCGAAGGCAGGCCTCATATTGTTGATGAGCTTTTAAATAACAGAGTAAATTTATTGATTAATACTACTGAGGGACGTCAGTCAATTGAGGATTCTGCGTCTATAAGGAGAACAGCATTACAAAATAAATTATTCTGTGTCACGACAGTTTTTGGCGCTTTTGCACTCTTAGAAGCAATGAGTACTAATTCAGATAACTGGATTTATAATTCTCTTCAAGAAATCAATTAGCTTCTTTCATTTGATATAATGATTGAATGGATAAACTTCCCATTACTAAAGCAGGAGAGAAAGATCTCACTGAAAAACTGCGTCAGCTAAAGACAAAAGATAGGCCTGAAATATCTCAAGCTATTGCAGAAGCTCGCGCTCACGGAGATCTTAAAGAAAATGCTGAGTATCATGCCGCAAAAGAACAACAGGGTTTTATCGAGGCTAAAATTCAAGAAATAGAGCATGCTCTTGCGAATGCACAAGTCATAGATGTTAAAGATATTCCTGAGACTGGTAGAGTTGTTTTTGGCGCAACGATAGATTTATATGACTTAACCAATGATCAGTCTATTACTTATAAGATAGTTGGCAATTTAGAATCTGATCCTGCAGCAGGTTTAATATCTATTCAGACGCCAATTGCTAAAGGTTTGATGGGAAAAAACGTCGGTGATGAAGTCTCAATATCCACACCATCTGGAACTATTGATCTTGAGATTGAAAAAGTGCAGCATCTCTAAGATTTATGCATGCTGATTCATGGGCGTTAAAAGCGAAAAAGCTTGGTCTTAGATCCCGTGCAGTTTTTAAATTAGAAGAAATTTTAACCAAAACTAAAATCCTCAAAAAAAATAGTCTAGTCTTAGATATCGGTTCTGCTCCAGGGGGTTGGTCTGAATTAATAAAAACGATGACCCCTTCATCAAATGTTTATGCAATCGATCTTTTGCCAATGAATCCAATTAAGGATGTAATCTTCTTCCAAGAAGATCTTATAAACATTGATGCAATTGAAGAAATTTTCTTACTTAAATCAAAATTTAACCTTGTTATTTCAGATTTAGCCCCCAATTTAACTGGTATAAGAGCCGTTGATGAAGAAAATATATCTGAATTAAATATTATTACCCTTAGAACAGCTTTGAGGTATTTGAGCAAGAGCAATGGATCATTCATCATCAAAACGTTTCAAAATAGTTTATTAAAAAAATTAAGAACTGAAATGGAAAAGAGCTTCCATTTAGTTCAAACTTATAAACCTGCTGCTTCAAAGAGCAAGTCAGCAGAAATTTATTTATATGGAGAAAGGCCGCTATGAATTCTGTTTTTAAAAATGCATTAGTTTGGGTTTTATTGGGCTCAGCTTTAATATTTATATTTAATAATGTTGAAAATGCATCTTCTTCCAAGAGGGAAATGATTTCCTACAGTCAGTTCAAACAAGAAGTTCTTTCAGATCGTATTGCTAAAGTAACTTTTAAGGGTGATCAGATGACCATTTTTGGTGAGCGTCTTGATGGTACAAGATTTGAAACTCGTCATCCCATATATAAAAGAGACGAGTCAGTTGATAATGCAATCGAAGAGCACGGAGTTATTACTGTTTTTGAAAGTGTTGAGCAGCCCTCAATATGGTCACAACTTTTAGTTGGAGCTTTCCCAATTCTATTGCTCTTAGGTATATTTTTCTTTTTCATGCGACAAATGCAAGGCGGTATGTCTGGCAGAGGCGGACCAATGGCATTTGGTAAGAGTAAAGCAAAATTAATGGAAGGTGGAAAAGTTACTACTACTTTTGAAGATGTTGCTGGATGTGAAGAGGCTAAGCAAGATGTTCAAGAGCTAGTAGATTTCTTAAGAGACCCCACAAAATTTCAAAAATTAGGGGGTAAAATCCCAAGAGGTGTTTTGATGGTAGGCCCTCCAGGGACTGGTAAAACACTTTTAGCAAGAGCCATTGCTGGTGAGGCTAAAGTCCCATTCTTCTCTATATCTGGTTCAGACTTTGTTGAAATGTTTGTTGGTGTAGGCGCATCTAGAGTTAGGGACATGTTTGAGCAGGCGCAGAAGAGCTCTCCATGTATCGTATTTATTGATGAAATTGATGCAGTGGGTCGCCACAGAGGTGCAGGCATGGGCGGCGGCCATGATGAAAGAGAACAAACCTTAAATCAATTGCTTGTTGAAATGGATGGTTTTGATGGCAATGATGGTGTGATTGTTGTTGCGGCAACCAATAGACCTGATGTTCTTGACCCTGCATTATTAAGACCAGGACGTTTTGATAGACAAGTTGTTGTTGATTTACCAGACTTAAGAGGTAGAGAGCAAATCCTTAAAGTTCACATGAAAAAAGTTCCACTTTCAAAAGATGTGGATGCTTTAGTTATAGCAAGAGGAACACCTGGTTTCTCTGGTGCAGACCTTGCTAATCTAATTAATGAAGCTGCTTTATTTGCAGCGAGGTATGGCGATAAGAAAGTTGATCAAAGCCATTTAGACTTAGCAAAAGACAAAATCATGATGGGCCCAGAGCGTAAATCCATGATCATGACAGACGACCAAAAAAGAATTACTGCATATCATGAAGCTGGGCATGCAATAGTTGGACGTTTAAGTCCTGAGCATGATCCGGTATACAAAGTAACTATCATTCCAAGAGGCAGAGCGCTTGGCGTAACAATGTTTTTGCCTGAAGAGGATAGATACATGCAAAGCAAGCAGTATCTTCATAGTAGAATTGCAGCACTTTTTGGTGGCAGGATTGCTGAAGAAATTATTAATGGAAAAGATGGAATTACTACTGGCGCATCCAACGACATTGAAGTAGCAACTGGAATTGCTAATAATATGGTTACTAAATGGGGTTTGTCTGATTTGGGCCCCTTAAAATATGGTGAAGATGATTCAAGTCCATTTTTAGGACGATCTGCATCTATGGCTCCTAAAGGTATTGGTGGAGAGACATCTAATAGTATTGATTTAGAGGTTAAGAAAATAATTGAAACCAATTATAAAAAAGCAACTAAGCTTCTTAAGGATAATCTTGATAAATTACACACCATGGCAGAATCACTCCTTACTTATGAGACCATTGATTCAGATCAAATCGATGACATTATGGCTGGAGCTAAACCTAGAGCTCCAAAAGATTGGGAGGAGCCAAAAACACCAAAGAATAAAACTTCTAAAAAAACCTCCATTAAGGGTCCTGCAGAAGAGTTATAATCTTTTTCCATGACTATAAAATTTGGTACTGATGGGATTCGAGGCCCAGTTGAGTCTAAGATTACTCCTGAAGTCTGCCTAAGAATAGGGCACGCAGCTGGCATAGTTTTAAAAGAAATGGGCTGGGAAACAGTCCTTATTGGAAAAGATACCCGTGTTTCTGGTTACATGCTTGAGTCAGCCCTTCAAGCTGGGTTTATTGCTGCAGGTGTAAACGTTAGATTGCTTGGTCCATTGCCAACACCAGGAGTTGCATATCTAACTAGATCATTAAGAAATCAGTTTGGGTTAGTGATTAGCGCATCTCATAATAACTATCTAGATAATGGGATTAAGTTATTTGCTGGAACTGGTGAAAAAATTTCAAAAGATATTGAGAAAAAAATAGAGAAGCTGGTTGCAGGCGATTTGAAGCCTGTGAAAACTGCTGAGCTAGGTAAAGCTCAAAGATTTGATGAGTCTGGAGATAGATATATAGAGTTTTGCAAATCAACCGTTCCTCCTGATGTCTCATTTGAATCACTCAGAGTGGTCCTAGATTGTGCAAATGGAGCCTGTTATAAGGTTAGCCCTTCAATTTTAAGGGAGTTGGGAGCAGAAGTAATTTCAATAGGCACCGAGCCAGATGGATATAATATTAATCATGAATGCGGCTCAACTCATCCGGAAAGAGTGCAAGAGGAAGTTATTAAACAAAGAGCAGATTTTGGTATTGCTCTTGATGGAGATGGAGATCGAGTTGTCCTGATTGATAGAAAGGGCAATGTTTTAGATGGTGACGATATTATGTATATTCTTGCTTACGCCAACCCAAATAGAACCGGTCCCTGGTCTGGAATAGTGGGAACTTTAATGAGCAATCTAGGTTTTGAAGAAGGCGTAAAAAAATTAGGTTACAAGTTTAAAAGAGCTGATGTTGGCGATAAGTATGTAAGTCAGATGTTACAAAAAGAAGGTTGGATGCTTGGTGGAGAGCCCTCAGGCCATATTATATGTCGTGATCTAGTTAGCACAGGAGACGGGACAATAGCAGCATTAAAGGTAATATCTTCTTTATTGATTTTAGAAAAAGACCCCGAAGATATTTTGCGTAATTACACAAAAATACCTCAAATTAATATAAATGTTGAAGTAGAAAATAAAGATATTCTGTCAGATTCTGAGATTCAAAGAAAAACCAAAGAAATTGAATCAGACCTGACCGTTGGCAGAGTTCTAGTAAGACCTTCAGGAACCGAAAATAAGATAAGAGTAATGGTTGAATCAGAAGATGAGATAGCCGCAACAAAATATGCAAATGATATTGCAACAATGTTTAAAAAATAACTTATGTCATTGTGCATAGTAGCAAATTGGAAACTCAATGGTTCAAGAGAATTTAATTATCAATGGTTACTTGATTTCTCTAAAAGTTTCAATGGTGAAGATTTCTCATCTGTAGGGATTGCGCCTGCTTATTTGTACATAGATCATTTGAAGAGCATTATTGCCGATCGTGATATTAAGATTGGCGCACAAAATATTGATTTGGAAGAAACCGGTGCACGCACTGGAGAAATATCTGCCTCTATGATTAAAGACCTAGGATGTGAATTTAGCATTATTGGCCATTCCGAAAGGCGAATTTTGTTCCATGAAACAAATCAGATTATTTCCCAGAAATTAATTCAAGCCAATAACAATTCTGTAATTCCAATTTTATGTATTGGGGAGTCAGCCGAAGAGAACCAAAGTAATAATACTTTCAATGTACTTGAGCAACAGATTATTGAGGCTTTTGAGAATGCAAATGAGTTAAGTTCTTTGATTATTGCCTATGAACCTGTTTGGGCGATTGGGTCTGGAAAGACGCCAAACCCAGAAGAAATAAATTCTGTTCATGAAATGATCAAAGATGTAGTACAATCTCGTTTTCCAAAAATTGGTTTAGAGTCAGTTTTGTATGGAGGGAGTGTAAACTTCAAAAATGCATCATCTTTGTTTGAGCAAAAAAATGTTGATGGAGCATTAATAGGTGGAGCTTCTCTGGATGGAAGAGAGTTTGCTTTAATTGCAAATGTCTTTAATGAACTAAGAGTATAACAATGATTATCACAGCAATTAAAATTATCAGCATAATCCTAGCAATTGTATTGATTGTGTTAGTAATTTTGCAGCAAGGTAAGGGTTCTGACTTGGGTTCAGCTTTCGGTGGCGGATCTTCAAATTCTATGTTCGGCGCAGTAGGACCTTCTAACTTTCTTGGAAAACTGACAGCATTTATTGCTGCTCTTTTTTTAATCTTGAATTTAGCTCAAGCAGTATTATTAAAAAATGCTAACACTGAAGTATTGTTTACTGATGAAGAAATTCAAGAAGCAACAAAAACAACCGAAATCCCAGTAGAGTAACTCAACAAGATCTCTGAATCTTATAATCAGATATGGTGCCGAAAGCGGGACTTGAACCCGCACGAGCTTTCGCTCACTAACCCCTCAAGCTAGCGTGTCTACCAATTCCACCACTTCGGCAAAGTGAAGAATTATAACAAGATAAATTTTTATTGCTTAAATAAATTTGAATTGACTTGACCTTCAGTACTTGCTTTCTATACACTCTATTCCTCTGCGATGCGGGGTGGAGCAGTCTGGTAGCTCGTCGGGCTCATAACCCGAAGGTCGTTGGTTCAAATCCAGCCCCCGCTACCAGTAAATTAGATACGAACTGGGGCAATTGCCCCATTTTTATTTTTAGAGATATGAGAATAGAAGAAATAGAAGATGCCATCGAACCTGTTGTGACCAGTCATGGTTGTGAGCTTTGGGGCATCGAATTATTAAGAGGTAAAAATAGACCTACAATTAGAGTCTATATTGATGCAATTGCCGGTGCAACGATAGAGGATTGTGAAAAAGTAGCTAAGGATCTTAACTATGAACTTGCTTTAAATGATGCATTTTTAGACCAGGATTATGTTCTAGAGGTATCTACACCAGGCATAGATCGAAAGTTTTTTAAAGCTGAGCAGCTCTCAGCATTTCTAAAAGAGGAATTTGATTTAAAGTTAAGAGAAATTAAAAATGGTAAAAAAAGTCTTGTAGCTAAGCTTATAGATGTTAACAATGATGAAATCTTGTTTGATTGTGGGGAAGAAGAATTGAGCTTAAATTTTATAGATCTTGATCTATGCAGACTAAAACCAAATTTTGAAGAACTTATGAGGGTAAATAAATAATGGAAAGCATTGAAATTTTAGCAGTAGTTGAATCTGTTTCTAATGAGAAAGGGATTGAAGAGGGAATTATATTTGGAGCTCTAGAGACAGCTATTGCAAGCGCATCTCTTAGACATTTTCATGAAGATGCAGATATATCTGTTTCTATTGATCGAACTTCAGGGGAATACTCAACTCATAGGCATTGGCTTGTGGAAGATGAAAATTCTGAAGATTTTCATAAGGAAACTCATATTACAGAATCAGATTCTAAAATGAGTATCGGCGATACTTTTTCTCAAGATGTAGATAATGTTGCATTTGGAAGAATTGAAACTCAAGCAGCTCGTCAAGTCATGATGCAAAAGGTTCGTGAAGCCGAAAGAGACACAATCGTGGCAATGTTCAAATCTCAAGATAACTCCCTAATGAATGGAACCGTCAAAAGAGTAACTAGAGACAACATTATTGTTGACATTGGAAATGACATCGAAGCAATCCTTCCAAGAGATCAACTGCTTCCAGGCGAGATATATAAAATTAATGATAGGATGCGAGCGATACTTCAAATCAAAGAAATTGAGGGCAGGGGTTCTCAGCTAATGTTAAGCAGAACATGCTCTGAAATGGTAACAGAATTATTTAGAATTGAAGTTCCTGAAATTAACGAGGACATCATTGAAATCAGAGGAATTGCTAGAGATGCTGGTTCTAGATCAAAAATTACTGTGAAAACAAATGATGGGCGTATAGACCCTGTAGGAGCTTGCGTTGGAATGCGAGGTTCAAGAGTGCAGTCAGTTTCTGGCGAGCTTGGAAATGAAAGAATAGATATTATTATTTATGATGATAATCCTGCGCAAATGGTAATTAATTCTCTTGCCCCTGCGAAAGTTGAATCAATCGTTATGGACGAAGATTCTCGTTCAATGGAGCTTGCTGTAAATGAAGAAAATTTAGCTCTTGCTATAGGTTCAAGAGGTCAAAATATTAGACTAGCATCCAGACTGGTTGGATGGGAATTAAATATTATTAGCAGCAATGAAGCTGAAGCAAAAGAGAGAGTTGTGGAAGCCGAATTTCAAGCTAAGCTTATGGACAATCTAAGTATTGATGAAAAAGAGGCTGAAGCTCTAATTAGAGGAGGATTTCTAACTTTTGATGATATTGCTTATGCTGAAGATGGAAAGCTATCTGTTGCAATGGAAATTGATGAAGCAAGAGCTGAAGAAATTAAAGCTGCAGCTGCAGACGCTGCTTTGATGGAAGCCATGGGCGAGATAACTCAAGAAGAATCAAATCTGGAATCACTCACAGAATTAGGCTTTAGCGAAGAAGAGGTCGAAACTCTTGTCTCTAATGCTCTTAAAAGCAAAGATGATATTGCAGAATTGGCTGTGGATGAGCTACAAGATATTATTGAAATCACCGAAAAGAAAGCAGCAGATATTATAATGAAAGCTCGAGAGAGCTGGTTTAACTAAAAAAAAGGAAGTTATTGCTTTGGGACTTACAGTAAAAGATTTTGCGAAAACCTTAAAAATTAAGGATGATGCTCTATTAGAGAGAATGAAAGCTGCTGGACTTTCACATAGTTCAGCCTCAGATGAAATAACTCCTGCTGATAAATTAGCGATACTAAAATCATTAAAAGAACGAAAAAGCTCTGGGTCTTCTTCTCTTACATCATCCTCAAGTAGCGTAGGAGTTACAGTTAAGTCAAAAGGCACGCTATCTCAGCCTGCCTCATCTGCCCCTAGCTCGTCTGAGGGTCTTATAGATAATATTGAAGCAAAAAGGCAAGCAGCTGCTGAAAATTTAAAAGAACAGCAGCAAAAAAGGGAAGATCAGATTAAAGAGGCCATCCGTTTAAAACAAGAACAACAACAAGCCGCAAAGAAATCGAAACAGCAAAAACCTATTACTCAACAAAAACCTCAAACAAGAGTTAATGTTAAAGATCAATTATCTCGAGCAGCCAAGGATTACTCTCGAAGAGAAACTAGTTTTAACGAGGGTACTGAGCACCAATTCGCAAAACCTGCTGAATTTATTAAGCGAGATGTAGAAGTTCCAGAAATGATTCAGGTTGGCGAGTTGGCCAAGCTAATGTTTATTAAAGGTGGTGAAGTCGTTAAAGTCTTGATGAGTATGGGAGTTGCAGCATCAATTAATGACTCAATAGATCAGGAAACTGGCATCTTAGTTGCTGAAGAATTAGGCCACAATGGAATTGCTTTGAGTGATTCATCAGTAGAAGATGAAATTATAGGCAACATAAATTATTTAGATACCCCTAAAACCAGAGCACCAGTTATAACAGTCATGGGACATGTTGATCATGGTAAGACAACCTTGCTTGATTTTATTCGTAAGACCAAAGTAGTGGATGGAGAAGCTGGAGGAATTACGCAGCACATTGGGGCATATCAGGTGCCGGTTGGCGATTCTGTGATTACATTTATAGATACCCCTGGGCATGCAGCATTCTCCTCTATGAGAGCAAGAGGAGCTAATACAACTGATGTTGTAATTTTAGTTGTGGCTGCAAATGATGGAGTAATGCCTCAAACAGAAGAAGCTATCAATCATGCTAAAGCAGCTGGCGTTTCAATTGTTGTAGCAATCAACAAAATGGATCTACAAGGCGCAGATGTAGAAAGAATTAAAGGAGATTTAGCTGCAAAAGACTTAACTCCAGAGGACTGGGGTGGCAATATTCAAATGGTCCCAGTTTCTGCATTAAAAGGAGATGGAGTTGACAAGCTTCTTGAAGCCGTAGCTCTAGAATCTGAGCTTTTAGAGCTTAAGGCTCACTATGAGGGACAAGCTCAAGGAGTTGTTATTGAATCTGAATTAGATAAATTCAGAGGAGCTGTTGCTACATTGCTTGTTCAAAATGGCACTTTGAAAGTTGGAGATATGGTTGTTTGTGGTTCTGCTGTCGGAAAAGTTAAAAGCATTATTGGATCTGACGGGAGCAAATTAAAATCTGCTGAACCTTCTTTTGCCGTAGAGATATTAGGACTTAGCAATGTTCCTGATGCAGGTGAAACCTTCCAAGTGGTTAAGAATGATAAAGAGGCACGTGAAATCGCTGAATTTAGAGAGAGTAAGCTTAAAGATCGAAAAGTTTTGAAACAAAGAGATGAAAGCCTTGGTAATATCTTTGAATCCATGGGCCAATCTAACAAAAAGATATTAAATGTTATCTTGAAATCTGATGTTGCTGGTACTTCTGAAGCAATTGTTGCAGCCTTAGCTGAAATCGGAAATGATGATGCATCCATTAAAGTTGTTGCTTCTGGTGTTGGAGGAATTTCTGAATCAGATGCAAACTTGGCGCTAGCTACAGAATCAATTATTTTAGGCTTTAACGTTCGCTCAGATAATGCTGCCAAGAAAATTATTGAGGGTGAGGAAATATTGCTGTCTTATCACAGTATTATTTATGAGTTAATAGATGAAGTTAAAGCTAGATTAAGCGGCTTGCTAGATCCAATTATTAAAGAAGAGATTGTAGGAACGGCTGAGGTTTTAGAAGTATTTAATTCTCCTAAATTTGGTCAAGTTGCAGGGTGTATGGTAGTTGAGGGATCTATTATGAAAAGCAAACCTGTTAGAGTTCTAAGAGATGATGTTGTAATTCATCAAGGTGAGCTTGATTCACTTAGAAGATTTAAAGATGACGTTGCAGAGGTTAAATCTGGAACAGAATGCGGAGTTGGCATCAAGAACTATAAAGATATAAGACCTGGCGACAAAGTAGAAGTCTTTGATAGAAAAGAAGAGGCTCAAAGTATTTCATAGCATGTCTTCTACGAGATTGCCCAAGATAGAAGATTTTTTAAAAAAAGAAATATCTCAAATTATTTCTTCTCAAGTTAA
>CABWYS010000019.1 GCA_902509555.1 uncultured SAR86 cluster bacterium
GCAGGCTGCACAAAAAAAACCTGTTGTGTTAATCAAGGGATATAAATTTAAACAAAATAATATTAGCGACTCTCGATCTTTAATTAGAAGTGAAGAAGAGGACTTGTTTAGATGAAAAATTATTTGTTATTGTGTGGAGGTGTTGGTGGAGCCAAGCTTGCCCTAGGATTTAAAAATTCAATCGATCCAGAAAATTTAACTATTGCCGTAAATACTGGAGATGATTTTACGCATCTTGGTTTAAGAATCTGTCCTGATCTTGATACTGTAATGTATACCCTCGCTGGTGAATCAGACATATCAAAGGGCTGGGGTAGAAAAAATGAATCATGGAATATGCTTTCAGCGTTATCTGATATGGAGGGAGAAACATGGTTTCAACTTGGAGACAAAGATTTAGCGACCCATCTTCAAAGAACATATTTAATTAATTCCGGTCAATCTCTTACAGAAGCAACACATAATTTATGTGATTCATTCAATCTGCCGAAATATATTTTTCCAATGAGTAATCAATCTGTTGAAACTTATATACAAACAAAAAATAGGTTGCTTTCATTTCAAGAATATTTTGTTAAATTGAAATGCGAGCCACCTGTAACTGATTTTGTTTTCAAGGGGCTTGATAAGGCTGATTTTAACAAAGATCTTGATTTATCAATTTATGACGAAATCATCATATGCCCATCAAATCCTTATGTAAGCATTGATCCAATGCTCCAATTACCCAAACTAAATAATTATTTACATGATTTTTCACATAAAGTTACAACTATCAGCCCAATTGTTAATGCTCAGTCATTAAAAGGGCCAACAGCAAAAATGATGCAAGAGCTCGGCCAAGAAGTAAGCGTAAAAACTATTGCTAAATTTTATAAAAATTATTCTAAAAGAATATTTATAGATTCATCTGATGTAACTGAGTCCGATGAATTAAATAAGCTAGGATATGAGGTACATATTGGTGATTTAATTATGAACAGTCTTGATAAAAAAAATGCACTAGCTAAGACAATCATTGATGAGCTTGAATCAAAATAAATGAATGTCTCTGCATTTATACCGATCAAAAAGTTTTCATCTTCAAAAAATCGACTAGCAAACATTATTAGCTCCTCTGAACGGGAAATTTTAGCTGCCTCAATGGCAAAAAAAACTATTGATACTTTACATAATTCTAAAATCTGCAACTCAATAACAGTTGTTACAAATGACAGTAACTTACATTTAGACTATTCAACTTCATATTTTACAAACTCATCATTGAATGATGCTTTGAATGAAGCCATTTATGCACAAACAACAAATGATGCTGTTTTAATCATGCATGCAGATCTTCCTAAAATAAATGAAATAGATCTTCATGAGTTAGCTCATTCATTTGACATGAAAAAAGTAAGTATTATTTCTGATCTTTCGAGTCAGGGAACAAACTGCTTGATGTTTAATTCAGCAATATCCTTTGATCTAAAATTTGGATTCAATAGTTACAATCTTTTTATGGACGAATTTAAAAATAATGGATTAAAATTTAAAGATATTTCGATTGAAAGCCTTCAAGATGACCTTGACTCCGAGGAGGATTACTTCAAACTAATTAAATACATTAACAGTTAAATCGTTGAAAATTCAAGAACAGTCAAACCAAGCCTTAAAGCAATTAATTGCTTCGGGATCAATTGAATTTTCTAAATTAAGTTCCTTAGCCAATATTTGTTTATCTGATGCTTTGTTAAAGGCTTCTTATGATAAGAAAATAAAACATTACAATAACCTATTAACCTTTTCACCAAAGGTTTTCATCCCTTTAACATTCTTATGTCGTGATGTTTGTCATTACTGCACTTTTGCTCAAACTCCTAAGAAAGTTGAATCACCGTATTTATCAATTGATCAAGTTATCTCAATTGCTAAAGAGGGTGAGGCTAATGGTTGCTATGAAGCTTTATTTACCCTAGGCGATAAGCCAGAATTGAGATATAGAGCTGCAAGAGAGTGGTTGTCAGAAAATGGATATAAGACAACAAATGATTATTTGGCTGCATGTGCTGAAGCTGTATTAAATGAGACATCCTTAGTACCTCATTTAAATCCTGGTTGCTTAACCGCTGATGAAATTACCAAACTTAAACCCCTAAGTGGCTCCATGGGATTGATGGTTGAGTCTTTATCTACTCGGTTGACTGAAAAAGGCCAACCACATTACGGATCTCCAGACAAAGATCCTATTTTTAGAATGAAAACATTGGAGGAAGCTGGAAGACAAAAGGTTCCATTTACCACTGGAATATTAATAGGAATAGGTGAAACAAGGTTAGAGCGCTTACAGTCATTACACAAAATATCTGAATTGCATCTCACATACAATCATATCCAAGAGGTTATAGTGCAGAATTTTAGAGCAAAACCTAATACATTGATGGCAAATGCAAGTGAACCATCATTTGATGAGCTTATGTGGACTATTGCAATGGCCAGATTGCTCTTGCCTGGTGATATTAGCCTGCAGGTCCCACCCAATCTAAATTCAGATAACATCAAACAGTTATCTCAGTCTGGAATAAATGATTTTGGTGGAATATCACCAGTTACCAAGGATTATGTTAATCCAGAGGCACCTTGGCCTGAAATAGAAAAGTTAAATAAAATAACCTCAACTTCGAACCAATCTTTAAAACCAAGAGCAACTTTATATCCCAAGTATTTTATTGATCTTGATAGCTTCTCATCACCTAGAATATCCTCTCAACTTCTTCAAATAACTGATTCTCAGTCTCTCATTCGATCTGATTTCTGGAGATCAGGTATTAGTAATAAAATACCTTCATATCCAGAAGTTATATTTAATTCTAATATTCGTCAATCAATAGATAATGTTGAAAAAAATCCATCTATTGAGAATATTCAACAGTTACTTGAGACGTCTGATAATGATTTTAAATATGTTAGAGATTATGCCAATGGTGTTAAATCACAAATACATGGATCAGATATCACTTTTGTTGTTAATAGAAATATTAACTACACAAACATATGCTCATTCAAATGTAATTTTTGTGCTTTTTCCAAAGGCAGGGGTCATGATGACTTAAGAGGTAAGCCATATAATATTTCCCACGAAGAGATTATTCGAAGAACTCATGAAGCAGTTGGTAGAGGCGCTACGGAAGTCTGTTTACAGGGAGGAATACATCCAAAATATTCTGGTGAAACTTATCTTGATATTGTAAGGGCAATTAGATCAGCCTCATCGTCAATTCATATTCACGCCTTTTCTCCCTTGGAGATTGATCACGGCCGAAAAACTTTAAATATTTCTGCTAAAGAGTTTCTTGTAGAGTTAAAAAAAGCAGGCTTGAATTCACTTCCAGGCACGGCTGCAGAAATTTTGCATGATGACATAAGAGCAATTATTTGCCCTGATAAACTTACCACTAAGCAATGGATTGAGATTATTGAAACTGCACATTCTGTAGGATTACCCACAACATCAACAATGATGTTTGGCCATATAGAGAAAACAGCACACGTCGCGCATCATTTACTTGAGCTTTTAAACCTACAAAAGAAAACTAATGGCATAACTGAATTTGTTCCTTTGCCATTTGTTGCTGATGAGGCACCAATATTTAGGCGAGGACAAGCTAGACCTGGGCCTACTTTTAAAGAAACAATTTTGGTTCATTCTGTTGCAAGGATTTTGTTCCAAGGCCAGATCAATAATATTCAAGGTTCTTGGGTTAAAATGGGTCTTCCTGGGCTAAAATTTCTATTATCTTCTGGGATAAATGATATCGGAGGAGTATTGATGAATGAATCTATTACAAGATCTGCCGGTGCTTCTTTTGGTCAGGAACTCCGATTGGAGGAAGTTGAAGGAATCGTCAATGAGCTAGGATTAAATTTACAGCAAAGAAACACATTGTATGATTCATTAAATAGTAATCTTCGAGACTTAATTAGTTTACAGTCTATACCTCTTATCCCAATTAACAATGATTATCATCAACCCAAAAAATTAATTAATATCACATGAAAACTAAACTTTTACATCTATCGGTTATTTTATTTGGTTACATAGCATGTATTTATTCTATGCTGTTTACTTGGAACCTCTTCTCTGAGTCATCATTAATTTTCAAAGTACTCGTCTGTCATATTGAGGCTACAATTTTTATATATTTTTTAAGTGTTATTTTCAAAAATTCTAGTTGGTATGATGCTTTTTGGTCAGTTATTCCTGTTGTCTTAACAATTATGTGTTGGGCAGATATTGCCGCTGCAGGAAACGTTCAGCGAGCATTTTTAATGCATGCATGTTTATTGTTTTGGGCCATCCGATTAACTTATAACTGGATGAGATCGTGGGAAGGCTTTTCACATGAAGATTGGCGTTACATCATGATGAAAGGAAAAACAAATAACAAATTACAATACTTTATAGTCGATTTTGGTTCCATACATCTTATTCCAACGCTATGTGTTTATATGGCATTACTCCCAATGATTTATGCTCTTGCTTATCCAGGAAATGAATTAAATAATTTAGATATATTGGCTGCTTTTTTAGCTATAGCAGCAGTCATAATTCAAATTATTTCTGATCAGCAAATGTTTAATTTTAGGAGGAACCTTTCTGAGCCTAAAACTATGAAATCAGGTCTATGGTATTACTCGCGTCATCCAAATTATTTTGGAGAAATATTATTTTGGTTTAGTCTTTTTGTCTTTGCATTGGCAGCTAATTTTAACTTTGCATGGCTTTTGGTAGGCACTTTAATTATGTATGCTTTAATAGCCATTGCATCAGTCTCAATGATGGACAAACGCTCTTTAGAAAGACGATCTGATTTCAAAGAATATATGGATTCAACCCCAGCCATTTTTATAAATATTTTTAAAAGAGGATAGACGATGAAAAATTTAATTCCGTTCTTTGTATTGCTTGTGCTTATAAGTCCTATTGAAGCAGATGACTTAAAATCTCAATTGGATAGAGACTTGCAAGGAGTAATGACGAAGGTTACTGATTGGAGACATCATTTTCATCAGTATCCAGAACTCTCAAACAGAGAATATAAGACCCAAGAATCTATAGTTGAGGCATTAACTGAGATGGGTCTTGAACCAAATACAGACTTTGGCATCACTGGGGTCACCGCGTTTATTAGGGGTCAAAACCCAGGTCCGTTAATTGCACTTAGGGCTGATATTGATGGTTTACCGGTTACTGAAAAACTCAATCTCCCATTTTCATCAAAAGTTAAAACTACATATCAAGGAAATGAAGTTGGAGTTATGCATGCGTGTGGTCACGATGCTCACATAGCAGTCTTGCTCGGAGTTGCAAGTTTCCTGTCTAGAAATACAGATAAATTAAATGGTGATATCTTACTAATTTTTCAGCCTGCTGAAGAAGGTGCTCCGGAGGGAGAAGAGGGCGGTGCAGAGCTAATGCTTAAAGAAGGTCTTTTTGAGATTGAAAAGCCGGATGCCATCTTTGGATTGCACGTATCAAATTTTAAAAATGGTCAAATTTGGACAAAGCCTGGCCCAATTATGGCTTCAGCAGAAGCTTTCAGAATAACCGTACAAGGCAAGCAGACACATGGTTCAAGACCTTGGAGTGGCGTAGATCCAATTATTGCAGCATCCGATATAGCAACAACTCTTCAGACGATTGTTAGCAGAAGGTTAAATCTTCTAGACAGCCAAGCAGTGGTCACAGTTGGTATTATGAAAGCAGGAACGAGGAATAACATCATACCCTCAACAGCATTCTTAGAAGGCACTATTAGAACATTTAAAGATTCTTATGCTGCTCAAATACGAGATGAGATTAAGCTTATTGCTGAAAATGTAGCTGCTGCTCATCATGCCAAGGCTGTTGCAGAATTTCAGGTATATGGGGGCTATCCAGTAACTGTTAATGACGAAGAGCTTGCTAATAAATATTCCTCATCTCTGAGCGAAGCTGCTGATGGAGATTTTTTTGAAGCAAGAGTTCCTAGGACTGGCGCTGAGGATTTTTCATTTTTTGCGAAACAAGTTCCAGGTTTATTCTTTTTCTTGGGAGTCAATGCGCCGGGTGACGAAGATAGCCCAACAAATCATTCGCCGTACTTTTATGTTGATGATTCTGCTTTATCTAATGGAGTAAAAGCATTTATTAATTTAGTCGAGGACTTTTCGTCTGACTTCAACTCAAGCAATTAGTTAAATACTCTTATTACTAAATATAGAATTGAAAAAAACATAATCACCAAAATTAAAGGATGCTGACCGAGTTTATCTGAAAATTTTTTTGGTAATATCAACAATCCAACTATAGAAAAAGAAACTATACCAAGACCCCATAGCAAGTCATTGAGCTCAGAAAAGAGATTTTCAAGCATTAATAAAATTTATTCTTTTGGTAGCAAAGAGTTTAATCGCTCAACAGAATCAAGATACTCATTAATAATTCTATAAATAACATCTTTTACAGATTCAATTTGTTTTACTTGACCGATCACTTGTCCAGCTGCGTTAAATGATACAGCTTGCGTATTCCCAGAGCCAGCATATATAGACGTGCGTCTCATAGCATCAAAAGTGATCATCCCTTGAAGTGGCATGGGTAATGGGTCTGGGTTTTCAGGATTTTCCCATGCCTCAGTCCATTTGTTTTTTAACATTCGAGCTGGTTTTCCTGTCCAAGCTTTACTTCTAATAGTGTCTTCACTTGTTGCATTCAAATATGAGTCTTTTTCAGCTGGCTGAGCTGCTGCTTCTTCAACAGCAAGCCACAATGAACCACACCAAACTCCCTGTGCTCCTGTAGACATGGCTGCCGCCATTTGTCTTCCATTTCCAATGCCTCCTGCAGCAAGAACAGGTAGACCCTCTACAGCATCAATAATTTGAGGCCACAAGACAATGCTTCCTATTTCTCCAGTATGGCCACCACCTTCGCCACCCTGAGCTATTATAAAATCTAATCCAGCTTCTTTATGAGCAACAGCTTGTTTAATTTTTCCACATAAAGCTCCAATTAAAACACCCTTATCTTGAATTTTTTTAATCATATCAGCGGGAGGAGTTCCCAATGCATTGGCAATCAGTTTTACATTTGGATGTTTTAGAGCTTCATCAATTTGAGGTTCAGCTGTTGCCTCTGTCCAGCCTAAGAGCCCTCCCTTTGGACCATTAGTTTCTGGAGCCTCAGGAACACCATTATCTGACAGAAGTTCTTCAACAAACTCTTTATGACCCTCTGGTATCATTTTTTGCAAAGATTCCAATAATTGCTCAGGATCTTTCTCATCCATTCCTTCGTATTTCTGAGGAATTACTGTATCAACACCATACGGATATTCTCCGATATGTTCATCAATCCAATCAAGCTCCTCCTTTAACTGTTCCGGAGAGTAGCCTACGGCACCAAGCACTCCAATTCCTCCAGCTTTACTAACTGCAACAACAACATCTCTGCAATGAGTAAAAGCAAATATAGGATATTCAATTCCAAGTTTTTTGCATATGTCAGTTTTCATCTAATTATTATAAATTTATAAAATTAGATTATAGACATTAATGAAAATAATTTGGGAGTATCAACAAGTAAAATTTTGTCAATAATAATAAAGATATATGATTATTTTTTAAAAAATACCCTATGGGTTATAGTGAATTAGTTACAATTTGAAGAAAATTAAAAAAATTATTATGAAATGGGATTATGAATTTGATGTAGTTGTGATTGGTTCTGGTAATGGAGCCTTAACATCTGCTATATGCAGTCATGACGGTGGTGCTAAAACATTGGTAATTGAAAAAAGCACTCAATTTGGTGGAACCTCTGCTACATCAGGGGGAGGTGTATGGATTCCGAACAATAGGTATGCAAAAGCTGAGAATGTTGATGATTCTGATCAAGATGCAAGAGATTATATAAATAGTGTCTCACCTGAAGGTCAAATTAAAGATGAGCTTGTAGAAACTTACCTTTCTGAAGGTCCAAAAATGATTGATTATCTTCATGAAAATTCACAAGTGAAGTACAGAAACCTAGCCCACTATCCAGATTACTTTCCAGATAACCCAGGTGGAAAAGCTGGAAATAGGTCAATGGAGCCCGAGCCCATTAAAGGTACAGAGCTAGGAGATGATCTAGGTAAACTTAGGGAACAGCATCCGCAAACAGCATTTACTATGGGGCCAATAAATATGAATTTTACTCAGGTAGAAGGTCAGCTGTTGCTCGGAGCACTACCAGGTTGGAAGACTCAGTTTGCAAAGTTATTTACTAAATATATCTTAGATATACCCATGAGATTTAAATGGGGTTGGAAAGATAGACGCTTAACTATGGGTAACGCAGGTGTTGCAAGATTAATTTTATCTTTAAAAGATAGAAATGTAGATTTGTGGACGGAAACTGCAATGACTGACCTTATTGATGAAAATGGGTCAGTTGTTGGTATTAAAGCCACTAAAAATAATGTTGAGATTAATATCAAAGCTAACAAGGGAGTTATTCTGGCTTCAGGTGGTTTCGAGAAAGATCAAAATTTGAGAGAGCAATATTTACCTAAACCCACAAATATAGAGTGGAGTGCTGCCAACACCTATAACACAGGAGATGCTTTAAAAGCTGCTTTAAAATTAGGAGCTGATACTCATCAAATGGATACAGGATGGTGGTCTACAGTTATGAAAGTTCCAGGACAAGATAAAGGATGGCTTTCAATGGTAGATAAATCAATGCCAGGAAACTTTACTGTTAATAAGAATGGCGAAAGATTTTCTAATGAATCTCAAAATTATGTCAGCTTTGTAAATGATATGTTTGATAAATATGCAGAAGGAAATCCATGTGCTCCTTGCTATATGATATTTGACAGTACATTTAGAAAAAATCGTCCATGCGGACCTCTTCTTCAAGCATCAATGCAGCCAGATTCAGCTGTTCCTAAAGAATGGTGGACCCCATCATTCTTATCCAAGGGTGAAACATTGGAAGAGCTCGCCGAAGTTGCGGGTATAGATGTTGAAGGCCTTTTAGCAACTCAATTAAAAGTTAATGAGTATGCTAAATCAGGCAAAGATATTGATCTACATCGAGGTGATAGCGTTTATGACAGATATTATGGTGATCCATCTGTAACTCCAAATCCTTGCCTTGCTCCGTTAGAGACAGGGCCATTTTATTGTATGGTTCTTTACCCAGGTGAAATGGGTACCGCAGGTGGTTTAGTTATAGATACAAATGCAAGAGTGCTTAACAAAGATGGCAAAGCTATACCAGGACTTTATGCTTGCGGTAATTGTTCAACAGCCTTACTGCCGACATATCCTGGCCCCGGTTCAACACTCGGTCCAGCTATGACATTTGGTTACTTGGCTGCTAAAGATATTACTGGTTCTAATTTTTAACAATGGATTTTTCAAACAGAACGGCTTTGATCACTGGTTCTGGTCAAGGAGTAGGCGAGGGTATAGCTCGAGCACTTGCTTCTAATGGAGCAAATGTTTGCTTGGTAGGCAGAACCCTTTCTAAAGTTGAGTCCGTTGCTGATGATATTAACAAAGCAGGTGGGTCAGCCATAGCTATTGAGTGCGATGTAAAAAGTAATGACTCAATCAATAGCTCTATTGAAGCAGCGCTGTCTAAGTTTAATTCATTAAATATTTTAATTAATAATGCTCAAGAAGTACCTCTAGGAAATATTTTAGACGTAACTGATGAGTCCTTTATCAATGGGTGGGACTCCGGACCCTTAGCTACTTTTCGTTATATGAAAGCTTGTTATCCACATTTAAAAGGAAGCGGTAAAATTATTAACCTAGCAAGCTCTTCTGCATTGAGACCTGACTCAAACTCTTATGGAGCTTATGCGGCAGTAAAAGAGTCAATTCGATCTCTATCTAGGGCCGCAGCAGTTGAATGGGGTCCAGATAATATTTTAGTAAATTGTATAATGCCTCTTGCAAAATCTACTGGAATGGATTGGTGGATGAGCGAGCATCCTGATGAGGCAAATGAATTTCTAAAAACTATACCACTAGGCAGAGTTGGTGATTGTAAAGATGATATAGGTCAGGCTGTTTGTCATATTTTATCAGATGGGATGAATTATATTACTGGATCTACGATCATGTTAGATGGAGGTCAGGCATATCTGAGATAATACAACCATGGATAAACTGCAAAAATTAATTGATATTGAAGAAATTAAAAATCTTAAACATAGATATTTTAGGGCTATCGATATGGCTGATTTCGACTTGCTAGATAATGTCTTTTCACCAGATATATCAATAGACTATCGAGGTGGCACCTATAGATGGGAGTCTGAGGGCAAAGAGACTATCAAAGAAAGTTTAACTCATGCATTTCACAATCAAACTGCTGCTATGCATACAGCTCATCATCCTGAAATTGAAGTACTTTCGGAAACCGAGGCAACTGGCAAATGGTACCTGCAGGACATTTTTTATAATTTTGATTTAGGCAGTGTTACTCAGGGCACCGCATTATACGAAGATACTTATATAAAAATTAATGGCCAATGGTTAATTCAGCATTCTGAATATGATCGTATATGGGAGCAGGTGTCGCCGATTAATTCAGATAACAAATTTACTAAAATTCTCTTACAAGAGAAGGGAATTCAAAAAGAGGAAAAAACATGAAAGAAAAGGTTCAATCTGCTTTAGATAATTATGTTCTAGCATACAAAAATAATGACAAGGAGTTATTTAGAAGTCTTTGGGATGATAAGGCCATATTTGAGGATCCTGTAGGAACTGCTCCTTGTAATGGAATTGAGGCTATATGTGCTTTTTGGGATTTCGGTCATACCGACGGAATGGAAATTAAACCAACAAACGTTGAGACTGTAATTTGTTCCAATGAAGGAATTCTAAAGGCTGTAATGCAGGTTAGAAATATCAAGGATAATTCTGGAATGGATATTGCGATTGTTGATCACTTCATTGTCAATGAAGAGGGTAAGATTGTAAGCGGTAGAGCTTTTTGGGATGAATCATCTATTTCACAACCTAGCGATGTCAGCTCAATTGATATTAATGTGGATGATTTTAAAGACAGAGGCTAGCTCTTTTTTCCTTTATGAAGCTTAGTGTCAATCTAAATAAAATTGCTTTAATTAGAAACTCTCGAGGCAACGATAACCCTTCGTTAACGGACTATGCATATAAATGTATTGAGCTTGGAGTTGATGGGCTTACTCTTCATCCAAGACCGGATCATCGGCATGCTACATCTCAAGATGCCATCAACTTATCTAAACTCTGCAAAGAAAATAATATTGAATTTAATTTAGAGGGTAATCCTTTCTCCATGCCCAAAGAAGAATTTATTGGCTTTCAGGAATTATGCGCTCATACAAATCCTGAGCAAGTTACATTGGTCCCAGATGATCTTCAGCAAATTACTTCTGATCATGGATGGCAACCAGGTTTTTTAGATGATGAATTAAATAAATTTATTAGATCTCTTAAAGACTCTAATGCAAGAACAAGTTTATTTATTGATGCTAATTTAGATTCGGTTGAATATGCCCAAAAAATTGGCTTTGATAGAATTGAGATTTATACAGGACCATTTGCTAAATTTTTAGAAGAAGAAGATCATGTAAATCTTTCACTGTGTAAAAGCAATATTATTGAGTGTATCAATTCAGCAAAAAAATCTATGCTTGGAGTTAATGCTGGCCATGATCTTAATTTAGATAATCTACCTCATTTAATTGAATGTGGAAGTGTTGATGAGGTGTCAATCGGTCATGCAATTATCACAGATGCATTGAAATTTGGTTTCGACGACACCATAATGAAATACATCAGAGCAGTAAGGAATGAGCAATAATGTCAATTGAAGATAAAATAAAAGATCAGATTAAAGATAATAAAATTCTAATTTATATGAAGGGGTCTCCTTATGAACCTAAGTGTGGATTTTCTGCTAAAACAGTTCAGGTCTTAATTGATTGCGGCGCTGAATTCTCATATGTTGATATCTTAGAAAATCAAGATATAAGACAAACTTTGCCAAGTATTTCTGATTGGCCAACTTTTCCCCAAGTTTTTGTTGGCGGGGAATTGATTGGTGGATGCGACATAGTCACTGAAATGCATGAAGCTGGAGACCTTCAGAGCATTATCAATGAGGCAGCCTCGTAGAAATTACCCATAGTCTTTTAACATAGCCTTAAGCTCAAGCGAGTGCTGTTCCTCCTCACCAATCATGCCTCTAGCATATTCTTCTAAGTAAACCGAAGCATCAGCAACACTTGTTAATAATTTTTTGTATAAACTTAATGCATGCAGCTCATGTTCGAGTCCTTCCTCTAGAATGTCTTTGATTGAGTGCCTATGTGTTTCTTCAATTTTTGCAACTTTTAGACTTGGGTGACCATCAAGACCAACCAACAATTCACCAGCCTGTTGAGCATGAAGCATTGACTCTGCTGCTTGTTCTTTAAGAAAAGTCACAATAGGTATTCTATATGGACCAGAAACCATCAACGAGGAATGTGTATAACGAACAACTCCTGCAAGTTCATATTCCATAATTTCATTTAATATATCGCAAACTTCTTGTGAATTAATTTCTTTCATTTCCATGTATTCTCCATAAAATTTAATAATTCAAGATACTTTATTTTGTTTTATATAATATGTAAAGCACTGATTTAAGGTATTTTTTTAATGATAATCATTATCACTATGGTTTTTATTCTCATTTATGAAATTATATATATATGCAAATTATTCGTGGAGATGACTACCAATCATGGGTTTATTCCAATGATGGCGATTTAATTGTTGTTGATCCTTGGTTAACAAAAAAACAAGTTTTTCCGGGGTTGAAATGGTTGCTTAATCGAAGCTCAACCACTGAAGCTTATTTATTGGAGCATAATCTGATAGATCAAGTTACACATATTATAATCACTGCTCATTTTTCAGATCATCTTGATTCTGAGTCAATGAACCTATTTCAAAAAGACATTCCTGTATTTACCACTCATGAGGCTTCAAAGATCTTACTTAAATTGGGTTTTAAAAACATTACTGTTGTTGATATTGATAAATCCTATGATCTTAATTCGTTAACATTAAACATTTACCAAGCAGGCAAACCTTACAACACCACAACATTCTCATACTCGTTGAATGATTGTAGATCCAAAGTTTTTCACGAACCCCATATGTTTAATACTAAGTTAAAAGTTGAGGATGTAGATGCATGTATTATTACGGTAGACATGGTAAGAGTCCTCGGGTTAGTTCAAGTCTCAATGAATCTTAAGCAGGCCCAATTAGCTCAATCAATTTTAAATGCTAAGTATTTTATAGCTACAGGTATTGCCCCCAAGCGAACAAAGGGTTTTATAAGTTATCTACTCAGTATCAAGGAATCTTATAAACAAATAGATTTAATTCCAGCTGTTTGCAGGGAAGTCGGAGATTCAGTTTCTTTATAAGACTTACCTGAAATCAAAATCGTTTATTATCTTGCAAAATACCTCTGCGGTAACCATTGCGTCGTAAGCAGCGCTATGTGCCTCTTCATTGTCATAAGCGATATCTAGCTCTTTGCAAATCCTAGCTAATACTGTTTGCTTGGTTGCTAGAACGCCAAGACTGACAGTATCAATTAATGAAAAGGGGTGAAACGGAGATTTTTTAATATTATTTCTTTTACAAGCTTCTAAAAGAAAGCTGTGATCAAAAAATGCATTATGACCAACTAGAATTGCTCTTGAGCACTCAAATTTGTTTCTTTGCTTGTTAATAATTTTGAATATTTCCTCAAGTGCAAATTTTTCATCAACCGCCATTCTCAATGGATGATTTAAATCTAACTTAAGAAATTCTAAAGCATCAGAATCAACAATAAGTCCTTCAAAGGGTTTTATATGAAATCTATGAGATTCACCTAAAATTAACATTGAATCACTTTCATCAATGAGCTGGATAGCAATCTCAAGAATGGCATTATTTTTAAAGTTAAAGCCTCCTGTTTCAAGATCAACAACGACCGGTAAAAACTTTCTAAACCTTTCTTTTAACATTTGAGCCCTTTAATATGCACGTATAATATAAACGAAAAAACTCGTTCATATATGATTTTTAAAGACATTACAGATATAAATTTTAATGGAGTAGATATTTCATCTCACCATGAGTTCAATCATGAAAAAGTTTATTATTATGAAGATCAAGAAACACAATTAAAATCTTTAATTGCAATTCATAGTACCAAAGAGGGACCTGCTATAGGCGGGTGTAGATACAGACAATATGATTCGTTTGAAGATGGTTTGAATGATGTGTTGCGTCTGTCCAAAGGCATGACTGATAAAAATAATGTAGCAGGCATTCCATTTGGGGGCGGAAAAGCTGTTATTTTTAAACAAGGAAATAAATCTAATAATCTTCTTAAATCTTTTGCCTCGTTTCTTAATCGTTTAAATGGGACATACATTTCAGCAGAAGATATTGGAATTACTCTTGAAGATATTATTTTTATTAGAGAGCATAGTGAGCATGTCTTTGATAATGTTGATCCAGGTCCATTCACAGCTAAAGGCCTGTTTTACGCTATTGAGCAAGCAATTCAAACATATTTTTCCGAGAATCTTGTAGGTAAGAAAATTGCAATACAGGGAGCTGGGAGCGTAGGAAGAAGACTTTCTGAATATTTAGCCAGTTCAGGTGCGCATGTATTTATTTCAGATATAGATAGATCGAAATTAAGTGATATTGATAATCGCAATATTACTTGTGTTGATGACTCATTCTCTGTTGAATGCGACTTATTTTCACCTTGCGCAGTAGGAGCAATATTTACTAAAGATTCAATCAACAATCTTAAATGTAAAATTATTGCTGGGGGTGCGAATAATCAATTGCTAGATGCATCTATTGCTGAAAATCTGCTTGAAAAAGGAATAGTCTTTATTCCGGATACTTTAATTAACTCAGGTGGGGTTATAGGCTTAACTAAAGATTATTTAAAAAGAGATGATGTTGAAATTGAACAAGCGCTCCGAGATATTGCAAACAGAGTTAAAAATTTAATGGTTGAATCTCAAGAACGTTCAATTTCAATTTATCAGGCACTAAATAATAGAAATTTATAATTGATTTTTTAATTCTTCTAAATCTGATGCGCAGATATATTTCTCACTTTTCTGAGAATCAAGCATCTCCAGTTGTAATTTTTTAATTGATTCTTGCTTGTTGATATTTCTATTTCCTAATTTTTGATTTATTAATTCTGCAAGGCCTAAGTTTTCTGCAATGCTTTTGTTCATCTTCTTCTTTTTATTTTTTCGTTGTTTTAGTTCAAGTTTAAGATCAAAGAAATATTCAGAATGATTTCTAGCCGCTAATGATTGATCCTGATCAACCTCAATCAATTCTATGCAATCAACTGGGCAGGGTTCAATGCATAATTCACATCCAGTACATAAATCATTTATGACATTATGCATTAGATTTGCTGCCCCAGTTATTGCATCAACAGGACATGCATCAATACATTTAGTGCACCCAATACAATCTTCCTCGATAATATTAGCTACTTGAGTTTTAAGTTCTGGACCATACTCCTGATCTAGTAATAAGATATCTTTATTTATCAGTTCTGAAATTTTGTTTGAAGTTTCTTGGCCACCTGGCACGCATCTATTATGAGGAGAGCCTTTAGCAATTTCCTCAGCATACGGTCGACACCCTGGAGTCTCGCATCTTCCACATTGATATTGAGGCAACTCAGCGTTGATAAGCTCAATAAGATTACTCATTTAGATTACTCAACAACCCCTAATTTCTTTTGTAGTTTCGTGTTTGAAGTCGTGTAACCAAAAGGAACTCTCTCACCAGGAAACACTCTTTGAAAAGCTTTTTGAACAGCCAAAGTTGTTTCGTGAAAACCACATAGTATTAAATCAAGTTTGCCAGGATAGTCATTGATATCTCCAACTGCAAAAATACCATCTCTATTTGTTTGAAAATCTTCTGTATTCACAGCAATTTTTTTAGATGCCAGCTCAAGCTCCCATTCAAGAATTGGTCCTAATTTCTTATTTAAGCCAAATAAAAACAAAAGCTCATCAGCCTCATGCGTTACGGACTCTTTGGTATCAAAGTTTTTTAGAGTAACCCCTGTAACTTTTTTATCCCCAATAATTGCTTCAATTTGAAAAGGTGTTAGAAGATTAACATCTCCACTTTTTACCAAGTCTCTCATTTGCGCTTCGGTGTGTTGAGCACCTCTGAATTGATCTCTACGATGAATTAAATTTAATGATTTTGATGTTTTGGCTAGTTCCACTGTCCAATCAAGAGCAGAGTCACCGCCACCAAAAATAAATAGATTTTTATCTTTGTAGAGGTCCTTTGACTTTACAGCATAACTAACTCCATTACCTAAAAATTTATCTGGATCTTCTATATTGGGAGGTCTCCTTGGTTCAAAAGAGCCAGCACCAGCTGCGATAAAGATATTTTTAGTTATACACTCAATACCCTCATTTGTTTTGATCATCCAAGTTGTAATTTCGTCAACAGATGAATGAATCTCAATTGACTCAACTCTTTGGGAAAGATGAAGGCCATATTCAAAAGGTTTAATTTGTTCCATCAAAGCATCAACATGTTCTTGAGCAGTTTGAGAAGGCACACCAGGAATATCATAGATTGGTTTTTCTGGGTAAAGTTCAGAACATTGGCCTCCTACTTTATCTAAGTTATCAATTAATGTGCAGTTAAGACCTAACAAGCCTGCTTCAAATACTGTGAATAGTCCGACTGGACCAGCACCAATAACTAATATATCTGTTTCAATTTTCATTTAATTTTTTGTCCT
>CABWYS010000020.1 GCA_902509555.1 uncultured SAR86 cluster bacterium
AAAGGATTCTGTTGGAATTTGTTTTGTTGGTGAAAGAAATTTAAGAGATTTTCTTAAAAGATTTATCAAATTTGAAAGCGGAAATATCAAGGATTCAGAGGCTAATATTATAGGCACTCACCCCGGATCACTTCTTTTTACTCAAGGACAAAGGCAAGGTTTGAATATCGGTGGTGTCAAAGATAAGCCTGAGTTACCTTGGTATGTTTACGACAAAAATATTGAGCTTAATGAAGTCTATGTATGCCAAGGTGAATTTAATGATTTGTTGCTTAGTGATGGTTTATTAATGGAAGAAATGAAATGGGTAAATAAAACAGTTGTTCCCAAGCAGCTACATTGCGAGGTTCAGGTTCGTCACAGAGGTAAGCCCGTTTCATGTGTTGCACATTTTATGGATAAAGGTGTTGAGCTCTCATTCTCTGAAAAAATAAGAGCAATTGCACCTGGCCAGTCCGCTGTGCTTTATAAAAATAATGAATGTTTGGGAGGAGGCATAATAGCAAAAGCATTGAAAGAGTAGCTATAATTCAAACTATGAAACATCAAGAATTAATTTCACCTCTAGATAATCGTTACAGTCAAAATATTATTGACCTAGCAAATAATTTTTCTGAGTCTAATTTGAACAAGACTAGGTTTGAAATTGAAATAGATTGGATTATCTTTTTATCAACTCAATGTGGAAAAAACTTTAAATCGCTATCTATTGCAGCTAAAAATAATCTCTTAAAAATAAAAATGAGTTTTGATGATAGATCAGCAAAACGAATTAAAAATATTGAATCCAGAACCAACCATGATGTTAAAGCCGTAGAATATTTTATTAGAGAGGAGATGGAAAAATATACCAATCTAAAAAAATATCAGCACTTGGTTCACTTTGCACTAACTAGTGAAGATATCAATTCCCTGTCTTATGCAATATTGCTTAGAGATGCAAAAGATATATACCTAAAAAAGCTTGATTTCCCTATCAAAGATTTAAACATAAAATCTAAATCTTGGGCATCAATTCCTATGCTAGCTAGAACTCATGGACAAGCAGCTTCACCCTCCACTCTTGGAAAGGAAATTAAAGTATTTCAGCAGCGACTAGCAAGACAAAAAAATATCCTAAAAAATATTAAACCATTAGCAAAGTTTGGCGGGGCTACTGGAAATTTTCATACTCTATATCTATCTGATTCAAATATAAATTGGATATCTAAAACTAAAAAATTTTTATCATTATATAAAATTGATCAGAATCCTATTACTACACAAATTGAACCTCATGATGGCATAGCTGAAATTTCTCACTGCATTCAAAGAATTAATAATATTTTGATTGATTTAAATCAAGACATGTGGATTTATATTTCTAACGATATATTCAAATTAAAACTTAAAGATGGTGAAATTGGTTCATCTACCATGCCACATAAAGTCAATCCAATAGACTTTGAAAACTCAGAAGGAAATCTTGGGTTATCCAATTCATTAATGAGTTTTTTTGCAGAAAAATTAACTAAATCTCGCCTTCAAAGAGATCTTTCTGATTCTACGGTCTTGAGAAACCTCGGTGTTGGTTTTGGCTACAGCTATCTAGGAATCACCTCATGTTTAAAAGGTCTTAGTAAAATTCAACCAAATAAAGAATATATTATTAGTGAATTATCTAATAATTGGCAAGTGCTAGCTGAACCGATACAGATAATTATGAGATTAGAAGGGCTTGATAATGCATACGAAGAAATTAAGGAAATCACAAGAGGTAAAAATCTTGATAAGGAATCTTACTTAAATATAGTTAATAAATTAAAAATTGGCGCAAGTTCAAAAGAAAAATTAATGAATCTCACACCTTTAAATTATCTTGGAATTTCCTCAAAACTTGCCAAATATTAAGAAACCAATAATTCTAAACTAATGAAAAATTTAGAAAAGTTTATAAAATATTCATTATATATAATAGTTATTATTACACCCATTTTACCTCTCATGCTCTTGTTAAAATTCAAGGGTGTAATATTTTTTAATCCTTTAGATCCTCAAATCCTCATAATTGATTTTTTTTTAATTTCATTAATTGTATTATTTACAAGATCATTTATTATTAGCGCGCTTATATTTTATTTATGGGTATTGGCTCCATTTGTATCATATTATTTTTTAAGAAGAGGTATTCATTATTCTGACATAGGAAATTTTAATGAATTGATATATTTTTTTGGAATTCCATTAACAATTCTTCTTTGTTTAATTTTATTCTTAATTTTCATAGTAATTATTTATAATAACTTTAAGAACTTTTCCAAAGTTTTACTTACTCTACAAATTTGTTCCATATTGCTAATCTCAAGTTTCTTGAATACGCCTGAATTTATACTTAATAGTATTTACAAAGATCAACCAAAACAAAATTTTAATACAAGTGCAAATTTTAGATTTATGGGTGTGAGTAATGCATTTATTGAATCAATGCTGGATTATAAAACTTTTAAAAGTGACCTAAGAAAACATAGCCTACTCAAGGAATATAAAGATTTCAGAAATTTTGAAGATACAATAATTAATAAAAAGAATATTCATATTATTGTACTTGAAAGCTATCTTGATCTAGAGGGCTTTAATGATCTAGATTTTGATGACGAAATTTTCAATGAAGAGTGGATCGATGGATATAATAGTTATAATTTTACTGCTTTATCTCCAGTAATAGGCGGAAGCTCAGCGCAGGCTGAATTTGAAATTCTATGTGGTGTAAAAAGTAATACTAAATACGGTTTAGCATTTAATAGATTGGGTGGAAAACCTATTCCCTGCTTGCCAAATGTCCTTAAAGGCTATGGATACTCAACTTTTGCGTCGCAGCCTGTATATGGCTCTTTTTTTAACACAAAAAAAGCATATAAAAGCGTAGGCTTTGACCATATATGGCTGGCAGAAAGTTTTGATATGTCTTCAGCTTTGAACGGTTGGCTTCCAGACGAATTATTTTTTGATAGGCATATAGAATTGATAAGCCCCTATCTCAAAATGGATAAACCGATAATAAATTATTTGTTTGCTGTTGGATGTCATGTTCATAGCAATATAAAAAAAAATTCTTATCCTAAAAATATTTCTTTCAATACTTCTGAGAGGACGTCAAGTTATTTGAATTGCTATCTATCAACAAGATATCTAGTGAGAGATTATATTAATAAGATTAATAAGTTAAATTCAAATAATATATTCATAATTTTACCAGATCATATACCTCCAATTAAATCAAATAAACTCAAAAAAAATAATATTGATCAATTTTTAAATTCTAATTTAATAATTAGAAATACAAATAATGAAGGTGCTTCTGAATTAACAATAATCAATGGACATATAAATTATGGTTATTTATTACATAAAGGTAACATTTCATATGAAAATAGTTTTGCCTACTATGAAATTCCTGAGATTTTAATGCAATTATTATCGAATGGAGAGCTTTGTAACAATCTAGACTGCATATCTAGTGATGCAAAAATACTTTTTAAAAATGGTTATGTTGATAGACACAATTTTAATAATTTACCTGAATACACAAAAAGCAACAAAGACAATGACTATCAAGCAAAATTAAATACTTCTCTTATAAAACAATCAAATTCTGACAATTGATAACTAAACTAAAAATTTTACTTATCATCATAATAGTTTTGATGATTTCAATCGTCCATAGATTTAATGGAAACAACTATAATTTTAATTCCATTTATTGTGAAGTACCCATGAAATGGAAGCACGCTGTTCGAAATATTCAAGATGTTAAATTAGCATCAAAAAATAAATATTGCGGAATAGAAATAGATATTAATCTACATCCAAATGGTGTCCTTATTTCTGAATACCACAACCCAATGAATTTAGTCGCACCTAAAGTGGTTGATTTAATGCGGGCTGCTCCAGAAATTGAATATTGGTGGTTAGATTTTAAAAATTTAAAATACTCAAATGCTACTTTAGCATCATCTGTGTTAAAAAAATTAGAAGCTGCAACTGATGGAAAAATTATTGTTGAATCTAAGAATTTCTTTGGATTATTTTTCCTTAACGTAGATAGTAGCGATATCTTTAAAGCTTACTGGTTAGCAAAAAATTCAAAGCTTTACTTATATTTTCCATACTTAGCAAGGTCAATTTTAGCTATGATAATGATTGATCCAGACTTTGTAACACTATTCTCTAATCAAGTTAGTAACAATGATTATATCTGGATAGGATCAAGACAAAAATTGGTCTTCACAGTAAACGACCCTTCTGATTTTAATGACCTTGTTCTAAAAGATGTAGAAGTGGTACTTACAGATACCTTGCCCCCTTGAATTATCCATTAGTAGCTTATAAAGGAGCAAAATAATAAATTTTGTAGTTTAACTACAAATTATATTATCTTTAAATACTGTTTTAATGATATTTATATGTATTATTGACAATTTAATTCTAATAAATTCAAATTCACTACATACATATAGGGGTATATTAATGTCAACAAATAAATTTACTACTGAAGTTGATCGACTTAATGCAATTTCCGAATTCGGTGGCTCAAATTGGAATTCCATAAAGCCGGAATATGCTGCACGAATGAGACTTCAAAACCAATTCAAATCTGGTATCGATATAGCGAAATACACCGCTTCTTTAATGAGGAGAGATATGGATGCATATGATTCAGATACATCAGCTTATACACAATCATTGGGATGCTGGCATGGCTTCATTGGGCAGCAAAAACTTATATCTATAAAAAAGCACTTTGGTACAACAGATAAAAAATATCTCTACCTTTCTGGCTGGATGGTTGCGGCCCTTAGATCAGAATTTGGCCCATTACCTGATCAATCTATGCATGAAAAAACATCTGTCGCATCTCTAATAAAAGAACTTTATACATTTTTACGTCAAGCGGATGCTCGTGAACTTGGTGGTTTATTTAGAGAACTCGATAAAGCATCTGATGCGGATAAACCAAAAATTCAAGAGAAAATTGATAATTTTGAAACTCACATAGTTCCAATAATTGCAGATATCGATGCAGGGTTTGGCAATGAAGAAGCTACATATCTAATGGCTAAACAAATGATCGAGGCTGGCGCTTGTTGCATACAAATTGAAAATCAAGTTTCTGATGAAAAACAATGCGGTCACCAAGATGGCAAAGTCACTGTGCCCCACTCTGATTTCTTAGCAAAAATTAATGCTGTTAGATATGCATTCTTAGAGCTTGGTGTCGACGATGGAGTGATAGTAGCGAGAACAGACTCATTGGGTGCCGGTCTAACTAAACAGATTGCTATAACTCAAGAAGTAGGCGATTTAGGTGATCAGTATAATTCTTTTCTTGATGTCGAAGAGCTTGATCACTCAGACCTTAATCATGGTGATGTTTTGATCAATCAAAACGGAAAAGTTGTAAGGCCCAAAAGACTGCCAAGTAACCTGTATAGATTTAAAGAAGGTACGGGTGAAGCAAGATGCATCTTAGACTCAATAACAAGTTTACAAAATGGTGCTGATTTGATCTGGATTGAAACTGAAAAGCCCCACATAGGACAAATCGGTGCCATGATGGATGAGATTAAAAAAGTCATTCCTAACGCTAAGCTTGTCTATAACAATAGTCCATCATTTAATTGGACTCTTAACTTTAGACAGCAAGTATTTGATTCAATTTCTGATAATGGTGGCGATGTTTCAGCATATGAAAGAGAAGATCTGATGAATGAGATATATGATGAGACTGAATTAGGTATTGAGGCTGATAAAAAAATTCAAACTTTTCAAGCTGATGCTGCTAGAGAAGCAGGAATATTTCATCATCTTATTACTTTGCCAACTTACCATACAGCGGCCCTATCTACAGACAATCTTGCAAAAGAATATTTTGGTGATAAAGGAATGCTTGGTTACGTAGAAGGCGTTCAAAGAAAAGAAATTAGGCAAGGTATTGCCTGCGTTAAACATCAAAACATGGCTGGATCTGATATGGGTGATGACCATAAAGAATATTTTGCAGGAGAAGCTGCTCTCAAAGCATCAGGTAAAGATAATACAATGAATCAATTTTAACTGGTTTCACAATCCCCTATGGTGGTGCGCCCGCAAACTTTGCAGGGTGCGCCATCCTCTAAATTTGCCATACCCCCGCAACTCCCTGAAATAGGTTTATTTTTTAATATAACTCCAATTGCAATAGCTGCAAAAGAAATAGTTATTAATAAAAAGACTGTTAGAAATTCAATCACTATAATTCCACGATTTAGACTTAATGACATTATTGTCTTTTTGCATTATATACATAACTGCAACTTTATGATCATTTGCAATTCTTATGCCCTTCTCTGGACCAAGCACATTCAATGCTGTAGCCCACGCATCTGCAATCATTGAAGATTCTTCAGAGGCAACTGTTACTGAGTAAGACTTGTCTGGTATGGACAATTTAGTTTGAGGCACAAATGTATGGCTAATAATCTCACCATTATTATTTATTTTTTGGTTTCTATACTCACCAGATGTTGCAATAGCTAAAAAATCTGAACTAGAAATTTCAAAAATTGATTGATTCTGTATGGATGATGGATCTTGAATACCAATTAACCAAGGAACGCCATGCTTAGATCCATTGGTTATAATTTCACCTCCAATATCAAGTAAAAAATTTTTTTTATTAGATTCTGTAAGCAACTGAGCTATTTTATCTGCAGCATAGCCTTTAGCAATAGATGATAAATCAAATTGAAAATTATCATTTTTGATAACAGTATTATTGGAAATTAACCTAAACCTTTTTAAGGAAACTGGAAGAGTGTTGTCAATCATTGCATAGTCTGGACCAAAACCCTTTTTAATAACCAATGAGCCGAGAGTAATATCATAAAAACCATCAGTGATTTTAAAAAGGCTTTCGGCAAAACTTAATAAAGAATACATATCAGATGAAATCAAAATTTTTTGATTTATTGGTGCTTTATTAATATTTGATAACTCAGAGTTATCTTTATAATTAGATGCTATTAAATCAATTCGAGAAAGTTCATCTTTAATTGATTTTATTAGTGAGTCAGAAATATATTCTGTTGAAACTAATTGCCAATAAGTTCCATATATTGATCCAGAAATTTTATATGTAGCAGATTTGTTGTAGTTATATGCAAAGAGAATGCAGATTAGCCCAATAACAAGAGCAATTAATTTGGATGCAGTTAGTCGATTCAAAAAGTTAATTAACCGCCAAAATCATCCAACATGATATTTTCAGGCTCCACTCCAAGATTAATCAACATATCTATACATGCTTTATTCATCATCGGTGGACCACACATATAAAATTCACAATCTTCTGGGGCTTTGTGAGATTTTAGATAGTTCTCAAAAATCACTTGGTGAATAAAGCCTGTTAGACCATCCCAGTCATCTTCTGGCTGTGGATCGGAAAGTGCAACATGCCAGTCAAAATTTTCATTTGTTTCTGCTAATTTATCGAAATCATCAACATAAAACATTTCCTTCAAACTCCTAGCGCCATACCAAAACGATATTTTTCTTTCACTATTAATTCTTAATAATTGATCAAAAATATGAGCTCGCATAGGGGCCATACCGGCTCCACCACCAATGAAAACCATTTCTGCAGGTGTTTTCTTTGCAAAAAACTCACCGAATGGTCCAAACACTCTAACTTTATCTCCAGGCTTAAGATTAAACGTCCAGGATGACATAAGACCGGGTGGTATATCAGATGAGCCTGGTGGAGGACTGGCAACTCTAATATTAAACTTTAGAACCCCTTTTTCACCTGGGTAATTAGCCATCGAATATGCTCTTATGATTGATTCAGAATTATTAGCTACGTTATCCCAGATTTTAAATTTGTCCCAATCTTCCCTATATTCTTCAGCCACATCAAATGATTTGTATGTTAAATCTTTATAAGCAGGTGCTTCTAGCTGCACATATCCTCCGGCTTTAAAATTCACATCTTCGCCGTCTGGTAATTTTAAAACTAGTTCTTTTATAAAGGTTGCTACATTATCATTAGAAATAACTTCACACTCCCATTCTTTAACTCCAAAAACTTCTTCTGGAATATTAATCTTCATATCATTTTTAACTGCTACCTGACAAGATAATCTCCATCCATCTTTTTTTTCTTTTGAATTAAAATGAGACTCTTCAGTCGGTAATATTGAACCGCCGCCGTCAGATATTTGGCATTTGCATTGGCTACAAGTGCCCCCACCTCCACAAGCAGATGAAAGAAAAATTTTATTTTCAGCCAGAGTTTGCAGTAACTTATTACCTGATGGAACTATGATTGGATTAGACGAATCTCCATTAATCTCAATTGAGACATCACCAGAACTAACTAATTGACTTCTTGCAGCAATAATAATGGTAACAAGGAGTAATACGACCCCGGTAAAAGATATGACGCCTAAAAATAAATCAATTTGCATAAGTTCCTTATATGGTTATTAATAATTTTTTTTAAAGAGATATACCACCAAATGACATAAATCCAAAGCTCATTAGTCCTACTATTAAAAATGTAACACCTAAACCCTGAAGTCCATCAGGTATATCTGAATATTTTAATTTTTCCCTTATACCAGCTAAAACAACAATAGCCATAGCCCAGCCAACACCAGCACCAAGACCATATACAACGCTTTCACCAAACTTCAGATCTTTTTCAATCATGAATAATGAAGCGCCAAGAATGGCACAATTAACAGTGATTAAGGGCAAAAATACACCCAAGGCATTATAAAGTGCAGGCACAAATCTATCTAAAAACATTTCTAGTATTTGTACAGCTGCTGCAATAACACCAATATAGCTAATTAAGCCAACAAACTCTAAATTTGCCTTAGGAAGGCCAGCCCATGCAAGGGCTCCTTCTTTTAAAATAGAATTATAGATAAGGTTATTTAGAGGAACTGTGATTAAACAAACTACTATTACTGCTACACCTAAACCAAAAGCTGCATCTATTTTTTTTGATATAGCTATGAATGTACACATGCCTAAGAAAACAGACAAAGCAATATTTTCTATAAAAACAGTAGTTATAAAAATACTAAGATAATGTTCAAACATTTAATTCTCTTTTAGACATGTCTGGCGCTGTTGCATGTTCAGACAATTTATATTCATTGGGTTCAATTTGATCTGTTTTATATGCTCTGATACCCCAAATCATTAATCCTATTAGAATAAATGAGCTTGGAGGAAGCAATAAAAGGTTATTGGCTGGATACCAGCCACCATTAGATACCAAGGGTAGAATTTCATAACCCATTAAAGTTCCCGCTCCAAATAATTCTCTCACAACGGCGACCGCAATTAAAATAACACTATATCCAAGGCCATTGCCTAAACCGTCTAAAAAGCTAATAAAAGGTTTTTCTTTCATGGCAAATGCTTCAGCTCTTCCCATTACTATGCAATTGGTAATAATCAACCCAACAAAAACTGATAGTTTTTTACTTGTCTCATAGTCATAAGCCTTAAGTAGTTCATCCACAACGATCACAAGAGATGCAATGATGGTCATTTGCACAATAATTCTTACGCTGCTAGGAATATAATTTCTAATGATGGAAATGAACAAATTAGAAAACGAGACAACGCTAGTAAGTGCAACACACATGACCAAGGTTACGGAAAGATTGCTGGTTACGGCTAATGCTGAACATATCCCAAGTATCTGAAGTGTAATCGGATTTTCTTCAAGCAATGGCTTTGCAAGAACTTCCTTGTATTGCTTAACTGTCATAATTAATATTTTTTAATGTTTCTTTATAACCACTTTCACCAAACCAGTAAACAAGCATGTTGGTAACACCCCTGCTGGTTAGCGTTGCGCCAGAGAGTCCGTCTACCTGATAAGACGCCATTTGATTTGATGGATCAACTTTGCCTTTTATCACTTCAATTTCAACTTCACCATCTTTATAGATAGATTTACCATCCCATAAAGACTTCCATTTGGGATTATCTACTTCAGCACCTAAACCAGGAGTTTCCTTGTGAGCATAAAATTCCAGGCCCTTAATCGTATTCAAATCCTTGTCAATCGCAATATAGCCAAACAAAGTACCCCAAAGACCATAACCCCTAATTGGTAAGATAATTTTCTCTAGGTTGCTTGAGGCATCTTTAAGTAAATATATTTTTCCAATATTTTCCTGATTTTTTACAATTGCAATGTCTTTGGAAGTAGGTATTGGAGTTGAATGATCAGGCTGCTTAGAAAAATACACTGGATCATATGTATTTAAGTCATATTCACCATATGAATCTAGAAGGTCACCTGAGCTAAAATCTACAAATTTAGGGGTGAGACGAGTGAATTGAGACTCAATTGATTCGTCTGGATTATAAATTGCAGCAGTTTTCAGAATTTTAATTCTTTGATCATTAAGCTTATTAAGATTTTGCATATCTCTAAGACTCACAGCAGCATATGAAACAATTAATGAACAAAACAAACAAACCAAAAATGAAACTGAAAGTGTTTTTAAAACTGAATCATTCATATGAAAGCGCCCTCTTACGTTTTGCAATATTGTTTGATACAACCATGTGATCGATCACCGGAGCAAATAAATTAGCAAATAAAATTGCTAACATCATGCCTTCAGGAAATGCAGGATTGATAACACGAATTAATACGACAGTGACACCAATTAAAGCCCCATAAATCCATCGACCAGCATTAGTTCCTGAGCCGGAGACAGGTTCAGTAGCCATAAAGACTAATCCAAATGCAAAACTTCCTATAACAAAATGCCAGTACCAAGGAACCTGAAACATTGGATTGGTATCAGATCCTACAATATTTAAAATTGAGGACATAACTATCATTCCTATAAAGGTACCTAAGATAATTCTGTAAGAAGCAACACCTGTTGCTAAGAGTATTACGGCAGCTATTCCTATGGCAATGACTGAAGTTTCGCCCACTGAGCCTGGAATATTACCAATTAATGCGTCAAACCAGGAAAAATTATCACTCAAGCCTTGCAAACCATCTTCAGCTGCATAACCAAGGGGTGTTGCCCCACTAAATCCTTCAGGAGTAATACCAGTATCAGAAAGTCCTGCAATCCATACTTTATCGCCTGAAAGTTGTGAGGGATAAGCAAAATATAAAAATGCTCGACCAGTTAAAGCTGGATTTAAGAAATTTTTACCAGTTCCGCCAAAGACTTCCTTGCCGATAACAATTCCAAAAGTTATACCCATTGCGGCTTGCCATAGAGGAAGATCTGGTGGACAACTTAAAGCAAATAATATTGATGAAACAAATAACCCCTCATTAATTTCATGCTTACGAACCACGGCAAATAGAATTTCCCAAAGAATGCCAACTGCAAATGTAACAGCATAGATCGGAACAAAATACACAGCTCCAATCCACATTTTTGTTATAAAACTATCATTTGAGTAACCAACTAAATTAATTAATACATGATGCCAATCATTTGTATTTGTTGAACCAACGAGTGTTAGATAATCTAAAGTTTGATTACCAATGTTGTACATTCCAAAAAACATTGCTGGAAAAGCTGCCAACCAAACAATTACCATGATTCTTTGAATATCGATTGAATCTCTTACATGTATTGGATTGGTTGTTTTATTTGTTGAGGAGAATATAAAGTTCTCAATAGCATCATATATTGGAAACCACTTAGCTTGAGCGCCGCCATGCATGAATTTAGGCTTAATGCTTTCATTAATAGATCTAAGCCAAGCTTTCATTTGAATTCCTCGTACATTTTATCTAAGTTAGAATTGAGAATTGATTGATAATCATATTTACTTGGACAAACATAACTAGCCAAAGCTAAATCCTCTGGAGCTAACTCTAAAACACCTAATTTTTCTCCAAGCTCAATATCCAATGTAACCAAGCTTTTTAAAAGCTGAATCATGAGAATGTTTAAAGGCATTATTTCTTGATATGAGGAAATTGGTACGATTGCTCTATTACCACCATTCATCGAAACATTAAAATTAAAGTTTTTAGGCTTAATCCAACTAGAAATAAAAGCTGGTAATTTAGAATGGAGCTTTGATCCAGGCATGGCCCAGTTAAACAAAATATCATTTGATTCGTCTGGCAGAACAGAAACCTGATTATCAAATGAGCCTAAATAGTTCATTACGTTTTCACCAGTATGGCCATTTAAAACAGAGCCTGAAATAACTCTAGAATTATCTAAAATTTTTCCAGCTGTAACCTCTGATAGATTTGATCCATATTTAACTTTAAGTATTTTTGGATCGAGGGTACTAGGCCCACCAACAGAAATATACTTATCTGCACGTAATTTATTATTCTGAAGTAGATATCCCAACGAAATAACTTCTTGCCATGAAATACTCCAGACTGTTCTATTTTGTCCGACCGGATATAAAAAATGTATATGAGTTCCAACTAATCCAGCTGGATGAGGACCTTTGAATTGGTTGTAACTAACGCCTTCTACAGATTTATCAAAATCATTATTTTGATACGAGCAAAAAGTTTTAATATCACCATTGATAGATTGAATAAATTTAAGACCTTGATTAAAAAGATCTTGATCAAACTTGATTAATTCGTAAGGATCAATAGAAAGAGGATTTGTATCACAAGCATTAATAAATATTGCTGAAGGTAATTCACTTGGTATAGGCATTCTATTGTATGGCCTGGTACGAAAATAGGCCAAAGCTCCACTATCAACCAAAAAGTCAATTGGACTAGAATAGTCATTTAGGTCAAAATTCAATGAATCAAGAGAATCATCTATTTCAATGATAAGTGATAAGAATCTTCTTTTATCACCCCTGTTAATTGATTTAATGACTCCAGATAATGGAGCGGTGATATAGGTACCTGGATTTTTTTTATTTTCAAATAATTTTTGACCAGAAAGAACTGTATCACCCTCATCTACCATCATCGTTGGTTTCAGACCAACAAAATCTGTACCCAATATGGCAATAGAGTTAATTGAAGTAGAAGAATCTACATCCAAAGATGGATTTCCAGGAATTGGTAAATTAAGGCCTTTTTTGGTTTTAATCACAGCACCCTTTACTAAAAGATGTGTGAATTATAAATGGAAATATAAGCCGTTTCTATACTGAATCTTCAATTGCTTTAGGAAATCTTTGAAGGTCGATTGAAGCAACTTTCTTGGTGAGATTAAGGACTTGCTTGGTATAACCATATTCGTTGTCATACCAACAATACAAAGTAATTTGTTTATCGTCCGCTATAGTGGCTTGAGAGTCAATTATTGTCGCATATGGGCTTGAGTAAAAGTCAGTGGATACTGCCTCTGGTGAATTTGTATATCCAATTATTTCTCTGTAATTACTAGCAAAAGCGGATTTTTTTAAGAATTCATTTAATTCATCTCTCTCAACTGAATTTTCAATGTTTAAAACTAATACAGCCAAGCTTACATTGGGAGTTGGAACTCTAATTGCATTTCCGGTTAACTTATCTTTAAGCTCTGGAATTGCTTTTGAAACGGCTTTAACAGCACCAGTGGTAGTAATAACCATGTTTAATGGTGCGCTTCTACCTCTTCGATCACCTTTATGAAAATTATCAATTAAATTTTGATCATTTGTATAAGAGTGAACAGTTTCAATATGGCCGTTTGAAATACCATATTTATCGCTGATTAGTTTAAGTACTGGCACTATGGCATTAGTTGTGCAAGACGCTGCAGAGATGATTTGATCTGATTTTTGTAAGGCTGAATCATTAACACCAAAGACTATATTTCTGATATCTCCTTTAGCAGGTGCAGTTAATATGACTTTTGATGCGCCGCTAGATAGATGCTGAGATAGTGAATCTTCATCTCTCCAGATTCCGGTGTTATCAATGACGATTGGAGAATTAATATTTAAGTCTGAATAATGAACATCTGAGGGTGAATTTGCATATATAAATTTAACTGGATTGCCATTGATAACTAAAAGCTCGTTCTCAAGATCAACTCTAATCGTTCCATCAAACTTTCCATGAACAGAATCTCTTCTTAATAAACTTGCACGTTTAATTAGATCATTTTCACCAGTTTTTCTTACAACAACTCCTTTTAGACGGAAATAGTTTCCAGGACCAGTTGTTTGCGCAAGCATTCTTGCCATTAGTCTTCCTATCCTGCCAAATCCATAAAGGACAATATCTTGTGGCTGATCGGGTCTTTGAGCAACTAGCTGATCAACAGTTATTTGCTTCTCTAAATAATTATCTATTGAGTCCGGATTGGTTGGAAGATCTTTGAAAAAAGAACATCTCATTGCTAGCTCACCTATATCGATTTCGCAATCGGGTAAATCCATTTTGCTCAACCTTTCCAACAATGGATATGTTTCTAGCTCACTGAGTTCATTTTCTTCAATTTGCCTAACAAACCTGTGAGCATGCATGATATCGATAGGTGATTTATTCACAAGGGATTGTCCATAAATCATAATATGAACGCCATGACGATAAAGTCTGCCAACAATAGGAACCATAAGTTCAGCCAAACCCTCTCGCCACTTCCAATCACCAAAGTAGTCATCAATTTTTTCTCGAGAACGTAAATCGGGATTTTTAGTAAGATCAGTCATCTTTTATTTTGCTTGATATTTATTAATATGATGTTGAGTATTACCAAACATGGAATCTATAGCTGTGAATCTCTTTAGATAGTGACCAATGGACATTTCATTGCTGACCCCCATTCCACCATGCAATTGAACTGCATGTTGGCCCACCAATCTTCCTGCTTTGCCAACTTGAACTTTTAGTGCTGATATAGTGCTCTCTGTCTCAGGATCATCTGAGTCGAGTTGAAGGGTGGCCTTAATCAATAAAGATTTGGTAAGCTCAGTTTCAATGAACATATCAACCATTCGATGCTGCAAAACCTGAAAATTACTAATAGGCTGAGCAAACTGCTCTCGCTCTTTTGTATATTGAACTGTTTTCATATATGAAGATGTCATTGCGCCAACAGCTTCTGCGCTAATACACAAAATAGATAGATTTACCATTTTATTGAACAATGATTCAGCCTCATCGCCTAAAGCTAAGATAGATTCTGAATCTAGAGAAATATTTTCGAATGTTAATTCTGCACATGTTTGTCCATCCAATGTTTTAAAACTTTGAACAGATAAACCCTGCACGTCTGAATCAATCAGAACCAATGCCGGGGAATTTTCATGAGTTGCAAGGACAATAAATTGGTCAGCATTGCCACCATTCAATACCAATGATTTAGATCCATTGAGAATAAAAGCATCGCCATCATTGGATAGTGCTGTAAGGCAATCTAAAAAATTATAACCAATGTTAGGTTCAGCATATGCAACTGATACCTGGTGCTCACCTGAAATAATTTTTTCAATAATAGAAGTTTTTTCAGGATTATTAGATCCCTCTAAAACTGTCCCACTCATTACAACAGAACTTAGGTAGGGCTCCACTACAAGAGCTTTGCCGAATTCCTCAAATAATACGGTAAGTTCAATCGGTCCAAAGTTAAAACCACCATTATCCTCTTTGAATGGAACTGCTAACCAACCAAGCTCAGCAAACTGCTTCCAGTTATCTTCGCTGAAACCAGAGTCAGAATCTAATATTTTTTCTCTATCAATAAAATCATAGTTGGTTTCACAAAACTTAAGCACTTGCTCGCGTAGCATGTTTTGCTCATCAGAATAATTTAAATTCATTTTTAAACTCCCAAAATAGCTTTAGCAATAATATTTTTTTGAATCTCGTTACTCCCACCATAGATAGAAGTCTTTCTATAATTTAAATACTGAGCAACGGATGAGCTGGCGTAGTCTGGGCCGGCTGGCGTTCTATTTGATTCAAAGCCATCAGGGCCTTCATATGGAAGAATGTATTGGCCAGCAGCTTCAACAAAAAGCTCTGTTAACCTTTGTTGAATTTCAGTACCACGAATCTTTAAGATTGAAGACTCAGCACCTGGATGTCCGCCCTCTGCAATAGCCGCTAAGGTTCTTAATTCAGTAAATTCTAATGCTTCAAGATCAATTTCTAATTCAGCAATTTTTTTAGATAAATCAGCGTCGTTATACTCAGAGGTTATGTTCTTCAATTTTTCAATTTGAACCTTTACCACTGGAACCCCTGCAATTCCAAATCTTTCATGGGCTAAAAGAAATTTAGCATAAGTCCAACCTTTACCCTCTTCTCCGATTAATTGATCAGCTGGTACCTTAACATCAGTAAAGAAGACTGAATTAACCTCATGATCTCCGTCAATTGTGATAATAGGTTT
>CABWYS010000021.1 GCA_902509555.1 uncultured SAR86 cluster bacterium
ATTGAATCTGCAAGGCTTTTGACTGCTGCGCTTGGGTTGGGCAGTGAGACAGGCGAGTTCGTAGAAATAGTAAAGAAGATGTTCCTTCAGGGAAAGCCTGCATCAGAAGATAATATTTTTCATATGAAAAGAGAGCTTGGCGATATCATGTGGTACTGGGCTACAGCCTGTATGGCATTAAAGCTTGATCCTTATGAGGTGATTAAAGAAAACCAAGATAAGCTTGAGGCAAGGTACGGAGAAAAGTTTGAGGTTGATCGCAGTGAGCACAGAAAAGATGGAGACTTATAATTACAAACTAATAAGTAGATTTTTGATTTAAATCTTCAACCGCCTCTTTAAATTCTGAGGTTAATTGATCAACCAAAGTTTGTACTGATGGAGAGTCTTTGATTGAGCCAATGCCTTGACCAGAGCCCCAAATATCTTTCCAAGCTTTTGCATCCGTATTACCGCCAGAGCCGAAATTCATTGATGATTTGTCTGCCTCAGGAAGATCATTAGGATCTAGGCCAGCATTCACAACTGAGCCCTTTAAGTAGTTTCCATGAACTCCGGTGAATAAAGAGGAATATACGATGTCGTCAGCAACACTATCGATAAGCATGTCTTTGTATCCCTGGTCAGCATTAGCTTCTTCAGTTGCAATAAACCTTGTTCCTAAATAAGCAAGGTCAGCTCCCAGCGCTAAGCTCGATGCAACTGCACTTCCAGAGCTTATTGAGCCTGAAAGAATAATAGTCCCATCAAAAAATTCTCTTACTTCTCTAACCAAAGCAAAAGGTGACAGTGTCCCAGCATGACCGCCCGCTCCAGCACAAACTAAAATCAAACCATCAACCCCCTGTTCGGCAGCTTTCTTTGCATGCCTGACACTTATAACATCATGATAAACAAGCCCCCCATATGAATGGGCGGCAGTCACAATTTCTTCAGGTGGTCTTAAAGAGGTAATAATGATTGGAGCCTCGTGCTTCACACATAACTCCATATCGCCCATCAATCTATCATTGGATGCGTGACAGATTTGATTAACCGCATAGGGAGCAACGGGTAAGTCTGGATTTTCAGCTTTTGCTTGAGCTAATTCTTCCTTAATTCTTATGAGCCACTCCTCAAGCACATGCTGAGGTCGAGCATTCAATGCAGGAAAAGACCCAACAATTCCAGCCTTGCATTGAGCAATAACCAATTCTGGCCCAGAAACCAAAAAAAGTGGCGATCCAATAACCGGAATAGCTAAATTATCTTGTAAAATTTTTGGAAGCGGCATGATGGTCCTTTTTTTAAAAAAGCTAGTTTAACTTAAGCCTTGGTGTTATTAAATAGAAGCTCAGGAATTAAAAAACTCATCTGCAACCCAGCTGATCGACCAATTATGTCCCAGTCGATTCCCTTTATAAGTATCTGGAAGAGTGGTGACTAGGCTGCCTTTTATATTTATTGCTTGAGGATCTTTGGACAAATCTTTGTATGCATTATCAAGCTGATGTTGAGTTCTCCATTCATGAAGTGTTGCATTAATAGGTGTTTCCTTAATTGGTTCATAACCACATATTTTGTTTAGCATAGCGGTGCCTGACAGAGGAGATGCTACAACATGAACCTCTATAGGGGTTGTAAGTTGCCAATTTTTTAAAACATGTGTGACCAATATTCCTCCATAGCTATGACCAATTAAATAAACCTTTTTAAAAGATTTGTTTTGATTCAAAATGTCCGCGATCTCCTTTACTAATTTTTCAGCAGAATCTTGAAAGCATCCATCATCAGCCCAGCGATAAAAATACATATGCTTCTGCTCTGAATCAATTGTTTTGATGGGGTATATCCATTCATAGCCCTCACTACTACCTCCATGCACAGCTATAAAAATTTCCTGAGCTTCGTTCGTACTTGGTTCCATCGAATTCAAGCCATGAGGCAGATCAACCAGCCTTTGGCCTAATTTTTTCACAGAGATATCGTTAGTAAAATCCATTAACTTAATAGGAGACTGGGGCTCAATGTTGCAGCTGGCTGCAAAAAAAATGAGAAATAATAAATAGAGTATGTGTTTCATGTTGTTATTTAATGAAATAAGCAACACTGTGGTCATCAAAATCTTTGGCGCCAACTTTATCAAAGCCCATCTTTTCATGAAAGTCTAAGGAGGGTTGGTTAACAGGCTGAGTATTTACCTCTAAAGCTATAGGTAAATCATCACCATCGGCTTGAGCAAATATATCTTTATAAATAGCTCGGCCTAAACCCCCTCTTCGATGCCGCTTATCAATTGCAACTCTGTCTACATACATAAATTTTTTTAACCTTTGAGTAAAGAATTTATAATTTTCTGACTTATAAGACGAGCCCTCTCTCATGCAAATTATAAATCCAACAATCTCATCATTGTTTAAGACCAATAAATTGTATGAACTAAACTCAATTAATTGTTTTAAGTGGTGCATGGATTCGAGCGAGCCTACCTCTGGGGTATTAGCCTGATTTAAATCATAAATTGATTGGAGCTGAGCCTCTTTATTATGACCATTAGGAAGGCTTTGTAATTTATATTTAGAATTCATGTGATGTAAATATTAGCTGGCGCTGCCCATGGCTTCTAGGAAATACAAAATAATATTAATTATGTCTATGTACATGCTGAAAGCAAGATCAATGGCTGTGTTCCAATCATTTAAACCTTGATCAGAACTCACATTAACCATGCTAATAGAAGCGAGTAATGACATTGAGAAAATGACAATTCCTGCCACTGCTTTTATTCTTTGTGCTCCTCTCGATATGCCTCTGACAAGTGCGAAAAGCTCCCAAATAATTAATAATAAAATTAAAAGTGAAACTGTTATTACAAAAGGTGGATTTGCAAAGTTAATTCCACTAACAGAGACTAAGATAAACATTGCAGCAGTTGTTAAAGTCGCGCCTTTAAGCCCTGTCATGCCATCATTTTCATCCATATCCATAATGATGAAGCCTATAACTGAGCCATAACCTATGGCGCTAATAGTCATAAAGATAAATTGGATAAATGAGCTTGAAAATATTATGAAAGCTGCAGCCGTCCACATTGAAATGATGGCAAATAAAATAAACCAAAAGAAAAAAAGCGTGGTGGCTTTACTTTGTACAATACAAATATCAGTCTGTCTGTTCGGATTTACAGCCTCTGCAAAAGCAATACCTAAGAATGTCTTATTTGCATAAAAAGCTTTCTTGCATTGTTGAATAATAAAAAATGAGCAGCCATAAAGAACAGCCAGCTCAAAACCAAGAATTAAATACACTTTAAAAGCTAGGCTGGTTGTACCCATAACAAGCTCTAGTTGCTAGAACCCTCGGCAATAATTTCAACATATGTTTTAACACCTGCAACAAAGCTATCAACATCTATACTTTCATTAGTCCCATGAAAACCTGTCATATCTTCTGGAACAATAGAAAACGGATTAAACCGAAAAGAGTTATCAGCAATTTTAGAGTAATGCCTGGTGTCTGATGCTGCGATCATGAGCCCCGGAACAGAGACAACATCGCCGTAAATTTTATCTAAAGAGGATGCAACTATATTAAAACCAGGAGAGTTCCAAGATGAAATCCCCGAAGCCTCCATTCCCCCTAGGGAACGAACTTCCACTTCATCCGAGCCAACAATTCTTCTTACGTGCTCAGTGACACTTTTGATAGAGTCTCTAGGGTGTAGTCTGAAATTAATAAGCGCCGAAGCCTCTATTGGGAGAACATTGCTTTTTATGCTTCCGCTCAACATCGTAGGTGCAGTAGTTGTTCTAATCATGGCATTAATAACTGGTGTTGATGACATTTGAGAATCTATCATGCCCCCAAATAACCATCTATTAGCAAAGAGAAAGCGGTAACCAAATGGCATATGTTTGCTAACTTCATCAAACATAGCTGCGCTTAACCCCTCCAAACTTCCAGGCAAAGGTTCTTTTTCAAGCTTCACCAGGGCTTCTGCAAGAATAGTAACCGCAGTTCTTTTTGAAGGCGTTGAAGAATGTCCGCCCTTTGCTTTTGCCACAATCATTAGATTCATAATTCCTTTTTCAGCAACATTTATTGGGGCAACCAATTTATTTACACCTGGAAAAAACCCTCTATTTACAAATGAGCCCTCTCCGAGTGACCAATGAAGTTGAACACCATCATTTTTCAATTTTTCTGTAATCAGAGCTGCGCCCCCGCCCCCAATCTCCTCATCATGACCAAAGCCAAAAAAAACAGTTCTTTTGGGCTGGAAATTATTATTAATTAAATGAGTAGCGGCTTCCATTAGTCCAATAACTCCACTTTTATCATCCAAAGAGCCCCGGCCCCAAATCCTATTATTTGAAATTGTCCCAGCAAATGGCATTTCTTCCCAGAGATCTTCCGTACCAGGAATAACTGGAACCACATCATAGTGACCTTCAAATAAAATTGGTGCTAGAGTAGAGTCACTTCCCTCCCACTTGAAAAGCAAAGAGTGCTCAAGCTGTTCAAGCTTCATTGCTTGATGAAACTCAGGATATGTTATAGATGCCCATTTAATAAAATTATCAAACTCCTGTTTAGGAAATTGTTCATTGTCTTGATAGGAGATCGTCTTAAATCTGATAGATGCAGCCAGGTTTTCACTCGCTTTAGATTCGTCAATTGAAACAACTTCGCCTTCAATGAATTCTGACTCAGCGGCTGTATGCATAAAAGTTCTTATTAAGGCTATTAAAAGCAAGGCAAGCAGAATAACAAAAAGCGAAAGGAGGAATTTTTTTAACATTTTTACCTCAATAAAAAATTGTTAAATGTAGCTAGCTATGAAAGCTCAGGGCGTTTAGCTCCAAAATTAGAAAAATATTCCTTAATAATTTCAAGGTCATGTTCAACATTATCAGAGGGGCTAAAAAAATCTCCTAGCTCAATAGTTTTATTTGAAAAATCAATGCCAGCCATCATGATTTTGCTATTAGTTTCATTAGCAATCCGGAGAAATCCTGATTTTAGCCTTTCAACCTTTTGTCTAGTTCCTTCTGGAGCTATAGCAATAATAAAGCCTTTGTATCTATCAGTAACATTTTTAATTTCATTTTTTAGAGCTTCTGGGTTGGCTCGATTTACTGGGATGCCCCCCATCTTTCTTAGCAGTCTGCGAAAGCCTTTCTTAAAAATAGAATGCTTGCCTACCCAATGAATATGAACATCGAGACTCAAGATAAGTGACATGGCAAGCACAAAATCCCAATTTGAAGTATGTGGTCCAGCTATCAGTACCACGCGCTCGTCTTTGGGAAGATGACCGGTAGTTTTCCATCCTGTAACCTTCATTAAAAATTTACCTAGCCATCTCAATGGCCTGGGTCTATATGCGCGCAAATGCTCGGGGATATAAATTTTGTATTTGCTCATTGAGAGTAGTCTATATGGTTTTGGTATCTTGTTCTAATTTTTGAGGCCTGCTAAATGTTCATATTTTTCTATGGCATCTGAGATCTTTTGCCTCACATCATCTTGAGCAGATTTTTTAGTATTTGCATAAAACGGATGGGGCAGAGTCGCCAGCTCTTTTGCTTTTTCCATCACACGATCCATAAATTCAGTTTGAGGAACTACCTCATCAATAAAACCAACCTCAATTGAGTCTTGAACTGAATAAGCGTCTGAATGAAAAACAGCCGGGTAAAAATAATTTCTATTAACCCTTGCTTTTAGGATCTCCATGATTTGTGTTGGGATATCCATATTATTTCGAACTTCATTTGCCTGACAAATATATTTACCATCAATGGCAATTCTATAATCAGCCGAGCATGTTACAAATAGGCCTAATGCGATTGAGTGCCCGGAAACTGCAGCAATGATGGGTCTGTCAAAAGAATAAAGCTCTAAAAGTAGGCGATAGCCTAACTGGACCATCTTTGTAATCTTTTCCATGTCACCAGCTGCCAATGTTTTTAAATCAAATCCACCTGAAAACAGGCCATCTCTCCCTGTAATAACAAGTGCCCCTGAATCTCTTGGGACCTTTGCAAGCAATTCGTTAACTTGGGTTAGCATGTCATATGAAAAAGCATTTGCTTTTCCATCGTCGAGCTTGATTATTGAAATATCATTATCTTGAGTTAGGGTTGCAATTGGGTCAGTCATTTGTTCCTTGGGGCTTAATTAATTAATGGGTGGAATATATGTTAACAAGAATTACCCCGTTTACTATGAAGAATAACCCCAGGATTGCTTGCCAGCTTAGTCCCTGGCCATAAATAAAATAAGACAAAACTGCGATTGACAAAACTCCTAGGCCACTCCAGCAAGCATAAACAATTGCAAGAGGTATTGCCCTCAAAGCAAGAGTTAAGAAATAAAATGAAGCAAAATAACAAATGCTCATAATTATAGTGGGTAGCTTTTCAGAAAACTCCCTTGTGAGAGGAAGCATTAAAGTTCCCGCAACTTCAAAGATAATTGCGCCTAGTAAAGATAAGTATGCTGACATAGATAAATTTTCTCTTATTGGGAAATGTTGTCTAGGTAGGTCTGAACTTTTAATTTGGCGTTCTCCCTAATATCCATATAAAAAAGAGCATAATCTAGGCCATGATAGTTTCCTGCAGAGCCACCAAATGTCTGAAATCTAGTGCCCGTTTGATCAGATGCGAAAAGGATTCCATTCTTACACTGGGCTTGAACATACTGCTTAAGCGGAGACTCTAGAGGACCAAATGTTTCTCCTTTAGGACCATCATCACCAGTTAAATCTAATGCAAATTCACCTGAAACATAAACAGCACCCTTTGCATCAGAAAGGTTGGATAAAGATCCCTCATTCTTCCAAGTAATTGGATTAACACAAATGTTATTTTTATAACGAGGCATATCCTTATTCAGATGAGTCACATTAATTGTGTCCCAATGAACAAGACATCCTAATTGTGTTGAGCTATCACAAATAGAAATATCACTCATTCCATTCATCCAATCTTTAGAAACTTCACCCCCAATGATATAAGCCCCTACCATCCTTGGGTATAAGTCTGATCCATCAATTTCTTCCGCTAGCAATCTTATGGAGTGGTGTGTTCCTTGGCTGTGACTGGCAAGAATAAACGGCCTACCATCACTATAGTTTTCAATAAAGTATTCGAATGATTTTTTTACATCTTGATAAACAAATGCATGAACCTCCTCACGAAGCGCATCACTCCCAAAATAACTATAAATGGATGCTTGGCGATAATGAGGCGCATAAATGCTACAGCAACCATTGTAGGCGCTGGCTTGATTGGCCATCATCCATTGAGTATTTTCTTTTGTCGCCGACTCATCTTCCAGGGGATCAGTCCAGTGATGTCCTTTTAAAAATCCAGTAGGATGGACAAAAAATACATCTACCTTTGAGTTTAGTTGATCAGCGCCCTCTTCCCCAGCGGGGATTAAATCAGCATCGTCTTCTATAGAGGGCAGTGAAGCCCAAGAATTTTCTTTTGAATAATCTAGCTGTGGAACCGCATCATTAGGGTTAAAAGGATGGTCTGGTCCTCCGAAGAAATAGCCGTATGCCGTATCCATTGTTAGGCCTTGATCACGCAGTTCATCAATATAAGGAAAAGCCCATGCAATAAAAGCTAGAAGAAAGCAGGCAAAAATAAGAAGAGTTTTTTTCAAAATATTAATTTATTTTTTTGAGTATCCAAAAACCAAGCCATGTACTAACAATGGCTTTAAATGTTTGAGACAAGATAAGCGGTAATGAAAAAGCAAAATCTAGCCAGGCATTCCAAAACCATGAGTAAAACCACTCAACTAATGGAAGAACTAATGTAAGGTAGTTTTTTATAAATTCAATGTTAGACAATGACAGAATTCCATAATCAGATGAGAACACTACATGTATACCCCATAAAACAACTAGTATCTGTATGGGTGTTGTAGCAATGCAAAAGTATGCAATAATTTTAAGAAATGTGTTCATGATTTAAAAGAATCCATGATTAACTATAGTGAGTTTACAGGAGAAACAAAAATGTATAAAAAATTTAGTTTATTTTCTTTATTGATGATTTCTATCTCAATATCTCTTTCAGCTTATGAGCCTTACGGGCCTCATACCTCTGATAAATGGCAAATATGGGCTTATTCAACCGCAGCTCCATCCTTCTTAGGTGATAAGGCATCCATAATAGGTAGCAGTGGAAAAGTAATACGAGAAGGTACAAACGGATGGACCTGCCAAGCAGGAAATCCAAGACCGGTTCCTGCCAAAGGATGGAAAAGCGCCCATGATGCTATGCCCGCATGTTTTGATGCTGAGGGTGCAAAATGGATGGCTGCATTTATGACAAATGAAAAACCTCAACTATCTCGTTATACCTTTATGTGGATGTTGCATGGTGATGTTGGAGAGGACAATACAACTCCATTGGTCATGAACAAAAAAGACTCGACTCCTGGTGAGTGGATTGAATCAGGCCCTCACTTAATGTTGATTCCTAAAGATGCGTCGGAAGTTGCAAGTTTTACAGATGACTTCATGCATGGTGAACCATACGTGATGATGCGTGATACAGATTATGCTCACATCATGATCCCAACAGAAGGTTACTACAAATATACGAAGTAATTAGTTTCAATTAATAGAGCTCCGCTAAACTATGCGGAGTCTCTATTAGGGCTGCTTTGCCAAGCTATTATAGATAGAGGAATAGTGAGCAAATAAATCAAAGCTAAGACATTTATGGTAATCCAGAGAAAATTGATCATGCTTAGCGCAATAATAGAAAACAAAACAAGAAATCCTAACTTTGATTGAATAAAGGGCTGTTTTCTTTTTATTGAAAAAGTTGGAATTCTGCTTACTAGCAAGCCACTTATTAAAATTATATAGCCTGCCACAAAATTAAGATTTTCATAGGCCCAGTTATAACCCATAAATGAATGCGTTAATGGCAAGATAATCAAAATTGCTCCAACAGGGGTTGGTATGCCACTAAAAAAATGTTCAGGCTCTCCGTCTGCTGTCTTCGATTTCTCTAATCTCACATTATATAAAGCTAATCTTAAGCAAGAAAATATTATGAAAGCTAAGGCAGCAAAAGCACCAATGCCATTGTCTTGATTAAAAATAGACATATAAATCAACAAACCAGGTGCAATTCCAAAGCTTAGGAAATCCGATAAAGAATCTAGCTGAGCACCAAGATCGGATTGGCTTTGAAGGTGCCTTGCTAACATGCCATCCAAAACATCACAAACTCCAGCAAATAGAATACAAACAATGGCTAAATTAAAGTCCAATTCAATGGCAAATCTAATCGAGCTCAAACCAAAGCTCAGTCCTGTCAGAGTTATTACATTGGGGAGAAGAACTTTAAAATCTAGTTTTTTCATTTATTATTTTAAGGCAGCTAAAGTTGATTCGCCTGCAATGACCCTATCTCCAACTTTGCATTTTTCTATTGCATCCAATGGCATATAAATATCAACTCTTGAGCCAAATCTTATAAGCCCAAACCTTTCACCTTGATTAAGTTGATGGTTTGATGAAATAAAACTTAGAATTCTCCTAGCGATTAAGCCAGCAATTTGAACAACTACAATTTTGGCTCCATTGTCAGTATTTACAACCAAGCTGCTTCTTTCATTTTTATCACTTGCCTTATCTAAGCTTGCATTTAAGAATTGGCCTTTTTTGTATACGATGTGTTCTACTCTTCCTTGAACGGGACTTCTATTTACATGAACATTAAATACGTTCATAAAGACACAAATTCGCTTCATCTTTTCAGCCTCAATGGGAACTTCGGCCGGAGGATAAGCTTCATCAATTAAGCAGACCTTTCCATCTGCAGAACTAATAATTAAATTTGAATCTTGTGGAGTATTTCTTTCAGGATCTCTAAAAAACCATAGAACAAAAAATGTAAGGAAAAAGCAAATTGATACGACGGCTATTGCCATGGACAAAAATAAAAGAATCATGGAGCTGATAAATAAAATTCCTGCAAACTTCCACCCTTCTGGATGAATGAAATATCTTTTATTATTTTGCTTATTCATTTGCTCTCTCATAAATCAGTCGTGCATTTTATGCCATAAAGAGCACTTTTAAAAATTAAATATTAGCTAAAGCCGATTATTTGGCTGTATAAAATTAACGCTGCCATTGAAACCTGCAAGATTAGGGTAATCCATAAGATGGTTTTGGTAATTGTTTTAGGCCTCAATTCCTCACTTAATTTGCTTGTTAAATATAAAGCACCAATATTAATTATCGGCAGTCCAAGCGCCGCCCAAATTCCAGCAATTAATAGAAGAGTAATTGGATTTGGAAGTAAAAAATACGCTATGGATGAAAACAATGGTATGACAAATGCAATAATTTTAATTAAGTGCGCTCGGGTATTTTCTTTTTCGGCAACCAAACCAATTGAAATTAGGTAATCTGAAATTGTTCTAGTGAATGCTGCTGTTCCAGAAAGTAGGGTTGAGAAAAGAACAAAAAAAGCCAAGGGAATAAAAAACCATTTAGCCCAAGTTCCTAAAATTGTAGTAAACATATTTAAAAGAGTTTGAATGATATCGCCGTCAGGAGGGGGATAAAGACCCAAGGTATTTAACACAGCTGCGCCTAAAAGAAAAAATGGAAGAGTGCCTATGGTTACAAAAAAGACTGTGGCCCAAACGTCAGTTTGCATTACTCTAATCCAGGCTTTGACTTCCTCTTGCTCGCCATTGTGTTTGGCATAACCTTTTTCTAAACACCAATAGGTGTAGGCCATAATTTCTCCATAGCTAATTCCGGTAAAGCCAAACACTGCAAGAGCTAAAGCTGCATGCTCAAAAGGAAATGAAAATGTAAGTCCTCCTAAGATTTGCGAACCTGAAATTGCATAGGGCGTTGATTGCATTGAGATAGCAATAATTAAAGTAACGACTGAAAAAAAGAAAACCATTCCAAGTAGAATTTTTTCCAATGTTTGATAAGTTCCTAGATATAGAATAAACCAGGTAACAAAACATGCTGTTACCACCCATAATTCGGTACTAAGCATTGGGATCATAAGGTGTCCTGCTTCTGCAACAGCCCCTGCAAGACCGCCCATACCTGCAACAGATGGGATCACACCAATGAACATAAACCAAACTAACCATGAGGCTTGCTTGCCCTTAAGGTTTGTTTTTGGTCCAGGCATATCTGAAAAAGATTCTAGGAAAGTCTGATTTGTTGCTATGACATAACGGCTAATTTCAGCTTGTATAAGTGGTTTGCTCCAAAGACTTAATAAAAGCCACCATAACAAAGCAAAGCCAGTTGCTGCTCCCAACAATGGCGAGAGAGCTATTGAGCCGCTTCCAACAACGCTGCCAGTTACAATGATGCTTGGCCCAATAAATTTTAAGCGTTGAATAAATGAGGTGGGTGCTTTAATCATGATTTTTTTGGAGGAGCACGACATCCTTTGATTTGATTTCGCATTTCCAGTTCCTTTGAGAGGCTATCACTTGAAAGGTTTTTTCACAATAAAAAGTCACATGGGTTGGATCTCTTCGATAGTACCAATTTTCAAACATTTCGTCTGAGGTCAAGAAAGAGGTCATCACGCCTAGCCAGCCTCCAGGTTTAAGGAGGTTATTAAGAGTATTGAATTCGTTAAATGGATCATGAAAGTGCTCTGCGGTTTCTGTGCAGGTTATAAAATCATATTGCTTTGATAGCACGTCCTCATCAGGGTAAAAAAATGGGTCATATAGCGAAACCTTAAAGCCATCTTCTGCAAGCATATCTGCTAGCGCCGGTCCTGTTCCGCAGCCAAAATCTAGCCCATGAGAGCCAAAAGATATTTTCTCTTTGAGTGGATCAGAAAGCTTTGATAGAAATGCTCTATATTCTTTATCTTTAATATCATTGTTGTGCTCTAAGTATCGTTGCTCTTCTTCCGCCGGATCGATGAAATAAGATTCATCTAAATACTTGCATCCGCAAACATTGCAACTCCAATAAGTCTTATTATCTAGAGTTTTAAAGCTTGAGGCAGCATCAGACCTGCAGATATTACAGATCATTTTCAAATAATGGTTTTAATACCTTCAATCGATATAAGCATTCCTTGGTGAATGCCATCTGCAAAAATATCAGGGGATATTTCAGTGGTCCAACAAAGCATGCATTCTTGATCATTTAGGGGTGATATTTGCATTGTAGCTAAATGATGCTCAATGGGTGCAGGGGTCTGTATGGCAGAATACTGAAGGGTCATGCTTGCATTGTCTTGTTTTAATATTTTTTCAGTGATCTGCCCCATGCCAGTCATCTCAAAATGTCTGCAGTCACCCTCTAATATAATCTCCTCAATTGTGGGAACCCAGTCACATCTTCCAACATCAGAGAGGATGGTCCAAAGCCCTTCAGCAGAGCAATTAAACTTAACCTCTTCTTTAAGCGTTTTCATTTATTCTCAATCGAGCCTTGTTCTGCTTGAAGCAATACCTCAATTGGTATCTGAAAGGCTTCTCGGTCTAAATTCCACGCCTTGGCTACAGCTTTAATATCTAGCTCTCCATAATAATGGGGAAATGTGCCCTTTCGATTGGCTGGCGGAGCTGGCGCTTCGTATTGCAAGCTATTTTGTATTTGAGAATGTTCTAGCTGCAAAAGAACAATTTTATCCTCTTTAGAAAAGTACAGTTCTATAGTTACGCTTAGTTGGGAGGCTGTTGAAAGATGAACAAATCCATCCTTTTCATCCAGTTTGGTAATAATTTTTTTAGAGGCTTGTGCCTGCTCCCATTCCTTCAACGTAAGTACTTTATATGCGTGATTTTTCATATTAAATTCTTCATTTAGAGTGAAATTAAGCTCTGTACTAGCCGTTAAATAATTTATAAAAATTATCAGGCCAAATAAAGCCCATTTCATTTATCTAAATCCATCTTCGAGTTTCTTTTACATACCTATGAAATTCCTGAGAGAATAACTCCCTCATTGCTCTTTCTTCAGGAATAATTTGAAACTTTGTTATGTATACACAAAAAAGAGCAATTAAAATAATTCCGCCGATAACATTAAAAAACACGGCCATAGAGCCTAATATAAATACCATTCCGAGATACATTGGATTTCGAGAGTGTTTAAAAATTCCATCAGTGACTAACTTTGTTGCTTGCTCTGGACTTAAAGGGTTTACGGTTGTCTTATCTTTTCTAAATAATCGAACAGCAGATATTAAGATAAAAAAACCCAATAAGAGTAAAAAGATTCCAAGATAAAAAGAATACTGAGCCTCAACCGCTGGAAACATCCCTCTAGAAAAATAGATAGATAGGCCAAATGCCAAAGTAACTAATGGTGGTGGAATTTTTGTTTCCATTTTACTTAACCCTCCTTACTCTTAAACTAATTTTTTTTCCTTCAACTTTCATAATATACCCACTCATAAAGCCCTCAGAAATAGAAACTGTTTGCCCCTTACTGACTGGAGTTCGATCATATATATCCTTTACGCTTCGCCAGGTTTGATTATTATCTAGAGTAATATAAATCTTGTAATTTCCTCGTTTATTTACATTGACTATTTTTGCTGTGATGGAAAAATCATCTTTTGGTTTTTCTAAACCATAGTCTTCTTTCTTTTGTTCCTCTGTCTTTATAACTTCTTGTTTTTTGGGAATAATTAATGCTTCTTTGATTGGTTTGTTTTCTTGAAAGATAGCGTCGTAACAGCTGAGTCTTTTGGTGGGGTTAACTATATCTATGCACTTTTGTATCTCGGGGTTATATGAAAAAGCTGGCATGCTTAAAAAAAATAACCCAACCAATGCGGGGATAGACTTAAATTTATTAAAATTGTTCATAATTATAAAAATATAACCCTCAAACACGAGAAGTCAAAAAGTTTTTTATAGCCAGACGCCCTAGACTTTATTTTTTATATGGGTGCTAGGCGGCCCAATGACTGCACTTAACATCTCGCTAAAATTATTCTTGTTCTTAATATCATCAATCATGGATAACCAAGCCATAAAAGTGATCTTTGTTGGGTTAAAGGTATTAACGTTATTGACCAAACCAAATTTTACAGGCTCTTCTTCCGGTTCAAATGTTCCAAACATTCTGTCCCAGATTATTAATAAGTTTCCATAATTTTTATCTATGTATTGCTTATTGGAGCCATGATGTACTCTGTGATGTGATGGGGTATTAAAAACCCACTCAACAAAACCAAGCTTCCCAACAATTTGTGTATGCCCCACTATTCCCCACAAGGTGCTCATCACACCTGCTACTGCAATGATTGTTGGATCAAACCCAAGCAGAGGAAGCGCCATAAAAAATGGTATTTTAGAGATGGGGCCAAACCATGCCTGCCTAAAAGAAACTGCAAAATTCATTTCTTCGCTTGAATGATGGCTAAGATGAATGGCCCAGAGGAATCTAACCCTGTGTGACATTCTGTGATAAATATAAAAAACAAGGTCAATCATAATGAAGGTTAGGGTCCACATTGCCCACAAGGGTAAAATGCTAGCAAGCTCAAGAACCTTAAATTGATATAAATAGAAATGAAAACCTAAGATTAGACCTTTAATGGAAAAAGCTACAATGATATTCCCTGTAAGCAGACCAATGGTGCAAAGGGTATCTTCTGTTTTGTAGTATTTCTTGTTTTGCCAGTTAGATATTAAAAGTTCAGCAAAAATCATTGCCAACACAATTGGCGCACCAATTGCATAAACCTCATTAACAGTCAGATCAGTCAAAATATTACCCACAAAAGAGATAGGTTAATATGATTTTAATCATTTAGCACATTTAAGACGAGGTGCTAGGCACTATCTCCATAATCTTGCATATGTTTTGCAGTTCTTTCATTGGTTCCGTACATAAAATGATTTTCCATTTTTTCTCTGTATTTGCTTGCAGGAACAGTTAGCCCTACCGCTTCAGCCACCTCTCTTTGATGCATGGGCGTTGCTCCACAACAAACACCAAGTAATTTAATTCCAATTTTATTCGCCTCTTCAAAAAAAGCGCGCATCTCATACCTATTACAATAAAGCGGATCAAGGGCTGTTGGAAATGTTCTTCCATGCGGTGCATGGCATGTGCAGCCATTGTTATCAGGCAAGTTAAAGAAGGTCGGATGTTCTTCGGTTGTTCTGAATGGAAGTGGTAAAGCTGCCATATGACAACTGATCGCTTCTCTTATTTCTTTTAAATAAGGCAGCATTGTTGCTGGGCCTCTGAAACAGTTCATTCCAACAACGTCAGCACCTCTTTGCTCTAGCTCTTTACAAGTATCAACTATTGAGACGCCATCTCGCATAATATTTTCTCCCATTGGAGCAATATTAATAACTGCAGGCAATCCTGACTTTTGGATAATTTCAAGCGCTTTATAGGCTTCTTCAGCATAATAAAAAGTTTCGCCCATAATTAAATCAGCTCCCTCATCTACAGCCCATTCAACCATTTCATTGAACATCCTTTCCACTTCAAGTTGAGAGCCCTTATCATCCTGCTCCCAAATATTTGAATTTGAAATATTGCCTGACATTAAGTTAGGCTCTCCTCCACCAATGGGGTTGTCCGCAACTTTTTTTGCTATCTTGAGCGCAGCTCTATTTAGAGGCTCTAAGAGCTCTTCTTTATTGATCACTCTCATCTTCTCTCTATGTCCGTTATAGGTAAAAGCCTGAACAATGTCAGATCCTGCATGTTGAAAGTCTTTATGTAGATTTTCTAAAGCCTCTGGATGCTCTAATGCAACCATTGGGACAAACTCACCCGAAGCTAAATAGCCTCTTTTTTCTACCTCAAATAAAAAACCCTCTGCACAAATGACCGGGCCTGCATCTAATCTTTCTATTAATTGTCTTTTCATATTTTTATACCTCAAAATTCACCCAAAAATAATTGTGAATAACACAACAATTGAGTTTTTATTTAAATCCTGGGAATAATTTCCGTTTTAGCACTTTCTTTTAAATCGCGGCAATAGGATCAAATCACGATTTAGAAAATTATAGTGCTTGATAGTTATTTTGCAAATATTATTTAAACTAACTTAGGTCGTCTCTAGGCTTAAAGTCGAGCACCGTAGCATTAATACAGTATCT
>CABWYS010000022.1 GCA_902509555.1 uncultured SAR86 cluster bacterium
ATTCTCAAAATGTTGTAATATTTTTTCAATATTTTTATTGCAATGTAATAGATGTTCATGGTGAATTTCTTTACTAAGACGGTTATTATTTTTTGAAATAAAAGGTGCTGAACGGCTAAAAATATTTGAAAATTTGCCAACTAAATCTGAATTAATTTTTTGAGCCAAATCCTCAAGGTTTAAATCTAAGTCTTCAATTTTAGAATTCAATTTACTTGCAAAATAATACCTTAACAACTCTGGATCACATGCATCAGCAAATTGATCAGCTGTGATAAATGTGCCTTTTGATTTAGACATTTTTTCTCCATTAACAGTCACAAAACCATGCACATGAATGCTATCTGGAAGTTTATATTTTGATTTCATTAATAGAGCGGGCCAAAATAACCCATGAAAATATGTAATATCTTTGCCAATAAAATGATGTATTTCGTAATCTGAATCCTTGCCCCATAAATTTTCTAATGACTGAGAGTTTTTATTGGCCCAATTTGCAGCTGATGCCATATAACCAATTGGCGCATCAACCCAAACATAAAAATATTTTTCAGTTTCATCGGGTATTTGAAATCCAAAATATGGTGCATCCCTTGAGATATCCCAGCTTTTTAAATCGCCATCAAGCCATTCTGATAACTTTCCAACTATTGGTTTTTGTATTGATGAATTATCTAGGAAATTCACGAGAACATCTTTTGCCTTTTCTAGATCAAAAAATATGTGCTCAGAAATTTTTGTTATTGGTTTAGTACCAGATAAAGATGATTTTGGATTGATGAGCCCTGTAGCTGAGTAGGTAGATCCACATTCTTCGCATCCATCTCCATACTGATTCATTGCAGAACATTTAGGGCATTCCCCAATAACATATCTGTCTGCCAAGAACATTTGCTTCTGCTCATCAAAATATTGTTCAATTTCCTTTTTGTATATATACCCTGAAGATTTAGCATCAAGGTAAATTTCTGAAACTAGGGCTTCATTTTCTTTGGAATGTGTTGAGTAATAATTTGTATATTCAATACCAAATTTAGCTAATGATTCTTGGTGGTTTTTATTAATTTCATCTATGAATGCCGTTGGCTCGATGCCTAATTCATCTGCCTTCATCATAATCGGTGCGCCATGTGCATCATCCGCACAAAAGGTCAAAACCTCATTATCCATTAACCTCATAAAACGAGACCAGATATCAGTTTGAATATGCTCTAAAATATGGCCGACATGGATATTACCATTTGCGTATGGAAGGGCATTTGTTACGATTATTTTTCTTGTTTTATTAATTTCAGAGACCCAATTTAACTACTAATCGAGTATTATAAGTCAAAACATTATATCAATGGGCATCAAACAAATAATTGCTGTAGCTTCAGCAAAAGGTGGAGTTGGCAAATCTACAATTTGCGCAAATTTAGCAACTTATTTTGCTAAAGATTTCAAAGTTGGAATTTTGGATGCAGATATATATGGACCTAATCAGCATATTCTCTTTGACGTTTTTAAGTCCAAACCAGAGGTTAAAACTATAGATGGAAAAAAATCCTTCATACCTATTGAAGTAAATAATATTTTTTTAAATAGCATGGGATTTATTCTTGATGAAGATAAAGCTGCAATGTGGAGAGGGCCCATGCTTAGTGGCGCAATCAAGCAACTCAAGGAGTTAACCCAATGGGGCGATCTTGATTATTTATTTATTGATATGCCGCCAGGTACTGGTGATGCATACCTAACAGTAGCATCAGAGATTAGGCCAAACCATGTGATTTTAGTTACCTCTCAGAGTAAATTAGCGGTTCAAGACACCATTAAATCAAAGACAATGTTCGAAAAGCTTAGGGTATCTATAATTGGTGTGGTTGATAATATGTCTTATTCAATCTATCCGAATTCTGATGAGCAAATTTTTGAATTCCCCTCAATCAATCTTGAAAATGAAATCGGATTAAAAGTTTTGGGTTCTATTCCCAGAACTAAAGATTTAGCAAACTTTAATCCAAATAATTTATCAACTTTTTTTGAGCCCCTCTATAATGAGCTTTTAAAGGTTACATCATGAAGTTCAAAAAACTTATCTCAGTTTATATAACGCTTCTTTTGAGTGTAAACGCTTATGCTGTAGAAGATCCATTTGAAGATTACAACAGAAAAATTTGGTCCTTTAATGAATTTCTTGATGATAATTTTGCAAAGCCAACAGCTGAAGTATATACATCTATTACACCTGATTTTATCGAAATTGGAATTAGTAATTTTTTTAGAAATTTAAATGAGCTTGATAATACTGCCAATCAGTTGTTACAAGGCAGACCTCTTCATGCAGTAAATGACTTTTCTCGATTTTTAATTAATACAACTCTTGGTTTGGGTGGATTTATTGATGTTGGTTCACGTTTTGGCTTAGAAAGACATGATGAGGATTTTGGTCAAACATTAGGATCATGGGGGATAGGTTCAGGACCATTTTTGATGATTCCTATCTACGGACCATCTACACCCCGAGGATTAGCTGGCAGAAGTGTTAGCTCAGTTTTAAGTGGAACATTCGCAATTGAAGAAACTGATGTGAGGATTGGAGTTACAGCTCTCGATGCCTTAGAGACACGTGCTAGATATCTAGAGGTTGAAACCTTAATTATAGGTGACAGATACTCATTTATAAGAGACTCATATATGCAATACCAAGCTTTTGAGTCAAGCAATGGAGAGGATCAGTCAGATGATTTTGTTGATGATATGGATGATTTTTTACTTGATTAAACTTTACACCATCGATATTAGATCTTGTTGAGTGGCTTCCAAGTTATTCCTTTGCATAGTTTCAAGAATCAGTGATCTATAGGCCTTAGCGTTCTTTAATCCTCGATTTAGTCCAAAGATATGTTTAAGAGTTTTGGAAAGGGGATGTCCTAAATCAGCTTGGACCAAGCAATATTGTATGTACTTATTCAATATAGATTTTCTATCTTCTCCAATATCTACTTCATCAAAAATTGTAGAATCAACATTGCTAACAATCATTGGATTATCATAAGGGCTGCGACCAAGCATAACTCCATCCACCTGTTCTAAATGTTTAATTGAAGCATTCACATCTTTAATTCCGCCATTGATTACAATCTCTAGATCTGGAAATTCTTTTTTTAGTTGATAAACATTTTCATATTTTAATGGAGGAATTTGTCTATTTTGTCTTGGTGTAAGACCCTTTAAAATGGCAACCCTTGCATGAACAATGATTGTTTTGAGTTTGGGATTGACTATTTTAGAGACAAAATTATTTAAAAAATCTATATCGTCTCTCTCATTAACTCCAATTCTGCATTTAATAGTAATAGGCGTTGATGTAGCTTCTTGCATAGCCTCAATACAGTCTTTAACTAGTTTTGGCTCTTGCATTAAGCAGGCTCCAAATGAACCCTTTTGAACTCTTTCAGATGGACAGCCGATATTAAAATTAATTTCATCATAGCCCAATGAACCACATATTTTTGAGCACTCTGCAAGTTCACTTGGATCTGATCCGCCAAGTTGAACTGCAACTGGATGTTCAATTTCATTATTAAAGTTTAATTGATCTAGGCATCCACCATGAATAATCGCTCCTGTGGTAACCATTTCTGTATATAAAAAAGCTTTTTTGGTTATTAGGCGAAATAAATATCGATCATGTATATCAGTACATTGCATCATTGGAGCAATGCAGAATTTATGATTAAAAGACATCTAACTATAAATTAATAACTACTGATATAAACCCAACAATACTTAAAACAATAGTATATGGGAGGGCCATTACAACCATTCTCATATATGAAAGATTGATCAGTGGAGCCAAGGATGATGTCAAAAGAAATAAAAAGGCTGCTTGACCATTTGGTGTAGCTATACTTGGAATGTTTGTTCCAGTATTAATGGCTATTGCTAGCTTATCAAATTGTTCTCTTGAGATAACATTCATATCTAATGCATCCTTAATTTCATTTATATAAATCGTTGCAACAAAAACATTATCACTTATTGCAGATAAAACCCCATTGGCAACAAAGAATATTGGAGCTTGATTACCAAGCTCTTGAGCTAATACAAAAGTAATAATGGGAGTAAATAATTGTTGATCTGCTATAACGCTTACAACACCAAAGAAAACAACCAACAATGCTGTAAAGGGAAGAGCTTCCTTAAATGCATCGCCAAGGTCATGCTCATGAGTAATGCCTTTAAACGAGGTTAAAAGAATGATTACACCCAAACCAATGATTCCAACCGCTGCTAAATGAAGCGCTAAAGCTATTATTAAGAAAATTCCTACAAGCATCTCAATATAAAGCTCTAATTTCCTCTCGTGAGTGCTTTGGGCAATCTCATAATTATTAAATTCATGAAAAATATTTTTTATTCTTAGGGGTAGATGATTACCAAAACCAAAAATATGAAGTTTTTCAATTAAAAAGCAAGTAATCATTCCCGCTATAAAAACCGGAACGGTAATAGGAGCCATCTTAATTATAAATTCAATAAACTCCCAGCCTGCAACATTTGCGATAAGCAAGTTTTGTGGCTCTCCAACAATAGTACAAACACCACCGAGAGCTGTGCCAACAACACCATGCATAATTAAGTCTCTGAGGAAAGCTTTGAAATTCTCTAAATCTTCAATGCCAGCTTTAGATAAGGAGCTATTGTCATGATAATTATGAGCTGAGGTGGAAAAAGCTAATCCAGAATTTGCAAGATGAAATATTCTATAAAAACCAACTGCGACAGCTATCAGAACTGCAGTTACAGTTAGCGCATCCAAAAATGCCGATAAAAAAGCAGATACAAAACAAAACATCAATGATAGTTTTGTTTTTGAGTGAATCGTAAGAAGTAGTTTTGTAAAAATTGTTAACATTAAATTCTTCATAAAGTAAATGCCGGCAACCATAAACACCAATAATAAAATAACCTCTAAATTATGTTCGATTTCATGAAGCAAGGAGTAGGGATTGGTTAGCCCAAGAAAAAGCGCTTGTATTGCAATTAATCCTCCTGGTTGAAGGGGGTAGCATTTAAGAGCAAGGGCAAGTGTAAATATGAATTCTAGTAAAATCATCCAGCCCACGATGAAATTACCATTTAAGTCCATGGAGTTTAAAATTAATAAAGTGATAGGATTAATTGCTAAAAAAGCTATGATGGTATTTTTGTACCAGTCAGGCGAATCACCTAGAAACATTTTATATAAGTTATTTATCATATTTAAATCCTAATTCACATGAAATTAATAAGAGAACTCCATAAGTCATTCAAAGAAGATTCTAAGTTAATTATATTTTGCGATACTAAGATTTTATATGATCAAAGCGAAAATACTTATAGTTTTGCTCCAAAAGATTTAAATCTAAAAAATCAAACAAAACCATTTTTATCAATAGCTCTAATAGATGATTGCTATTTCTATGTAGTAAATGTTAATAAAGATGAAAATATTTTAGGTCTGTTTATGAATCCTGAATCTATAAACTTTGTTGATTTAAGACAAATATTAGGTTTCTTAGATCAATCTAGTTTCTTGCTGGCCTCACGCGCATCAATACTTCAAACATGGATTACGAGTAATGGCTTTTGTAGTATTTGTGGAAAAAGCAATTTGTACAATGACAAGGAGGGTGCATTTGAGTGCAAGTGTAACTCTAGCCCAAAATACCCCACCATATCTCCGTGCATTATCACTTTAATACATGACGAGGATCAAATATTGTTGGGAAGAAGTAAATTCTTTCCACCTAATATGTATAGCACTCTTGCTGGTTTTATTGAAGCTGGTGAAAATGCTGAAGAAGCATTAGTTCGGGAGGTAAAAGAGGAGGTGAATGTTGATGTTTCAGATATTGTATATTGCTCGTCACAGTCCTGGCCCTTTCCAGCTCAATTAATGCTGGGTTACTTTTGCAAATATAAATCAGGAAAAATAGTGTTAAACGATAATGAGCTTGAAGACGCTAGGTGGTTTAATGTGCATGAATTACCAATTATTCCACCTGCTGCATCAATTTCTGGTCAGCTCATTCGATCTTATATCGAGGGTCGTTTAAAGCTCTAGTAGGTTTAGGTGCTGGCGTAGGCGCAGGAGTTGGTGCTGGCGTAGGCGCAGGAGTTGGTGCTGGCGTAGGCGCAGGAGTTTGTGCTGGAGAGTTAGAAGCTGAAGCTTCAACATTAGATTTATTTCCATCTTTAACTGCATTAGCAGTATCAGTTTTATTTGTTTTAGCCGTTTTGTGATCTGCCTGTGTAGTTTTCTTTGGAGGTATTACAACTGGTTTTGAAGATTTTGTTGGCTGACTTCTTTTTGGATTATTGTCCTTAGTTTTGTTATTTGGTCTTTTACCTCGATTGTTTTGATTTTTGTCATTTCTAGTATTTCTATTGGTCCTGGGTTGACCTTTTTTGTAATTTCTTGATCTTTTATTTTTAGCTGTCTTTTTCTTTTTAGATTTAAAAATAGAAAGAGTTAAAACAGATTTGAGAAATACAAAGAAGCCGTTTTTGCTTTTTTTCTTTGGCATTCTTGGTGGGACCGAAACCTTAACCAAAGGCTTCAATGATTTTTTATTTGAATTAACATCACGCCAATCCATAGATGGTTCTGGGCTGTTTGGAGTCATATCATATGAAAATGGTTTTTTTCCAGCAGCAGCTTTAACTCTTGCAACTTTATAGTATGGTCTAGACTTGTATGGATCAGCGATAATTAAAATATTTACTTGATAGCTATTCTCTATAGCAATGATATCTCTTCTTTTTTCATTTAAAAGATAACTTGATACATCTGCCGGAACATATACATGAATTTCACCAGTATTTTCCTTAGCTGCATCTTCGCCAATTATTCTTAAAATTGATTGGCCTATAGAACGAGTTCCACGTACTTGGACATGTTGTATATCATATGTTTCCTCCAAAGAAGGTCTAAGGCGCTGTCTGGATAGCTCCAATAATCCAAATCTAGATATTCCAGCAATCTGTATTCTAGCTCTGTCAGATTGAACAGCGGATCTAAAAGTGTTTTCAACTTTTTGTTGATGTTTTTCATCTTGCATATCAATAAAATCAATAACAATAAGGCCACCCAAATCTCTCAATCTAAGTTGTCGAGCAACTTCTTTAGCTGCCTCCATGTTTGTAGCAAAAGCTGTTGATTCTATGTCTTTTCCTTTGGTAGAGCGTGCTGAATTAACATCTATTGAAACCATCGCTTCAGTAGGATCTATTACTATAGATCCACCGGAGGGTAATGAAATTTCTCTCTGAAATGCTAATTCAATTTGGCTTTCTATCTGGTACCTATTAAATAAAGGAATGTCTTCATTATAGTAAATAACTTTATTAGCATGATCTGGTATCACTGACTGTGCAAAATCCAATGCTTCTGCATGCACGGCTTCGTCATCTATTAGAATTTCTTCTATGTCGTCTCTAAAATAATCCCTAAATACTCTTAAAATTAATTTATCATCTTTATAAATTAAACTAGGGCTTGGAGCCTCGATGACAGTTGATTTTATTTGACTCCACAGATTCATTAAATAATCTAAATCCCATTTTAATTCCTCGGTAGATCTTCCGAGGCCTGCAGTTCTGACAATTACACTCATGCCCTCTGGAATTTCTAGTGCATTCAAAGCATTCTTGATTTCATCTCTTTCATCTCCTGATATTCTTCTTGATACACCACCAGATTTTTTAGAATTTGGAATTAAAACTATAAATCGTCCCGCAAGTGAGATTTGGTTTGATAGGGCGGCACCTTTAGTTCCTCGTTCTTCTTTTAAAACTTGAATGAGGATTTCATCACCTTCCTTGAGTGAGCATTTCTTTTTCCCATCAGCATCCTTGGTAAAGTATTCATTTGATAATTCTTTTAATGGTAAAAAACCATGCCTTTCACTTCCAAAATTAACAAAAGCTGCATCTAAACTTGTCTCAACTCTGGAAACAGTTGCTTTGAATATACTTCCTTTCAATAGGGATTGCGCATTAAACTCGTTGTCTAAGTCAAATAGCTTAGCGCCGTCAACCAAAGCCACACGAAGCTCATCTGAATATGAGCAGTTGATTAGAATTCTTTTCATTTTTTTCTCCGGTACAGAGAAAGTGAATAGCAATAGTGCTTTGAGAGTTAATAGAGTCTTATCCTTTGGAGCTCTTTTAACTTACCCCATTGTTCTATATGGAGCTTTAAAACTTGTTTTATTCTTTTAGCACCCTTGTGCTTTGTTAACTTTCTCTTATCATGCTGCATTGCAGCATTCTTATATTAATGCTTATGACATATCGCAATAAGCTTTTTATACTTGTAGCTTTTAATTAATAAACTAACAATTTCGAGTATTCTACCTTAATGAGTGGTAAAAACCTAAAAATAGATGAGGATCATGCAGGAAGGCGTATTGATAACTATTTATTTAATATTTATAGATCGCTTCCTAAATCAAAAATTTATAGCATGATTCGCAAGGGAGAGATTAGGGTTAACTCTGGTCGAATCAAGCCAACACACAAATTACAGCTTAATGATGAGATAAGAATCCCACCATATTTAATTGATTTTAAAAATGATGAATCTGATTTAAAGATTCCACCTTCAAGAGTTAGTGAATTTAATTTATCAATTATTTATCAAAATGATGATTACATTGTTGTTAATAAAGATCCTGAACTAAGCGTTCATTCAGGAACAAATAATCAATTTGGCTTGATTGATATTGCCAGAGCTTCATTTCCCTTGCTAGAAATTGATCTTTGCCATCGTATAGATAAATCTACTTCTGGCTGTCTATTGATTTCAAAGAATAAAAAGTTTTTAAGACACTTTCACAATCAACTTAAAACTAACACAGTTACAAAAATTTATGAGGCAATCTTGATAGGAGTTATGAAAAAAAACATTGAAATCAAAACAAACATTGATGTTTCAACAAAAGAACATCTTCATAAAGTACAAGAATCAATGGGCGGGAAAAAAGCTGTTTCGAATTTTAAAATCCTAAAAAAATTTAACTCATTTACACACGCTGAAATTCTTATTAGCACTGGTAGAATGCATCAAATTAGAGTTCAGAGTGCAAATCTCAATCATCCAATAGTGAATGATAAAAAATATGGATTATTTAATTTAAATAAATATATTGCAAAAGAAACATCTATCAATCGACTTGCATTACATGCAGCATCTATCTCTTTTTATGATCTTAAAGGTAGAACTGTAAGGTATGAAGCTACAAAAAATAATCAATTTGATATACTCCTGTCTAAGCTAGAGAATTTAACTATTAAATCTTGATTTAATCTGATAGGATGCATTTTTTTTAAAATATTATGGCAGTACAAAAAAGTAAAAAAACTAGATCAAAACGAGGAATGATAAGATCTCACGATCATCTATCTGATCTTACACTTTCGACTGATCCCGTTTCTGGAGAGAGGCATCTTCGTCATCAAATGACAGCAGACGGTTTCTATAAAGGTCGATTAATTAAAGATCTTAGAAAACCAATTAAAGAAGTAGAGGACAACGAAGCTCAAGACTAACCATGTCTTCTTCTGCTTTTTTAGCCTTCCCCGGTCAGGGCTCCCAACATCTATCTATGCTTTCTAAGGGTGGTATCTTGGATATAGCTCTTTCGAGTAAATATTCGCAAGCTCTTGAATGCTGTAGTGAATTAATATCACACGATGTCTTAAAGTTAATTGAAGAGGGCCCAGAAGATTTAATTAATAAAACCTCCATAACTCAACCTCTTTTAGTCCTTTGCTCATATCTTCATTACAACAAATTAGTTAATTCTATTGATATTTCTCCAACATATATGGCCGGCCATTCATTAGGTGAATATTCCGCTTTGGTTGCAGCAAATTCCATATCAATAACTGAAGCTCTTCAATTAGTTAGAAAAAGAGGCGAGTTGATGGAATTAGCCCCATCAGGCTCAATGTCCGCAATTATGGGTTTAGAGCAAGCTATTATTTCTGAAATCTGTTTAATCGCTTCACATGGAAATAACTCCCATGTTCAATGTGCAAACCTAAATTCTCCTAATCAAACTGTCATTTCCGGCCATGATGATGCGGTTGAAAGAGCACAAGACCTATGCATATCTGAGGGCGCTAAACGATCAATAAAACTTAAGGTTAGCATCGCATCGCATAGCAAGCTTATGGTAGAGGCAGCAGATGAATTTAAAAATACCCTCAATACTGTTGAATTTAATATGCCAGATACCAAAATTATTCATAATGTGTCTGTGGATTCAGTATCTTTGCCTGAAGATATCCCATCACTGCTTATCTCTCAGCTGCACTCACCCGTAAGATGGGTTGAAACATGCCATTTTATTTCAACTTTGAATCTACCGATAATTGAATGTGGACCAGGAAAAGTTTTATCAGGATTATTCAAAGCAAATAAACTTGAAAACTATTTTTCCTCTTCCGATGAAGATTTTTATGAGAAGATAAATAATTATGGATAAAAAAATAGTTTTTTATTACTGGTGTATCAAGAGGTATTGGATTAGAAATAGCTAAATGTTTTTTAAATGATGGTTATTTTGTTATTGGAACGTCAAGATCAGAATTTAATCTTCCTGAAGCATTGGGTTCTGATGAGTGCCTACATATTCCATTAGATGTTACTGATAGAAAGCAAGTTTCTTCATGTTTAGGGGATTTGAAAGATCAAGATAGAGTCCCAAGTGTTTTAATAAATAATGCAGGCATTACTAAGGATCAACTTTTTCTTAGAATGAAGGATCAAGATTGGGATGATGTTATTGATTCTAATCTCACTAGTGTTTTTAATATGACTAAATTGTTTATTAAATCCATGGTAAAGAATCGGTCTGGAAGAATTATCAACATATCTAGTGTTGCTGGTTTAATGGGAAATCCTGGCCAGGTTAATTATTCAGCAAGTAAAGCTGGTCTTGGTGGTTTTACAAGAGCATTAGCCAAAGAAGTGGCAGCTAGAAATATAACTGTGAATTGTATTGCTCCTGGGTTCATAGAAACTGACATGACCACTCATTTCAAAGATGAAGAATTTAAAAATATTTTAAATCAAATCCCAGCTAATAAAATGGGCAATTCTCAGCATATAGCTGATTTAGCTCTATTTTTGGCTTCACCTAAGGGCGATTATATTACTGGTCAAACCATCTCTGTTGACGGTGGTTTATATATGAGCTGATGATTTTATTTGTTTTTGCTGGAAATGTTGTAGAATAGATTTCTTTAAATGGAGGATGCCCTGTGAGTATCGAAGAAAGAGTAAGAAAAATTGTTTGTGAGCAACTCGGTGTTGGTGAGGATGAGGTGAAAAATGATTCTTCATTTGTTGATGACCTAGGCGCCGATTCACTTGATACAGTAGAACTAGTCATGGCTCTTGAAGAAGAGTTCGAACTTGAAATTGCTGACGAAGAAGCTGAAAAAATTTCAACCGTTCAAGAAGCTGTAAATTACATAAATTCAAACAGTTAAAAATTTCTTAAATGAAGCAACTACACAGAAGAGTTGTAGTTACTGGTTTAGGTATCCTTTCACCAATAGGCAATACAGTTAATGATGCTTGGCATTCATGTGTAGAAGGCAAATCAGGCATTGCTAAGGTTGATATAGGGTTAGAGAATAATCCAGTAAAAATTGGCGGTCGCTTAAAAAATTTTAATTCAGAAGATTTCCTAGATTCTAAAGAAGTCAGACGCATTGATCCATTTATTCAATATGGAATTATTGCTGCGAACCAATCTATTGAAAATTCTGGAATTCTTGAATCAAATATTGATCTAACAAAAGTCGGTGTTAATTTCGGAGCTGGAATTGGTGGGATAGATACAATAGAAAAAAATAAAGTTCTGCTAGAGGAAAGGGGTTACAAAAAGGTTTCTCCATTTTTTGTGCCTGGATCAATTGTTAATATGATATCTGGACTAGTTTCTATTAAACACGGATTTATGGGACCAAATACTTCTGTTGTAACAGCTTGCTCAACCGGTAATCATTGTATTGGAACAGCCGCAAGATCTATAGCATGTGGTGAAGCAGATGTAATGATAGCTGGAGGTGCAGAAATGGCTTCGACGCCTCTTTCAATTGCTGGATTTATATCCGCTAGAGCCCTTTCTATGAATTCAGATCCCGAAGCGGCTAGCAGACCATGGGATAAAGATAGGGATGGATTTGTTCTTTCAGATGGAGCTGGATCTTTGGTTCTTGAAGAATTTGATCATGCTAAAGCTCGAGGAGCAATAATTCATGCAGAAATTATTGGATTTGGTGCCAGCTCAGATGCTCATCATATGACGGCTCCGCCTGATGATGGAAGAGGGGCAGCACTTTCTATGTCTAATGCTATAGATGATGCTGAAATCAATCTATCTGACGTAGACTATATTAATGCTCATGGGACATCTACACCTCTTGGAGATATTGCAGAAACTATCGCTCTTAAAAAAGTATTTGGCGATTCTGTACCACAAATTAGCTCAACAAAATCTATGACCGGTCATACGCTTGGGGCAGCTGGCGCAATAGAATCTATCTTTTGTATTCAAGCTATCAATGAAGGAATTATTCCTCCAACCATTAACTTAGATAATCCTGACTCTCTTTGTGATTTGAATTACACACCACTTGTTTCAACTGAGAAAGAGGTCAATATAGCTATAAATAACTCTTTTGGATTTGGAGGTACTAACTCTACTCTTGTCTTCAAAAAAATCTAAATTATCTATACTGTTTTGTTCAGCAACTATTTTTATATTAGTTTTAGTAGGATCGTCTGAATCATTTTCACACACAAGAGTTGACGATAGCATTGAATTTTATACTGTTAAAAAAGGCACATCTTTTAATTCAATACTAGATGATTTTATTTTGAAGCCTTCACAAAAGCTTCTATTAAAAATTTATTTAAAAAAAAATGATATTAAGATTGCTCAAGCTGGCCATTATTATCTTAAAAATAAATCATGGAGAGAGTTTATAATCTCCGTATCAAAGGGTGACGTTGTTATATTTAAGTTAGAAATTCCAGCTGGAAAGAATTTATTTGAAGTTAAAAAAATTCTTCTAGAATCAAATCTAGCAGATGATTGTAAAGATTTTAATTGTCTAGACGATCGTTTGAATTTTATAGAGGGAACTTTAAAGCCAGATACGTATTTTTATAAACATTCTTCGTCATTAGCTGACATCCTTAAACAATCGCAAAGTGAATTCTTTGACCAATCACTCAATTTATGGTCAGGCAAAAATATAAGCTCCCCTTTAAAAACATTTTCAGATGCAATAATTCTTGCTTCAATTGTAGAGAAAGAGGCGGGTAATGATGAAGAGAAGCCAATCATTGCTGGAGTCTTTTTGCATAGATTAGCTATTGGCATGAAGTTACAAGCTGACCCAACAATTATCTATGGTTTAATGCCGAATTTTAATGGGAATATTACAAAAGCAAATTTAAGAGACAAGACTAATCCATATAATACTTATCAAATTTCAGGGCTACCGCCAACTCCAATATCTACAATTAGCCAATCATCTTTGGAAGCAGTAATATTGGGGATGCAAAATGATTATTTGTACTTTGTAGCTAGAGGTGATGGAACCCACAAGTTTTCAAAAACTTACAAAGAACACCTTGATGCAGTAAAAAAATATCAGCTGAATTGAACCATGAAATTAATAACATTTGAGGGAATAGAGGGAGTAGGGAAGTCCACTCAAATAAATCTAATCTCAGAATGGCTTAAAGAAAAAGGTCTATCAACTAAGCTCCTCAGGGAACCTGGATCAACTGATTTTGGTGAAAAAATAAGAGAATTACTTTTATCAAAGGAATCTAGTATATCGACACACTCAGAATTATTATTAATGTTTGCAGCAAGGTCTGAAATGATTGCTGAATATTTCATTGACTCTAGAGATGATTTCATTTTATGCGATAGATATTACCATGCATCTATTGCTTATCAAGGACATGGAAGAATGCTTTCGCTTGATTTAATTGATAATCTAATCAAAGGCATTAATTGCCCGATTCCTGACTTAACAATAGTTTATGATTTAGACGTGAAAGTTGGTTTTGAAAGAAAAGCTAATGATGATATTGATAGAATTGAATCTTCCGGAATTGATTTTTTTGAAAATGTAAGAAAAGGCTATCAGCAGCTGGCTAATGATAGGGAAGAAGTTAAGATTCTTGATGCATCCCAGCCTATTGAAATACTGAGCCAGCAAACTAAAGATTTGATAGAGCAATTGTTTTAAATGAGTATTCAGCGATTTCCATGGTTAAAAGCTGCCATAGATGCTCATAGTAATATTGCTTTTCCATCGTCAGTGATTATTGAAGGTCAATCTGGTTTAGCCAAGAAACAACTTGCAAGATATTTTGCTCAAAAATTACTATGCTCAGATCATTCTGCACCCTGCAAAGAATGTAATTCGTGCAATTATTTTTTAGCTGAATCACACCCAGATTATTGTTTTCTTGACCATGACTCATGTTCTAGCGTTTTACACACTTATTCTAAGGCCAAGAAAGAAGCATTAAATTCAAAAAAAATTGAGGGAGCAAGAGCTCTCCATGAATTCATCGGCATGACCAATTCGGTATCTGAACAAAGGGTCGCTATTATATTTGACGCTCATTTAATGAGTATTAATGCACAAAACGCACTTCTTAAAACCTTAGAGGAATTGCCTGATAATAAACATGTAATACTTATTTCAAATCAACGTAAATATTTTTTACCAACCATTTATAGTCGCTCAAGCTTAATTTCAATAAAAAACCCTGATTCAATGGCCATTAATCAATGGATTGTAGATCAGGGTTATATTGATTTTTCGATATTAAATTTTGCTCCCGATTCCACCCCCTTAGAAATTGAAAAACTTATTAAGAATGATATGGCGGGACAATACATAGAGATTTCTCAAAACCTTAATTCTTATTGTCTTGGTAAAAAAACTACACCTGATCTTTTAAAATTTTATAAGGAAATTAATATCTCATTTGAAGATAAAATTGATTCTATTATTCTTTTTCTAAAAACATGTTTAGGTATAAATCAAGATTTTTATAAAGCTCACCCATCTTTCACATCCATAGACAATAAAGAATTGGATACAAGACAAGCATCAGATTTAATTGAAGAACTGATTAATTATAAATATCAGCTTAATAAAGTTCCTTCATTAAATGAGCAAATCGGACTAAATAATTTTTTTTATAAAATTAAAAATCTTTTTAATTAAGCTGTCGCACCACCATCAACGATAATTGTTTGACCGTTGATGTATTTTCCTGCATCTGACGCAAGCATTATTGCAGCACCAGCAACTTCATCTGGTTCACCAATTCTTTTCATGGGATGAGTGCTTGTATACCGCTCAAGAATATCAGGGTTTTCCCATAAACCTTTAGCGAAATCAGTTCGAATAAGCCCTGGGGCAATGCTATTGGCTCTTATGTTGTGATGTCCATATCCTACAGCAATATTTTTTACCATTTGAATGTCAGCTGCCTTGCTTAGATTATATGTACCTATAAGGTTATTGCCTCTCGTGCCACCAACACTTGAAATAATAATTATGACGCCATCTTTACGTTCAAT
>CABWYS010000023.1 GCA_902509555.1 uncultured SAR86 cluster bacterium
GCTGGAATTGGGTCCAACCGAAAAAGCTGTGCCATCGAGCAACAACATTTGCGCCCTGCCGATCTCATCGGTTTCGATGGTGTGATTTTGGATGATTTCATAGCCTGCATCAACAAGCTTGCGTTCTTGCTCAAGGGTTAAATCGGTGGTGTTTTTATTGACGGCGGCGGCTACACCGATTTGCTCTTGTCCCACCAACAGACTCGGAAATAGGCACAAAAAAGCAAGAATAATACGAATATTAAATATAGCCAACTAGATTAATCTCCTTATTTAAGAGGCAATAAATTGTGAAAGTAGTAAATCAAGAACTAAAGTAGTTTAACATAAAAATGACAATATGTCATTTCTTTGTTGGTTGGTATTTTTATCACCTTTAATTAAATGAGCCAGCAACCCAGCTACCAACAATATCAACGAAAATTTATTAAATGCTTGCAAGATTATTGTGACGCTCTGGCAATGGGGCCTTTGAAACATTGATAGTTAACTTGTGCCGACAAATTGTTAGCACTGCGTTTGTATATATTGATAGTGCTGTTGGTGCCAGTTAAGACCCAGCCAAGGTTCAAAGACCAGCAAGCGCCTATGGGTTTCAGTAGATTAAATCTAAGGGTCTCCATCTGATCATGTCTGGCTCCAAAGAGAGGGTAATCCTCATCATGCGATTTATCTTGATAGCTATACTTAGAAGAAAATTGCCAATTCTCTCCTAAGGGTTGGGAATAGCTAAATTCCAGACCGTAATTTTCATAAAACTCATAACCGGCATTGGCACGATAATTCTCTAAAATAACTTTATATCCATACAAGGCTTGAGAGCCAGGCCAAACATAGCTTTGACCATAACTTATCCCATTCACGAGTCCATTTTTTTGTCCACTTGATTTAAAGTTTTTCTCATCTCGATAATATGAAAATAGCATGGAAGAACCATCGTCTAGTTTACCGCTGTAGTCGAGAGAGACTCGGCCGCTGCGCATAACCTCTTCTCGATTTAATACCACCCGCAAAAGATTAATATTGGGACTAAAAACTGGATCTTCTAAATTAAAAAAAGAAAAATAATTTTCATCTAAATTAAAGTTTCTTCTAATTGACAATACATTGGTTTGAACGTCAAATTGAGTAAAGGTATTAAATCGATCTGCACCATAACTAAAAAAGTATTGAATGTTATCGCCTCTGGGATGATCTAAATCTTGATCAACACTTAAAGAATAGTTATATGAAGTTGAACGATCTCCCTCTCGTTTGCTATCAGGATCGACTTCCAATAAAAGATCGCCTATCTCAATAAAATCAGCATTAATAGCTGAGTTCCCATTGGTTGTATGTTTCCACCCAATACTTAAATTCTGCCGCCACTGAAAAGGTTTTTCAGCAGTCACAATGGCTGCAAGGAACTCATCAACCTTAGCTTCAACTTCAGGCGGCGGGTTAGATTCTTTGACGCTTTCAAGGTAATTGTTAGCCAAGGCATAAGCACCGAGACGAAAATATAAAACGCCAAGCTCCAATCTGATTCTTGGCAGTTCAGAATCATAGATAAGCATCTGCTCAAACACACCAATGGCACCCTCTAAATCGCCCACCAAAATAGATAAATTGGCATATTCAAACAGCAAAGAAAGATTGGTTGGATCTTTAAAAAGTTTCTTAAAGGTTTCGTCTTTTTTTTGCTCTAAAATAGCCAATTCTTGGGGATCAGAAATAGTTGGCGCAACATTTTGAGCAGAAGCATTAAAACACAAAAAAGTGAAAAAAATTGCTAGTGAAAACCTTAAAAATTTCATGATTTTAAAAAAGTGATACATCACCACTTATTTTGATGTGTATTTAAACATAAAAGTGACAAAATATCAGTTGATTGGTATCTGAAAACACGATTTTTTATTTCAAGAGGTATAATTGGCGTATGACCAAAGGACTTAAAAAATCAGAGAAAACAAAGCAAAAATTAATCAATGCTGTGATTTCTTTGATTCAACAAGGAGATAGGGTTATCTCGGTTGCATCCATCACCAAGAAGGCAGGTCAAGCCTATGGATCCTTTTATAGGTATTTTGATAACCTTGATCAAATTCATGCCATTGCCATTGAGACACTTGTACTTAGCATCGCAGCTGAGGAAGAAAAGAAATTATCAGAAGAGAAGTCAAATCTCTTTAAGGTCTATTACGTATGGTATATAGCAATAGATATATTTAAAGAAGACAATGTTGCAAATTGGCTAATGGATCATCCTGCTAGCATCAATGATACTTGGACACTTACACAGCCCATGACAAGTGGATGGTTAAAAGCGGCTATTGAGAATAAAGAAATCTCTAGTCTTAGTAAGAAAAATTTAGAGCATTTTGAAATGGCTCAACAATACATTTGGTGGATGTATCAACAAGCACTCAGAGAGTTGATTAAAGGAAGAAGGTCGCTAGATGTGTACTTGGAACTCATGCAGTCTATAAATTTTTTAGATTTACCTAGAAAAACCCATCAATCTTTTCTTCAAAAAGTAATTGATCGCGCTAACTAATTAATACCTTCAATGGAAAAAAACTTAAAATCGTTTGTTAAATACGGGTTAATCATTTTAGCTTTACTGATTAGTTGCTTGCCTTTGATCAACCCTTTCCAGGTTTTTAGCAATTTGCAAAATTTTTCTTTTGATACTTTTCAAAGAGTCCTGCCACGAAAAACTTATGCCGAAGATCCTGTTGTTGTAATTGATATAGACGACAAATCTCTTGAGCAAATCGGCCAATGGCCCTGGTCCAGGAATCAATTAGCAAAACTTACTGATGGCGCTTTCTCCGCTGCTGCTCTTGGGTTTGATGTTGTGTTTGCTGAGTCTGATAGAACCAATCCAAAAAATTTAATCGCCGAATACCCTGAAAATAAACTTCTCCAAAAAGAATTGAGCCTGCTGCCTGATAATGATGAAGTTTTTGCTGAATCGATTGCAAGCCATGGAACTGTTGTGCTTGGTCAAGCATTGAATAATAAGGCGGAAACAAAAAAAGAAATCATCAAAAAATTTGGCTTAGTCACTCAAGGAGATGACCCAAAATTATTTGTTCCAAATTACCAAAACATTCAACGCAATATCGCCATGTTTGAAAAATCAGCTGCGGGTATTGGCTCAATGAACATTGGCAACAATGAATCCATCGTTCGTCAACTGCCAACATTTGAACAAGTTGATGAGCAATTAATTCCCAGCCTTGCCTTAGAGATTGCCAGAGTAGCTCTCGGCGCTTCTACATACCAAATTAAATCTTCCAATGCTTCTAGCGAAGAAGCCTATGGTGAAAACACAGGCATCAATCATATTAAGCTTGGACCCTTAACTCTCCCAACCACTGCTCAAGGCAATGCATGGATTTATTTTACTCCGGTAAAAAATATAACGACCGTCTCAGCATCAGATGTCATCTCAGGGGTTATCAAACCAGAATTCTTTGAAGGCAAAATAGCCCTCGTTGGCACTTCTGCTTCCGGTTTATTAGACCTTCGATCAACGCCAACAGAAAAAAATATCCCTGGCGTAACCATCATTGCTCAGTTCATTCAACAGATTTTTTCTAATGAATTTTTACAAAGGCCTGATTGGTTATTTGGGGCTGAATTTCTAGCTGGATTAATTCTGGCTATTTTAATAACCATTAGCATTCAAGCTTTAGGTCCCATTGGGGGATTGGGTGTTTTTGTATTTGGTTCAAGCGGGATTGTTGGAACGAGTTATTATTTTTTTAAATCAAAACTATTTTTGGTTGATCCAGTCTCACCTCTAATCATTTCTTTGAGCGTTTATGTTGCCGTTACTTTTTTTAATTTTTTATTTACAGAGCTTGAAAGAAGTAGAGTTAGAGGGGCTTTTGCACAATACCTTTCTCCAGAAATGGTTAATCGATTAGCAGAATCCAGTGAGTCATTGGTGCTGGGAGGAGAAAAGAAAGAGATGACCTTCTTATTCTCAGATATTCGAGGCTTTACCAAAATTTCAGAGCAATACAAAGACGATCCCGAGGCTCTCACTCAACTTATCAATCAATTGCTAACGGTCTTATCTAATGCAATCTTAGATCACGGCGGGACCATTGATAAATACATGGGCGATTGCATCATGGCTTTTTGGAATGCACCCACCGATCAAGCCAATCATCGTCAATTAGCCATTGAATCCGCGCATGCTATGAATAATGCATTGTCTGAATTTAATCAAAGTTTGGAAGGAAGCTTAGACTTCAAATTGGAAATTGGTATTGGCATCAATTCTGGAGAATGCATCGTTGGTAACATGGGATCTGATAAACGTTTTGATTATACAGTTCTTGGAGATGCAGTGAATCTTGCCTCAAGGCTTGAAGGCCAATCTTCTAATTATGGCCTTAATATGGTTCTGGGAGAAAATTCATACCTAAAAGATTCTTCTTATCGGATGATAGAAATAGATAAAATTGCTGTTAAAGGAAAATCTGCTGCTGAAACCATATTCACTTGTTTTGAACCAGACACAAAATTTCCTGAAGACTTCATGGGCAAACACATAGATTTTTTGGAAAAGTATCGCTCTCAACAATGGGATGCTGCAAGTTCATTCATTGATGAATTAGTTTCTTCGCCTAATGAGCTTGAACTATACTACAAGCATATGAGAGCAAGAATTGACGAGTATAAAATTAATCCGCCATCTTCAGATTGGGAGGGAGTTTATGTTGCGCAAAATAAATAAAATCAGAAGCTTTGCAGCCCTAATCATGTGTCTGAGTTCAGCCAATCTGCTGGGCCAAGCAATCGTCAATATAGAAGAATTAAGACGTGAAGGCGAAATTGGATTTTTTACCAATATTAGTGCCGGTCTTGATGCATCGCGAGGGAATAGAGATAGAGATTATTACAAGCTTAGAATAAGGTTTGATAATAACTCAGAGGATGCAGAATCATTTCTCATCATGCAACAGACTGAAAGGAAATCTAATGACATTGTAATGGATCAGTCAAAATTCATTCATGGCAGATATATTTTCATTGGAGAGGATGCTATCCACTGGGAAGTGTTCGCGCAATACAGTGAAAATCCATTTAGAAATTATAAAAAAAGATCAGTTCTAGGCGGTGGATTAAGATTTGAACTGTCAAAATCAGGTCGATTAGGTGCTGGCCTGCTTAATGAAGAAGAAACCGATCTTACCGGACAAGCAAAGACAACAGAAAGATTGGGTTTTTATTTGCACACTGATTTTGATATTGCAGAAAATATTTCCTTTGACCCAACAATATATTTTCAACCCAGCATTGAAAATTTTGAAAATGATTACAAAGCAAGTATGATTCTAGCCTTAGATTTTAAAGTAAATGAAAATTTTAAGATTAGGATGCAGTATTCATCTTTTCATGACTCAGATCCACCAATGCTAGCTGAAAAGACAGATGATTCAATCTCGACAATGTTTTCATATGATTTGAGCAAATTATGGAAGGATTAATAGAAATTATTACAAATGTTTGGAAGGAAGGCTTCCTGGGTATTGGCATAACAGAAATCATTGTTTCCCTGCTTATATTTATAGCAGGAGCCATTAGCAGGGCATTCTTTGTTGGCAGAGTACTAAAGTGGTTAGAAAATTTAACTTCTCAGACTGACTCAGAAATCGATGATGTTCTCCTTAAATCACTAAAGAAACCGCTTGGTTATATACCTATGACGATCGCACTCTACTGCGTCGCTGTATATCTCCCTCTTACAGGCATAGCAGACACTTTTGCAACTAATTTAATTGAAGCCATGATTGCCTTTACTATCTTTAGTGCATTAGCTAATAGCGTTACTCCAATTTTTCAAGCATTCACTTCAAGAGCTGTTTTAACTCGATCAATGACGATGTGGCTAGAAAGAGCTGCAAGGATAATTATTTGGATCATCGGTCTTGGAATCATCTTGGATATCTTTGGTATCCAGATTGGGCCATTGGTTGCTGGCCTTGGATTGTTCTCAGTGGCTGTTGCTCTTGGGGCCCAAGACTTATTTAAAAACCTAATTTCTGGACTGTTAATTATTGGAGAAAATAGATTTCAACCAGGCGATAGAATCGAAGTGCCAGGCTCGTTGCATGGCATGGTTGAAGATATAGGCTTCAGGTCTACCCTTGTCAGAATGTTTGATACAGCTCCGATGCTAGTTCCCAACAAAGATCTTTCAGACGTCAAAGTAATCAATCATGGCAATATGGTATTTAGAAGAATTAGCTGGCATTTAAATTTAATTTATTCAACCACGCAAGAACAGCTAGCAAAAATTTGTGATGACATTACTGCTTACATTGATTCATCTGATGATTTTACAGAGAACCCTGAGCAAGAATCATTTGCAAGAACTGAAGAGTTAGCTACTAGCTCTATCGATATCAGGGTTTTATGTTACACGGACCCTGTTGGATTAACTGATTTCTCTAAAATTAAACAGAATTTAATTTTTGAAATTATTAAAATAGTTCGCAGCAACGGATCAGAATTTGCTTACCCATCAACCTCTGTTTATGTAGAAGATTCAAAACCTGTAGATATTGCTGAGTATTCAACCGAGGGTTTAAAATCAGAAGATATATCCCATGCCTCTGCGCCTGATGCGGGCGATGGTGATGTCTAGTTTTGGGATCTTGAAGAGGCGCTTAATTCTAATTCTTTAAATAGCCCTGGGTGCTCTTCAGAAAGTTCTGCCAAGTCTGACTTGGTTAATTCAAGCAATTTTGTATCATCGGCTGCTGTAATTGTTGCATTTCTAGGTGCATTCCCCAGCAAACCCATCTCTCCAAAATAGTCGCCTGATACTAGATACACAGGCTCCTGTATTTCAACTTTGACTTTTCCATATTCAATGATAAACATAGAGTCAGCCTCATCACCCTTAGAAAAAATGGTCTCATGCTCACTGACTAAAACCACCTGAAGTTTTTCATTGATTTTACCAACCGCACCAATGGGGAGTTCTTGAAATAGGGGAACAGAAGCAATCGCTTCGAAACTAACTAAAAAATTCTTTTTTTGAATTTCTTCATAATAAGCAGATGCCAGAATTGCAGCAGGCAGAGCGAACATCCCTATTCCAACAAGCATGGTAAAGCTTGCCAATAATTTTCCTAAATCTGTCATGGGGACTACGTCTCCGTAACCGACTGTCGTTAGGGTAGCGATCCCCCACCACATGGTTGAAGGGATACTGCCAAAAACATCTGGCTGAACTGAAGATTCTAAAAAATATATGAATGTTGAAACGACTAACAAAATAGAGATCACCATTATCTGAGATCCAAGCAAAGCATTCCTTTGCTTGATAATTGTTTTAATAAGAGTGTTTGTTGGCAACAAAAATCTAGATTGGCTAAAAATATCAAACAGCCTAAATAATCTCAGAATTCTTAAATCATAAAAAGAAAAAAATACTTGATTAATTAACACTAATCCATCAATGGATATTAAGAAAGAAAGTTTGCGGTCAACAAAAACTCTTAATAAAAATTCAATTCCAAAAACTCCAATTGATATCCAATAAAGAATTTGAATTAATGGTGAGTCTATACTCAAATATCCTGCACTCGATACAATTTGATGAAAGATATTAAGAGCGATGACTAGGCCAAAGAACTTATTTAAAAAATCTAAAGTATTTTTCATTCAATGATTATAGCTTGAGTCTGCAATATGAAAAGATTAACTCTTGTAAAGATATTAATTAAATAATGCATTTATTTGGTAGGATAAACTTTGTTATGAATCAATTCCAGGATAAAAATTAGGCATGTCTGATCAAACTATTCTTGCAACCACTTTGGCTGTTCTAATGGGTCTGCTCATTTGGGGCAAATGGCGTTATGACGGAGTTACTCTGGTTTGCTTGGCTTCACTAGTTTTATTTGGGGTGGTTCCTGCAGAAAGCGCCTTTTCAGGGTTTGGACATCCTGCTGTTATAACTGTGGCGCTTGTCCTGTTGATCAGCAGAGGTTTACAAGAAGCAGGAATGGTCAGCTTAGCCGGAAGCTTAATTTCTCGTCTAACTCTTACAGAAAATCAATACATGATCATGATCATGGTTGTTGCAGCCTTTCTATCTTCATTTATGAACAATATTGGGGCCATGGCTTTGTTGCTGCCTATAACATTATCGTTGTGTCAAAAAATGAAATGGAATCCCTCAAAATTTCTTATGCCATTAGCATTTGCAAGCATTCTTGGCGGTATGAATACGGTGATAGGAACACCTCCGAACATTATTATTGCCCAATACAGACAGGAATATACTGGTGTTGCTTTTAACTTCTTTGACTACTCATTTGTTGGTCTTGCTGTCAGTATCTTGGGTGTTTTGTTTATTGCTTTTATAGGGTTTAGATTTGTAAAAGTTCGTGAGAATGCAAATGATGCAACTAGATTGATCGATTTAAAAAACTATCTTTTTGAAGTAACGGTCAAAGAGGACAGCAAAGCAATTGGAATGAGGCTATCAGAAATTAAAAAGATTTCAGGCCCAGAAACTGAAGTCTTGGGTGTAGTCAATGAAACTGGGAGTGTTTCAAGAGTTTCGATGAGTAAAAAAATTCAACACGGACAAATCCTGGTCATCAAAACCTCTCCAGATGATATATCTTCTATTCAAGAGGCGTTAGGGTTTGAAATTGCTGATGATCTGGTAACAGTCAAAGAATCAGATTTGGCAGAAATTGAGGTTATGGTGACAGCAGGTTCAAGACTAGTTGGTAGAAAACATGACTTCCTTAAAAGACTTGCTTCAGATGATCTTGCATTGCTTGGATTGTGGCGTCAGGGTGCAAAATTTAGAACGAGACTTGCCAGAGAAGCATTTAAGATTGGAGATGTGTTATTGCTTGGCGTTAGAACCATCGATGATGAGGGGGTTAAGGAGAGAATAAAACACTTAGGCTTGATGCCACTAATGGAAAGAGACCTTCAAACCATCCCAAGTAGAAGTAGGTTATTAAAAAGCTTGGTCTTTTTTGGACTAGCAATTGGTCTAACTGCATTTAATGTAATAGACATCGTGGTTGCGTTTTTATTATGCGTCATAGCTTTTATTTCCATTAAAGTTTTAAATGGAAATTTATATAGGAATATTGAATGGCCAGTTGTAGTCATGCTCGCTGCGATGATTCCAGTGGGGCAAGCGCTAGAGACATCTGGAATTTCTTTAAACATTGCAAACTTTATATTTGCTAGCACGGAAGGTATGGCATTGCCTTGGTTAATCTTAATGGTGCTGGTCATCACAATGTTTGTTTCAGATATTGTAAATAATGCAGCAACTGCTGTAATTATGGCGCCTATTGCAGCAAACCTTGCCATTCAAGTTGGTCAACCCGTTGAGCCCTTCCTGATGGCAGTTGCAGTTGGAGCCAGCTGCGCGTTTCTTTCTCCTATTGGGCACCAATGCAATACCTTGGTAATGGCCCCAGGAAATTATAAATTTGGAGATTATTGGCGACTCGGTCTTCCGCTTGAATGCGTGATTGTGGTTATCTCAATTCCAATGATTTTATTCGTCTGGACTTAAATGCTTAAACAATACTAGAAATTAATCTGCTTAACTCCACAGGATCTTCAAAAAATGAGAAATGCCCAACCTCATCCATCGTATAAGTTTGGCTTGGCACAATATCGGTAAAATTTTCTACAGTCTTTAAATCAACGAGTCTATCTTTACTACCAAGGATTATTGAAATCGGAATTTCTGCATTTTTAATATTATTTAAATCAAGTTCATAGTTATTGCAAGCATCTAAATCATCTAGCATCACTAAATCATCTGCCTCAGAGAAAGCATTTCTCATACCAAGAAGTCTTCTGTATAGCCCATACTTAATAATAAAATTTGCAGCACCCCCATTTCCTGCCTTAGCTTTTGCAAGCAAAGCATCGGCAACTCTTGTAGGGTAGATGCTATTAACCAGAATAAGCTCTTTGACTGCAAAGTTATGGTTAAGCACCATATCCAAAGCAATTAATCCACCCATACTATGTCCACACAGAGATAAATTTTTGAGGTCATATACTTCTAGAGCATTTATTAAAAACTGGCCATAATATTCAATGCTGTTACTTGAGGATCCCTTTGACTTACCATGACCAGGAAGATCTATGATTAAAGGCTTGTTGTATTCTGAGTCAGATAACCGGATGGCTCTAACCAATCGATGATCCATACCAGCCCCTGCAATATAGAGAATGGATTTTTTTGTTTTATCAATTGATTCAAAATTATGAAAATATGTTTCTGAATTTTTCATTAGCTAAATCTATTTTAATTTGTGCCAATGATCAAGTGACATCAATTTAAACTTTAAAATTGGTAGACCCGAATGGACTCGAACCATCGACCTTCGCAATGTCAATGCGACGCTCTAACCAAAACTGAGCTACGGGTCTAAAATATGAAAATATTATACAGCTAGACAAATAATAAGATAAGCCTGAAGTGAGATAGATTGGGAGAATGATTCTAGATTAAAAAAAGGCGATAGGGATTTTAATGAGAATTGTATATATCAAAAAAATCTAATTTTAAGTTTAGAAAATTAGCATATTTTTTAAAATACTGAAGTGCAAAAATTCTTGCTGGAAAAATAGAATAATCGCCATGCTCAATACCCTTGATGTAATTTACATTTACAAATATTTCAGAAGCCACTTGAGATTCTGACAAAGAAAGTAATTGTCTTCGCTCTTTAAATACTTTTCCAATCTTGCACGTATGCGCAGATCTTAGGCAATTTTTAGTAGCTATTTCACTTATTTGCATTTCTTCAAACTTTAATAATTTAGATCGAACCTATTAGTATACATATAAATGATAAATTGTCATTTTAATAATTAATCAATTTTTTTGAAGCCTGCCCTAAGAGGAAATTAAAATAATTTAGAATTTAATCTATTGAAATAGATCTTTGAGTTAAAAATTCTTTAGTGTCCTCAAGGATTGCTTGAGTCTCTAAGGAATTATCTTTATCCAAAAGATTATCGAGCTCACTCATCACTTTACTCATAGAACCCCAAGGGCCCTCTTCATTAAGACGTTGAGTAATGAGTGATTGATATCGGCTCATCATATCCTCCGGCGCTGCTTGCGGATAAAACTGACAGATCAATCTTTCTGCAAAAAGTCTATGGCGCTCATCTGTAATGTTTCGACAAATTTTTATCCTCTCTTCTGCTGAATCTATGCGATGAAAGTCTGCCATAAGATCTTTGTCTTCTTTTGACGGAAAGCCGCCAGCATAGATCATTTGTTCGATATGATCGTATTCATTACTCCAATTATTAATTTTGTCTGCCATGGCTTGACTGACCAGTGATTGAAAGTCAACATTTTCTCTTATCTGCTGAGCTCGATCTTCCAAGACTGCAAAATCCATATCAAAAGCATTTTTATCATCAATCATTAAGCTTGGACATATAGGTATTGTTTTATTAATGCCATATTTTTTAAAAGGGCCTGATTTTCCAGGTTTTTGAACCATGGAGTAGATTTCTTGTGTATCAAGACCAAAGATCTCTTGTGGATCAAAACTAAGATCAAAAAACATTAAGTCATTAGGCGCTTTGCTACCACAAGGCACCACTGGATATCTAAATACCTCTCGCCTAAATACTTCTCCTAGACCTAAAAAACCTGGTTTTTGAACAGCTTCTTGAACACCTGCTTTGGAAGAGATGGTAAGGAAGAAATCTAGTAGCTCTGGTTTTTTCTTATTAATAATTTCAAGTAAAGCAATCATTAATTTACAATCAGCAATTGCATCATGAGCATCGCTAATTTCAATACCATTTGCCTCAGCTAAATCGGCCTGCTTCAAACTAATTGCTGGACCTCCGTCGTACAAAGGAATATTTAGTAAATCTTGAGAAAAAGCAGCTACGTTATTCATCATCAATAAAAGATCTAAACGGCTATTTCCATTGGTATTTGTTAAGTATGATTCAAATAGATTCCAATAAAATTGTCGTCTCACCAATTCCTCGTCGTAAGCCATGCCATTGAAAGTAATGAAAACTCCCGGTTCATCAATGGTCCACTGACGCCATTGACGATTAAGATCGCGCATCATTTCATAATGCGACACATTAGAATTAAAAAGATGGGTTTTCTTATTAGTGACCATTGCCATTGGGTGAGGAATAGCCCATGGCAGTGGAGCGCAACCTAGGTTTTGCTCTTCTTGGATTTCTAAATTGCGATTTGCTTGAATAGAACCACACTGGAGAATTTGAGCAAAATCTTTGATTAAGCCAGTTGTCTCCGTATCATAAAAAATTAAGTTATTAGTCAACTATCTATTAGGATCTACTAACATTGGATGACTCAACCTTTGACTTGTCATATTCAGAATACTTACCTAATTCATATCTGGCAACAGATCTTCTATGCACCTCATCAGGCCCATCAGCGAGTCGTAAAGTTCTCATTCCTGCATACATTCTTGCCAGTGGAAAAACTTGAGAGACCCCTGCACCACCATGCATTTGGATGGCTCGGTCAATAACATCGCAGACAATATTTGGAACAATTACTTTGATTTGAGCTATCTCACTTGCAGCAACTTTATTACCAACAGTGTCCATCATGTGCGCTGCTTGCAAAGTTAACAATCTTGCCATATTTAATTCAATTCTTGAGTTAGCGATTATATCCATATTACCGCCTAGTTGAGACAAAGGCTTACCAAAAGCAACTCTGCTTTGGGATCTTTCACACATCATTTGTAAGGCTCTTTCGCCCAAGCCGACAGCTCTCATGCAATGATGAATTCTACCTGGTCCAAGACGTCCCTGGGCTATTTCAAAGCCTCTACCTTCGCCAAGAATCATATTGCTTTTGGGAACTCTAACATTTGAAAATTTAAGATGAGCATGCCCATGTGGAGCATCATCCCAACCAAATACTTCCATCATTTTTCTTACCTCAATACCTTCTGAATCCATTGGCACAAGGATTTGAGAATGTCTTTTGTGCCTTGGAGAATCAGGGTCTTGATCGGTCACACACATAAAGATAATAATTTTACAACGCGGATCTCCAGCACCAGATGTCCACCATTTTTCACCGTTAATAACATATTCATCGCCTTCAAGAACTGCAGTGGCAGCCATGTTGGTTGCATCCGAAGAAGCCACACCAGGCTCTGTCATACCAAAAGCAGACCTAATTTCTCCAGCTAAAAGAGGCTTTAACCAAGTTTCTTTTTGTTCTTCAGAACCATATCTCTCGAGCACTTCCATGTTGCCAGTATCAGGAGCAGAACAATTAAAGACTTCAGAAGCGATTCCTACCGCTCCCATTTTTTCTGCTAAATGAGAGTACTCAAAATTACTCAAACCGGTTCCGAACTCTCCCTCATAGCCAGGCAAGAAAAAATTCCAAAGGCCTTCAGCTTTTGCCTTAGCTTTCATCTCTTCCATGATTGGTGGGACACACCAACGACCGCCCTCTTCAACTTGCTGAGCATAAGCAGCTTCGTTGGGTCTAATTTCATCGTCTATAAATTTTTGAACCCTGTCTAGAAACGCTTGAACCTCTGGTCTTAAATCTCTCATTATTTTCCTCTTATTAATGAATGTTATTTATAATATAAGTATTGTGAATGTTATAAAATAATTTTATTATTACTAATCTATTCGCTAACAACAATAATAACTGCAAGCAAGATGCAAAGCTATAGGGTAAGACAAAAATGAAAATTAGTTCCTTTGATTTAAATCTATTTGTCATTATGAACTCTATTTATACAGAAGGCAGCCTTACAAAAGCAGCTGAAGTGGTTGGTATAACTCAGCCTGCAGTATCCAATGCTCTTGCTAGATTAAGAGAAAAATTTGATGACGAGCTATTTGTAAGAACAGGCAGTGGCATGGTACCTACTCAAAAAACTGAAAATATTATCAAAGATATACAAAATGCTCTCCAGCTTATGCAAAAGAGTGTCAATGAACCTGATGAGTTTGACCCAGCAACCAGTCAAAAAACTTTTAGAATATCTCTGGGTGATATTAACGAAGGTAGAATTCTTGCGATCTTGATGGGTAAAATGGAAAAACAGGCTCCAAACATCAAACTTGAATGCTACTATTCTGCTAGAGATCAAGTTCCCCATGCGCTTGCAACAAACGAACTGAGCTTTGCAGTAGATCCATTCATACCTAACTCCAAAGATACAAATTCAATGAAAGTTTTCTCTGATCAATTTGTCGTGGCGCATCGTGCAAACCATCCTGTCTCAAAAATTTCAGAAATGACTTTGGATGAAATGCTCAAATTAAAATATATTAATATCTCAAATAGAAAAAGAGGTGCTTCTGTTGTCGAGATGGAAATGCAGAAAATGCAATTACAGCCCGAAATTGCGCTCAGATCTCAGCATTACCAGGTAACTCCAGAAATAGTTAGATCAACAGATTTGTGTTTACTATGTTCTGAAACTTTTGCAAAGAAACATGGGCTTAGCTATCTTGAGATTCCGATACATGTTCCTCCACTTGAACAATATTTGATTTGGCACAGCAGCGATGATAATGATGGATCTCATATTTGGATGAGAGATCTCATACGTGAGTCTTTTGCAGAAGTTAGTTCACTCTAGCTTTAGGAGCCTCTCCATAATACAAATATGAAGCTATCTTTGGCCCTTTTATATATTTCTTTTTTAAATCCTTGAATTCAAAACCGCCAGCAATAATTAGTTCTTCTATATTTCTATTTAAATTACAGCCGCCGGCAATTTTTCTCCATACAGGTGTAATTCGATGTTGCCATTTTTGAATATTAGGTTCTGGAGCGAGGCCGTGTTCTATAAAAAACAATGAGCCTCCTGGCTTCAGTAGCCTATAAGCTTCTGCTAAAGCTTGCATGGGCTCAGGAATGGTGCAAAGACTAAATCCTATTACTACACTATCAAATGTTGATGACTCTAATTCAATCGACTCAGCGGTTGCCT
>CABWYS010000024.1 GCA_902509555.1 uncultured SAR86 cluster bacterium
AAAAAATTATTGATGAGGTGATGAAACCAACCATGCAAGGTTTAATTGCTGAAGATTCGCCCTATCTTGGATTCTTGTATGCCGGACTTATGATAAACAATGGAGAATTAAAGGTACTAGAATTTAATTGCAGATTTGGAGATCCTGAAACCCAACCTATTCTGCTGAGATTAAAATCAAGTCTGGTTGAACTTTGTCTTGCAGCAATCGATGATAAGTTAAACGATTATCAAATTCAGTGGACTGATGAACATGCCTGCGGGGTGGTGATTGCGAGTCAAGGCTATCCAGAGGACTATACAAAAAATAATGAGGTAACATTTGAATCCTCTGACATGAATGGAAAGAAACTATTCCATGCAGGCACAAAACTTCAAGATGATAAAGTTTTAACCTCAGGAGGCAGAGTTTTTTGTGCAACTGCTTTAGGTAAAGATCTGCAAGAAGCTCAATCAAAAGCATATGATCTGGTAGAATCTGTATCCTTCGATGGAGCTTTTTATCGAAAAGATATCGGCAACAAAGGATTGAAATGAGTCTATTAGATAATTTTATAAACGAGTGTGACATTGCTTTGAAAACATTATCATTCAAAAAGAGTGGTACGGGCAGATCGTATCCAACGAATGAGGCCTCCCCTTCCTTATCCAAAAAAGAGAAAAGTCTATCAGCGCAACTAATGCGAGTAAATTTAGCTGGCGAAGTTGCAGCTCAGGCACTTTACAGGGGTCAAGCAATGGTCTGCAAAAATGCTGAGATAAAAAATCATCTCGTGCAAGCTGGAGAAGAAGAAACAGATCATTTAATTTGGTGCAAAAAACGTCTTGAGGAGTTAAACGGAAAACCATCAATCCTCAATCCTGTTTGGTATGCAGGGTCATTTGCCATTGGCGCAATATTTGGAAGCTTTGGAGAAAAAACTAGTTTGGGATTTGTTGAAGAGACAGAAAAACAGGTAGTGAAACATCTTGAAAAACATTTGGATAAAGTCTCTAAGAATGATACTGAGACAATTGAAATTTTAAAGACTATGCGAGCTGATGAAGAGGAGCATGCTCAAGAGGCGATAGAAAATGGAAGTGGATCATTGTCTGAGCCAACAAAAAAAGTTATGAGTTTTACTGCAAAAGTGATGACTTCATCAAGTGCTTATATTTAAAAAGAGCCCCTCATTAAGCTTTCTCCAATAAGAAAGACTTTAATGTTATTAAGTTTTAAATAATTAATATCTTCCCTAGATTTAATTCCTGATTCTGCAATAAAGATATTTTTTTGTTTAAATACATTTCTTAAGCGAACAGAATTATTTAAATCAACTTCAAATGTTTTTAAATTTCTGTTGTTTACACCTATTAAAGCATCTGCAAAATGCTCAACTCTGAGAAGTTCATTTTCATCGTGTACCTCAATTAAGTAATCCAGCTCTAGCTGTTGAGCGACATTAATAAAATCGTCGATTTGCTGATCAGAAAGAATCGATGCAATCAATAAAATACAATCTGCACCAATCAATTTAGATTCATAAATTTGGTATTCATCGATCATGAAATCTTTTCTTAAAATTGGTAAGGCAGTAATCTTCTTAACCTCTTTTAAATAATCAACGCTGCCCATAAAAAAATCTTCTTCGGTTAAAATTGATAATGCGGATGCTCCAAAAGCCTCATATTCAATTGCTTTTTTTACTGGGTCAAATTCTTCTGCAATAACTCCTACGCTTGGTGAAGCTTTTTTTATTTCTGCAATAATGGCTTCATTTCTACTGGAGATATTTTCTTTAAATTTACTCTTAGGAAGGTCTAGACTTTCTAGGGAAAGTTTTATTTGCTCCAGAGAGAATTCTGCCTTTTTATGAACAAGACCAGCTTTTGTATTTGCGACAATTTTTTCTAGAATACTCATCAGCTATTGGATACTCGAACATATGAAGCTAATTTATCTGCAGCCATGCCGTTATTCATTAGTTCAAACGAAAGCTCTATACCATTTGCAATTGAATCTACTTTTTTAGCTAGATATAAAGCTGCGCCAGCGTTAAGAGCAATCATATCTTGAACTGCTGATTTATCACCTGAGAAAGCTTCTCTAATTAATTGCAAACTGTCATCCGGTGAAGTGGCTGAAATTTCATGCAGTGTTCCAAGAGATAAACCAAAATCTTTTGGAGAAATTTCATACTCAGAAATAGTATTATCCTTTAGCTCTGCAACATATGTGGAGTCGGTGATAGTAATTTCATCTAGACCATCGAAACCATGAACAATAAGAACATGGTCCATAGATAAATTCTTTGCAACCGATGCAAAAGTTCTCACTAAATCTTTTTGATAAACGCCTAGGATTTGCCTTTTTGCACCACATGGATTTGTATGAGGGCCTAGCAAATTAAACAAGGTTTTCCTTCCGATTTTTTGCCTTGCCGGCATCACGTATTTCATTGATTCATGATGTAAAGGGGCAAACAAAAAAACAAAACCCACTCTCTTAAAAATATTTTCCAACTTTTTTCGGTCATGAGCTATGTCAGCTCCAGCGGCTAACAACAAATCTGCGCTTCCAGACTTACTGGATACTGCCTTGTTACCATGCTTGGTTACTGCGACACCTCCAGCAGCAGCCACAAAAGATGAAGCCGTAGAGCAATTAAAAGTATGAAGACCTGAACCTCCTGTGCCACAAGTATCTATGTGATCTCCATCTCCCAATGGAATAGTAAGAGATTTTTCTTTCATGACTATGGCTGCAGCAGTAATCTCGGTTTCCTGAATGCCCTTTGCATTCAAGGCTAATAGAAATGCTTCGATAGAGAGATCATCAACATTCCCGGTCATGATTAATTCAATTGCATGCTGCATAGAATGAAAATCAAGGTCCTCTTTTTTTTCTAGCTGATTAATAACGTCCTGGATCATATATCTAAAAAATTCTTAATTAATTGCATACCATAATCGGTATCAATTGATTCAGGATGAAATTGAACACCAAATATAGGTCTGGAGAAATGTTCTACTCCCATAATGATTTTGGGGTCATCAATAATCGTAGATGTAACCTTCAAGTCTTTGGGTAAAGTTGAACTATCAATGATAAGGCTATGGTATCTAACCACTGAATATGGATTAGGAATATCTTGAAATATTACTGAATCAGAATGATTTATAGACGATTTTTTACCATGAAAGACTTCAGGAGCTTTGATAATTTTAGCCCCAAAAGCTGCGCCAATTGATTGGTGACCAAGGCAGACTCCCAATAATGGAACTTGAGATTCTTGAACAATCTCTATAGAGATTCCAGCTTCCTTTGGAGTACAAGGACCAGGAGAAATAACAATTTTTTCAGGATTAAGGGAATGAATTTCATTGATAGTTAACTCATCATTTCTTTTTACCAAAACCTCAAAATTGCACTCTCCAATATAATGAGCCAAGTTATAGGTAAAAGAGTCGTAATTATCAATGACAAGAATCATGAGATCATCTCCATCGCATCCATAAATACTTTAGATTTCTGCCTACACTCTAACCATTCATTTTCAGGAACAGAATCAGCAACCACTCCAGCTCCTGCTCCTACATGAATTTTTTTATCTTTGATAACAGCAGTTCTGATTGCTATGGCTGTATCCATATTCCCATTCCACCCTATGTAGCCTATTGCCCCTCCATATATACCTCTTGAGCTTGGCTCTAATTCATTGATTATTTCCATTGCTCTTATTTTAGGAGCTCCCGATAATGTTCCCGCTGGCAAGGAAGCTTTAAGCACATCAAAATAGCTTAATCCAGAAGCAATCTTTCCCATTACATTGGAAACGATGTGCATTACATGGGAGTATTTTTCAATGGTCATTTTATCAGTGACCACAACTGAGCCAATTTCAGAAACTCGCCCCACATCATTTCTTCCAAGATCAATGAGCATTAGATGCTCTGCTATTTCTTTTGGATCATTGAGTAAATCATCTTCATTGAATTGATCCTCTAAAGGGTTCTCGCCCCTTTTTCTAGTTCCTGCTAAAGGCCTTAAGTTAATTTCACTATCTTCAAGTCTTACTAAAATCTCGGGAGATGCTCCAACTATCTGGCATTCATCTAAGTCCAAAAAATACATGTAGGGAGAAGGATTTAATTCTCGTATAGCTTTATATAAATCAAAGGGATCTTGATCAAAAGTAGCTGAAAAATCCTGCGCTAATACCACTTGCATTACATCGCCTTCTGTAATGTAATTTTTAATAGTATTTACAGCATCACAATATCCTTTTTTTGTAAAATTAGACTCAAACTCAAAACAATTTGTAATTGATTTGAATTCTTTGACTTCACTCTTTACATCCGTGGTTAATATTTTCTGAATATAATCTAATTTAGATTGAGCAAACTCATAAGTCATGTTTTCAAGATTGGCATTAAAAATGATTTGAGTTGAGTCATTTAGATTATCGAAGATGATAAGTTGCGTTGCTTTTACAAGCATAATATCTGGCATATGCTCTTCAAACTTAGAGCCTTTGCTAGGAAGTGATGCTATCTTACTCTCAGCATACTGGGAGCTTTCATAAGCAAAAAACCCTATATAGCCTCCATGAAATCTTGGTAAATTTTCAATGTTAGGAGAGCGATGCTTTGAGATAATTTTTTCAATTGCGTGAAGGGGGTTTTCGGCTTCAAAAGTATCCCTAGCTCCATCAATGAATGTTTCAATTTTTTTCCCAGAAATCTTAATTGTGTCAATGCAACCAAAACCAATAATGGAGTATTGAGCCCACCTATCTCCACCTTCAACTGATTCAAACAAAAAATTATTTTGTTGATCAGCTATCTTTGAATACAAGGATAAAGGGGTTTCACCAGGAGCCACAATCTCTCTGCTCATTGGCAATACTGTGAAATCAGCATCTTTAAAATTTTTGTATTCTGTATTTGTAATCATGAATATTTTTAATCAAAGATTAATTTTATCTCCAACGGAAATTTTATTTTTTGCAAACCATCCCTGATTAACTTCTACTGCCATTCTGACGTTCTTCATAGAGCAGACTGAGTCCTCTGAAAATGGGACCATATCATAAATCTCTGAAATTCTTCCGTCAGATGAAAGATATGCAACGCTTAGTGGCAAGGAAGTGTTTTTCATCCACATGCATTGTTTCTTGCTTGAGGGCCAAATAAAAAGCATACCAGTATTTTTTTCTAAGAAAGATTGATTCATTAAGCCCTTTCGCCGTGCAGCATCAGTATTAGAAATAATTAAATTTAGCTTTGCAATTTTACCTTCAAAACTCATCTCCAGAGCAGCAAAAGAAATTGCAGAATATAAAATTAATGAGAGACTAAGTAATTTTTTGACGAAAGCTTTGAATTGTTTTCTCATAATCTGATGATCCAAAAATAGCAGAACCTGCGACAAAAACATTTGCTCCTGCCTTCGAAACTCTTGAGATAGTTTCGTTATTGATGCCGCCATCAACTTCTAAGAATATCTGCTGATCTTGTTGATCAATAATTTTTTTTGCCTCAGAAATCTTTTCAATTGTGTCTTCAATAAATTCTTGGCCGCCAAAGCCAGGATAAACACTCATTAGCAAGATAAGATCTATTTCGCCAATGACATCTTGCAACACAGATAGGGATGTATCTGGATTGATTGCAATGCCAACTTTACATCCACACTGCTTAATAATATTGATAGTCTCAGCAACATCATCCACGGCTTCAGGGTGAAAACTAATAAGATCTGCTCCAGCATCTGCAAAACTCTTAGCCAATTCATTCACAGGAGTAATCATTAAATGAACGTCTATAAAATCTTTTATGCCATCATCTCTTAATGACCTGCACACCATTGGGCCAACCGTAAGATTAGGTACATAGTGATTATCCATTACATCAAAATGTATCCAATCTGCACCAGCTTTCATTACAGAATTTACCTCTTCCCCAAGTCGAGCGAAATTTGCTGATAATATCGAAGGCGCAATCAAAGAATTAGAATTCATTTTCTTAATTTTCATCTTTTAAAACTTTCCTTGCAAGCTTTAATCTATCTTCAGTTCCAACATCAATCCACAATGAATCATCAAAATGAGCAGACACCATAGATGTTGCGATCAAAGGTTTCAAGATGGTATTCCAGAGATCAAATGGATACTTTCTTGATAGGTGCACATCTAAAATATTTGGGTTGAGCATTGATACGCCTGAATAAGTAAAATTATTTATTCCATCGTTTATAAAAACGGAGTTTGCTTTCATTGAGAAATCTCCTGATTGATTGTGTTCAGGATTTTTCACTGCAACTAAATGAGCCGCCTCAACAGTTGCAGGTAATTGATGAAAAGATGGGTCAAAAATAATATCTGCTGTTGACAGTATAAAGGGGTCATTTCCTAAAAAACTCTTTGCATTAACCAATGCCCCTCCTGTTCCATAAGGAAAAGTTTCATCTACAAAAATTATTTTAGAGATTGCATCAATTGATTGAAGAGATTCCTTGATCTGATCTCCAAGATAGGAGACATTGATAACAAATTCACTGACTCCAAAACCGATTAACTGATTTATCGATCGCTCTATCAATGAAATTCCACCTACATCTATCAATGGTTTGGGTAACTTGTCTGTTATAGGCTTCAGTCTTGAACCAAGTCCCGCTGCTAAAATCATGGCTTTCATAAATTTGCCAATTTATCCTCTAATGTTTGCGAGACATTATCATTAAGAAAGTTTGCCAAGCTTGCTTGGTTTAATTCCTTGGATATTATTGCTGTGTTCAAAACTATTTGAGGCAAATCCCGCATTCTGAATGAACGATTTAATCGAAGATAAAGTTCGGTTAGAGTACCCATTATTCTTAAATTCCTTTGCAAGCCTCCCCATAAGGTCGCACTAAAAATATCTTCTGCAGATATGCCATACACTGAAAGCTCTGAAAAACTATTACAATATTTTTTAATTGTATCAATCTTGCAAGGAGTATAGTGATCTATCAGAATCCCTGCTAAATCAATCCCGATTGGTCCAAAACACATATCTTGAAAATCTATTAATGCAAGTTCGTCATTATCTATAACGTGAATATTTCTTCTTTCAAAATCAAAATGGCAGTTAGTCCATTGTTGATCCATTATTTGAGGCCTCATATCAACATAAAGATCTTTGTAGCCATCAAACATCTCAAGGCCAAGGAACTCAATACAGAAAACTTTTGAGAATTTTTTTGCATGAGATTCTAAACCCATCCAAAAAGTAGAGTGTAAATCAACATGCTCGGATTGATGCATTTGATTAAGAAGTTCTAAAGACGAATGAACTAGCCTCTCTTGTTGATAAAAATTTCTTTCATCAATCAAAGAATGATCACCAAGATCTTCTAGTATGGTTAGGTTGCTATCAAGCTCATATTTAAAGATCTTAGGAACTCTAACATTGCAATCTGCTAACTCATTCGCTCGATTTATAAAAACTAATTGGCCGTTTACACGACTATCATCATGTGAAATGACATAAGAGCTCTCTGTGGAAGATGCTCTAAAATACTTTCTTCCACTTGCCTCTATTTTAAGAGGTTCTAATGATGTTAGATCACCATCAAATGTTTGAGCATACCTAAGTATATTGGCTTTTGATATTTCAGCTATTTTCAATCTCCGAGGGCAATGGAGTGTCGTCTGGCAAGAAGAAATCTAGAGCTAATTCAGCAAATGGTACATCTGCGTATTTAGAAAAATCCCTCATTCCTGCATCATATAAAACTAGATCATCAATACAGAAATTGCCAGTGAACCCTGAGGGGTCTTTAGTAAAAATTTCGTATGCGGCATCCGCCATAATTTCTGGAGTTCTAGAAATATTCATTAATTCTTCGCCACCCAAAACATTTTTTACAGCAGCAGTTGCGATTGCAGTCCTTGGCCATAAACCATTAACAGCTATGCTATCGGACTTTAACTCTTCAGCCATGCCTAATACACACATACTCATGGTAAATTTTGCCATTGTGTATGCTAAATGGGGACCAAACCATTTAGGCTTCATATCAAGGGGTGGGGCCAAATTTAATATATGAGCATTATTAGATTGTTTTAAATGTGGAATGCAATATTTGCTTACTAGATATGTTCCTCTTCCATTAATTTGATGCATTAAATCATATCGTTTCATATCTGTGTCAGGTGTGCTTGTTAGTGAAATTGCAGATGCATTATTCACACAAATATCAATGCCGCCAAAATGGCTAATAGTTTCTTCAACTGCATCCCTAACATTAACTTCATCACGAACATCTAGAATGATGGGTAATGCTTCCCCGCCTGCAGCTACAATCTCATCTGCTGCAGTGTATATGGTTCCAGGAAGCTTTGGATGAGGCTCAGCTGTTTTTGCTGCCAAAACTACCTTCGCACCGTCTTTAGCGGCACGTTTACCTATTTCAAGGCCTATTCCCCTGCTACCACCCGTTATAAACAAGACTCTGCCATTTAAACTCATTTTATGTCTCCAACTTTTATAATAATTATTGCTTGATGTTGCATTTTTAAACTGGTTGATGCAAGTTAAAGGATTATTATAAGCTTTAGAAGTGAGGACAACCATGAATGTAGATTTTATTTTTGACTTTGCAAGTCCAAATGCCTACCTATGTCATAAAGCAATTCAAAACCTTGAAACAACTCATGATATAAAATTTAATTATGTGCCCTGCCTTCTTGGAGGGATCATGAAGCTATCTAATAATCAGCCGCCTATGATGACCCTGGCTGAAATTCCTAATAAAATGAAATATGAATTTGAAACTGCTTTCAATAGATTTATGGGAGAACACAGCATCACAAAATTTAAAATGAATGAACATTTTCCTGTCAATACTATCTCACTCATTAGAGGCGCAATAGTTGCCCAAAAAAATGATTTTTTTGATTCTTATGTTGAAATCGTTTTAAGTGGACTGTGGGAGCAATCTCTTAAACTTGACTCCCCCGAGGCTCTTCATGCGCTATTAACAGAGCATGATTGTCATGCTGATCTTGTCATTGAGGGTATTGCAAAAGATGAGATTAAAGAAGAATTAATTGCCAATACTAGTGAAGCTGCTGAAAAGGGGGCTTTTGGGATTCCAACGTTTTTTGTAAAAGATGAGATGTTTTATGGAAAAGACACCTTGAGAGAACTCAAAGAAATGGCTTCTTGAAGCTTTAATTGTTGAAATTTAAAGGACCAAAACATAACTCTACTAAGAAGTTTGTATTTCTCCTGGGTCTATTTTCAGTTATGCAAGCAAGTGCAGCCCCGGCTGATCAATTAATAAACTCACTAACGCAGGAGCAATTTCAAGGTTGCGCTAATTCAACTTATCCAAAACTAATTTATAAATATGAATCTGATTCTATTGATGCTGGAACAATAGATATTCAATCAAACGGAGATATTTCACTTGATAATAATGTATTGATTGCCTTAAATGATGGTCAAATTCAGGCCTCTAGCGCTACTTATCTTCAAAATCAGAACATTGTGAAAGATATTAAGAATGGAGATATTTATCATTCTAATAATTATTTTAAATTTTTAAGTGGTTCACTAGCAAAAGATTCTGGTAAGTTAGAACTTGATCATGGAACAGCTTACTTAAGAGATAGAAATTTATTAATTGACTATCAATCCTTGACTGGTAATTTGGGCCAAAACCTTATTTTTAAAAATGCCACTCTTAGCTCTTGCAGTAATGTCTCACTGGGCTGGGAAATCAAGGCTGAATCTATCAATATAAATGAGGAGACAGATCGTGGTTATATTGAAGATCTAAGTCTTAAAGTGTTTGATAGAACAATTTTAAAACTCCCTTATTTGCCCTTCCCCGCAACAACCAATAGGTTAAGTGGCTTCCTAGAACCTGAACTAAGCCTTACATCTGATGGAGCCGATCTTTTTGTACCTTACTTTTGGGTGCTATCTAATAAATCTGATCTCACGATTGCTCCAAGAGCACTAAAAGATAGAGGTATAGGTTTTGAGGGAAATTATAGATATTTAACTAAATCAAATTCAAATGCTGCAAATTATTTGGATCTGCTATTTTTTCCAAATGACAAAGAATTCAGAAAAGGCCACGATCTAGATGACAATGAAAGATGGGCATTTCGCATAAAAGAGAATAGAAGCCTTGCCAATATTGAAACTTCTATTGATTGGGCTAAATCATCTGACTCAATGGTGTTGCTTGATTTACCTTCTAGTCTGACAAACATAGCCAATCAAAGAGATCATTATCTGACGCAATCTGTATCAATAAGTATGCTGGTTAACAATTTTTCACTCAGCATTATGAGAGAAGGCTTTCAAAGCTTGAATCCATTTATCACTAATGAGTATATTAAAAAGCCTGAATTAAATCTGGAGTATAAGCAATATGGCTCTTCAGTTTCATATTTTGCTAGAGCAAACTATGCAAACTTTGATATCAATAATAATCAGCATTTACTTTTTAATAACAAGAGAATTCATCAGACTGGAAAAAGGTTCATTACAGAAATTGGAGCAGAAACTCTTTATGGCTTTAAGTATTTTGACGTATCAATAGATGGATTATTTATACATAAAAAATATAACCTTGATGATAAGAAAATAAATACCCGATCTACTTCAATACCTTCAATTAAAATCAAAGTTTCATCTTTATTAAGCAGCTCATCTATAGGCAGCTTCTCTTTGCTGATGCCGGAGTTTGTATATCAAAAAACAAATTATAAAGATCAATCCATGGATCCTATTTTTGACCTTCACCCACGCAATCTTGGAAACTTCAATAGACTTAATACAAAATATTTTTTTGGCAATGATAGAGTGCCTGATACAGAGTTTTTACTTGCAAGATTAAAGTGGCAAAAAAGAATAAAAAATAACTCAGCATTAAATTTACAGATAATCAAAAAAAATGAAGTTGGAGAAAGTCAGGTCATTAATTCAATGCTGGATAAGCCTATTAGAAAAGATAGCCAAATTGGCACGCATCTATCATTTGAAAATCAGATTCTTCGAGCATTTCTTGCAGCTAACTACTCTCAGAAAAGAAATACACTCAATTTTGGTCAAACAGGATTAGACATTCGGCTTCCGGAAACGCGTTTAATATTTTCAAGAAACTTTCAAAGCAATGTTCCTCTTTTGAATGCTATAAGTGAATTAGACTATGCAGAATTTTCAATTGAACGAATAATGTCTGGAGGCTATAAATTTATTGGTGGTATAAGCAAGGATTTAGATTCAAAGAAAAATTTAGAGAGTTATTTTGGTTTTGGATATGAGAACTGCTGTATAGCCTTTAAAATCTATGCATCAGATAAAAGATTATCTAAATATAATCTTCTTAATTTTCAGTCTATGCAATTTGATGATGCAAGTTGGGATAAAATGATTTCCATCGAAAATAAAAGTAGAATAAATTTTGAGTTTGAGCTAAAGGGACTGACAGGAGGAAACAAAAGGATTAATCAGTTTTTCTCTAATGCTTTTTCGAACCTTTGATGAAATAAAGCGTCTTAGCTAGTATAAAATATTCTTTCTGTTCAATACCTCTGCAAACATTTAATTAAGTACAATAATGATTATGAAAAAAAAAATATACATTGCCCTGTCGATCCTGCTGACTCTTCCAGTGAGCGCAAAGATTGAAATTTTGGATAGGGTGGCAATTATTGTGGGGGAAGGAGTTGTCCTCGAATCACAAGTTAATAACATGATTGAAAATATTAAAACAAGATATCAAGAGCAAGGTGCTCCAATGCCACCTCAAGAGGTGTTGTTAGAACAAGTGCAAGAGCGACTAATTATCGAAGAACTGCAATTACAAATGGGAAGACAGGCTGGAATTAGAGTTGGTGATGGGGAATTAAATCAAGCATTTGAAAATATTGCGCAAAGTAATGGATTGTCTCTTGAAAGTTTTATAGAAACGCTGGAAGCAGAGGGTGAATCTTATGAGGAACTAAGATCACAAGTCAGAAAAGAAATGATTATTCAGAGAGTTCAAAGAGGCAAAGTGGGAAGAGAGGTTGATATCACTGAACAAGAATTAGATGGCTTCTTAGCAACTGAAGGATCTGTTAAAGAGCTATCTCCTGAATTATTTGTGCGTCAAATTCTTGTTCCAGGTGAAAATAAAGCTAGCTCATTGCTGATGGACATAGAGAATGGTGCAGATTTTGCAAATCTAGCTAAAGAAAATTCGACAAGCAGCAATGCTTTATCTGGCGGTGAAATGGGGTGGAGAAATCTTGCTGATCTGCCAAGTCTATTTGGAGATGCTTTGAAAAATAAGAAAAAAGGATATATCTCTCCTCCATTAAAGGGTGGCTCAGGATACTTCATACTAAAACTTGAAGATAAACGAGGAGATCTTGTCCGTTTTGAAGATCAATGGAATGTCCGCCATATATTAATGATGACAACAAAACTAAGAGATGAAACTTTTACAAAAAAGGAACTAGAAGAAGTGAGAGCAAGAGTTTTAGACGGAGAGGATTTTAGTTTGTTAGCTAAAGAATATTCTGAAGATCCAGGCTCAGCTAGCCGAGGTGGTGATTTGGATTGGCTTAGCCTAGGTAAAACTGCTCCAGCTTTTGAAAAAATGATGATTGAATCTCCAATCAATGAAATCTCCCCTGTTTTTGAATCTGAATTTGGCTTTCATTTTCTTCAGGTGCTCGAGACTAGAACGGAAGACTTGACTGAAGAAGTTATTAAAGACAGAGCCTATGGCATTTTGTTTGCAAGAAAATTTGATGAGGAACTAGAAAATTCTCTTCGTACTTCAAGAGCTGAAGCATATGTAGAATTTAAAGAGCTAGATTGAAGCGACTCCTCTACTCTCATGGTGAGCCAGCAGGAATAGGTATTGATTTAATTCTTTACCTATCAAAATCTAAATTTTGGCAAGGTATGAAGTCCTCTCTAGTCTGTATTGCTGATATAGATTTATTAGAATCAAGGTCTAAGACTCTAAACCTAAACATCAATTTTATTGAAATTCAAAGCATGAGAGCAGCAAAAGAAAATAGACTAGGTACAGTGCAATTCATTCAAGCTGGAAAATGCAAAGATTTATCACCCGGAACTCTAAACCCAAAAAATTCAAAATATATTTTAGATAATCTCAATTTTGGAATTATGCAGAGCATAAAAAATAAAAAAGTTGGCTTGGTCACAGGACCAATCCAAAAGAGCAATATTATCGATGGAGGATTTAAAAGTTTCCAAGGTCATACCGAGTGGATTAAAAAGAAAACACGGTCAAATCATGCAGTCATGCTTCTCTCTTCAAAAAAAATTAAAGTTGCGCTTGCAACCACTCATATTCCATTAGTAGAAGTTCCAAAAAATATTAAGAAATCAAAATTGGTTGAGATAATCAAAATCTTACATTTGGGCTTAAAAACAAAATTTAAAATTAAGCACCCAGTAATAACTGTACTTGGATTAAATCCTCATGCTGGTGAAGATGGAAAAATGGGGGTAGAAGAGATCAAAATAATTAATCCAGCAGTTCAAATTTGTAGAGATATGGGTATAAATGCGTCATATGCAATTTCAGCTGATACAGCCTTTAATAATAAAAAATTAAATAAAACTGATGCATACCTTGCAATGTATCATGACCAGGCCCTGCCAGTTTTAAAAGCCTTAAGTTTTGGCGAAGCAGTAAATATCACACTAGGAACATCAATTGTAAGAACATCTGTAGATCACGGAACAGCATTAGATATTGCTGGAAAAATGAAGCCAAATCTTGGATCCATCAAAGAAGCAATTAAATCAGCAGAAATTCAACTTTAATGAATGATAGAGCAAATAGACGAAGGTTAGGTCAAAACTATCTGATTGATCCAGTTATTTTATTTGAAATAGAAAGA
>CABWYS010000025.1 GCA_902509555.1 uncultured SAR86 cluster bacterium
TATGTGCCTATTTCTGCATTAAATAATGATGGTGTTGAGGATTTACTAGGGTGTATTAAAAAATCTCTTCCAGAGAATAATCATTTATACCCAGCAGAACCTGAAAAAAAAGAAATCCCTGATAACTTTTTTATTAGTGAGCTTGTAAGAGAAAAGATTATTCGGTCGCTTGGAGATGAGTTGCCTCATGAAACATATGTGGCAGTAGAAACAAAAGCAATGGAAGGCAAAATGTTATCGATAGGAGTCATAATTTATGTTGCTAGAGATAGTCAAAAAAGTATTGTTATAGGTCATGAGGGCTCTAATTTAAAAAGAATAGGGCAACAAACCAGGGTTGAGCTCGAAAAAATGATTCACAAAAAGGTTTTATTAAAAACTTTCGTTAAAGTAAACAAGAATTGGAATAATGATGCTCAGTATTTAAGCAGCCTGGGAGTTGGCAGCAATCAAGATGCCACATAATTGGGAGCCTTGCTTTCTTTTGCATGCTAGGCCTTTTGGAGATACATCTATCATTGCAGATGTCTTTACCGAATCTTCTGGAAAAGTTTCTATCATGGCCAAGGGTGCAAAAAATCCTCGATCAAAGTTTTTTGGCCATTTACTTCCTTTCTCTGCTTTGAGAATCATTGTTACCGGTAAATCAGAAATGAAGACCTTAACCCAGATAGATTCAGATTTTGTTTCTCAGTCAGTAAAGGGACCGCATGATCTTTATACCTATCTTTATGTTAATGAGTTAATGATGCGTCTCTTGCCTAAAGGACTTCCAAATCAAGAGCTATATGACCTTTACAAAAACTTTGTTGAGCTTGCTAGAGCAGATGCAGTTTCTGAGCTTGATTTAAGAGTTTTTGAACTAGACCTCCTTGATGTGCTTGGTTACGGGATTAATTTTGATACAGACAGCAAAGATAATTCAGAATTTAAAGATTCAGTCATTTATTCGTATATACCAGAAAAGGGTTTTCATCATGCTGGTGATGTCGAAGGGTTTTCGGCAAAGGAAATTTTAGCCATTAAAAATAGAACCCTTAAAGGAATTGATAAGTTAAAATTAAAACAGTTATTACAGGTTGCTATTAGCGCATGCTTGGATGGCAGAGAATTAAGTAGCAGAGAGTTTTTTAAAAAAATTAGAATATGATTTATGGAATAGGGACAGATTTAGTGGATTTAGAGAGAATTAAAAAAATGAAATCTTTGTCCACATTTGCCAAAAAAATTTTGGGCGATCAAGAGCTAGAACAATTTAGTGAATTGGCAGATGGGCCGAATCACTACTATCTAGGCAAACAATTTGCAGGCAAGGAAGCTTTTGTCAAAGCTCTTGGAATAGGGTTTAAAGATCCAATCTTTCCAAAAGATATCCAAATATTAAGAAATTCACTCGGTAAACCAGAAGTCTTGTTATCTGCTGGTGCAAAATCTTATGTTGAAGGCTTGGGCATCACTAAATCCCATGTTAGTCTAGCCGATGAAAGCAACCACCTGCTTGCATTTGCAGTATTAGAAACATGAATAAAATACTTCTCTTAGGACCACCAGGTGCTGGAAAAGGCACTCAAGCAGATATTATTTGTGAATCTCTCAGTATTCCTAAAATCAGTACAGGAGATATGTTGCGCTCAGCTATTGCATCTGGGACTGAGCTAGGTAATAAAGTTACAGATATTATGAATTCAGGGGCCCTAGTTTCTGACCAAATCATTATTGAATTAATTTTAGATCGAATTGCTCAGACTGACTGCGCGAAAGGTTTTTTATTTGATGGTGGTATAAGAACCGTTGGCCAAGCAGATTTATGTGTTGACAATAAAATTGAGTTTACTCATGTTATTGAAATTAAGGTTGATGATGATGTAATCGTAGATAGAATGTCGGGCAGAAGGGTGCATCCAGGTTCTGGAAGAAACTATCATCTTGTATATCAACCACCTAAAAACGAGGGCATGGATGATATTACTGGAGAACCTCTTATTCAAAGAGAGGATGATATGCCTGAAACAGTTAAGCATCGCTTGCAAGTCTATCAAGATGAAACTAAGCCACTTGTTGCTTATTATCAATCCCAAGAAAGCAAAAGCTCCCTTAAGTATATCGCTGTGGATGGTTCCCAGCCTGTTGAAAAAGTATTTGAGGATATCGAGAAAAATTTTTAACTGAATGAATATTTTATCTCTTGATGTAAGTGGAAATTATTCATCAATATCCATACTTCATGATGATGAAGTAAACACATTTACCCAAACTCATGATCGAAAAGATAGGCCTGACTGGGACAAACTTTTTGCAAGTATTGGTTTTGATTCAAAAGAAGGCTTTGACAGCCTTGATGGATTAGCTTTTGGTTGTGGGCCAGGATCATACACTGCTCTAAGAATCACCGCTTCTTTTTTAAAAGCTATAGCTGAGGTAAAGAAACTACCGTTAGTTGCAATTTCGAATCTCGAGTCAATTGCTCAAGAGGCATCTCAATGGATTGATGGGGTTGATACAAAAATTTATGTAGCCATTGAGGCAGATACAAGAGAAAGCTATTTCTGTGGTTATCAAAACAATAATCATCAGCTCAATTCAATAGCAGATGAGGCAGTCCTTCAAATGGACGGACTATCAGATTTACTGAAAAAAGAAGATTGTTATTTTGCTGGAACTGGCTGGCCACAGGGTGCAGAAAACCATCCAAATTTTTTATCTCAAGCCGTTGGAAGTGCTGAGCCAATTGCAATAATTGCTAAGAAAAAGTTAGAAACTGGTCAGGATTTTCTTCCCGAAGACGCAAATCCAGTTTATCTTAAAACTCCTGATTATAAAAAATCATGATTTCAGATTTTTTCCTTGCACTTCTTCTTGCCTTGATTCAAGGTCTGACTGAATTTTTACCTGTTTCTAGCTCAGCGCATTTATTGTTTCCGTCATTACTTTTTGGAGCAAAAGACTTTGGCATTGTCTTTGATATATCAGTTCATGCAGGAACTTTGGCTGCAGTAATTTATTATTTTAAGAATGAAATTCAAGGATTGCTCCAGGCTTGGAATCCCTGGACAAAAACCAGGAACACGGAAAATTTCTCACTGGGATTAAACCTCATTGTTGCAACTTTACCAATTGTTGCGGTTGGATTGCTTGCATCTGATTTAACCGAGACCAGATCTGCAAATATCGATTCAATTGCTTGGGCAAACCTTGTATTTGCTGGGTTGTTATATGCTGCTTTTAAGTCCTCAGCTCAATCTAAATCTTTGACTGAGTTAACTTTATTTGCGGCCTTGATAATTGGTTGTTTTCAAGCATTGGCTGTTTTCCCAGGCGCCTCCAGATCTGGTATGGCAATCACAGGAGCATTAATTATTGGATTAAAAATCAAAGATACTTCAAAGTTTGCCTTTCTATTAAGCATTCCCACAATTTTGGGCGCTTTGGTATTAATGCTTGCCAAGGGCGCTTATTCAATAGCGCTGAGTGATATGTTAATTATGCTAACAGGATTTTTTGGCTCGGCTTTCATAGCATTTATTACTATTAAGGGTTTCATGCAGTTCGTTGAAAAAATTGGCATGACTCCATTTGTTTTGTATAGAGTTGCATTGGGTATCGTGCTTTTGCTTACATGATTCCGCCTCTTGTATACGAATTAGTCAATCAGGAACAATTAGCAAGGGAAGTTGCGAGCTACATTGGGGCAACTGCAATCAAAAGTGAGCAACTAACTGATCAACCTCATCTTTATCTTTCAGAATCTGGGCTATCTTTTTTTCATCCAGAGGCAAGATCAAAGAATAAATTTCAGATAGATTTTAATTCAGGCTCAACTGGATGGCGTATTAAAAGAGCTGACCATGAAAAGCTTATCAAGAAAGCTTTAGGTAAATCAGAGCATCCTTTGAACATTCTCGATTGCACCGCAGGAATGCTGCAAGATACTTTATTATTTCTCAGTCTAGGCCATCAAGTTACAGCACTTGAGCAAAGCAAAATTTTATTTCATTTACTTCAAGATGGAATAAGTCGCAGTGAGGATCAGAGTATTTTTAAAAAACTAGAGCTGATTCATACCAATGCATGCTCTTATTCCGCTCAGGCTAAAAATTTTGATGTGATTTACTTTGATCCGATGTACCCTTCTACAAAAAAGAATGCCCTTGGTTCAGGCCAACTACAGTACATATCAAAAATATTAGAAACAGAGTCTTTAGAAAATAATGCGTTCAAAGACTTTGAAGTTTTGCAATTAATTCCAGCACGAAAGATGGTTGTGAAAAGGCCAATTAAGGCCGAGCCTTTTTCCCCGCAAACTAACTATCAAGTATCTGGTAAGACAACTAGATTTGATATCTATATCTAGTATCCTACTCCACTGTCACCGCCGGATGAGGATTCGGCTGTAAAATGGGATTTTGGCTTAAACATACCATCAGATGTAGACAATGAAGCTCCGTGGAAACCTTGGCTAGCTGGCATATAGAAAGTAAGGCCAGGATATTCATTGAACTCGTGAGTATGAAAATCATCACTGGCATCTGCTTCTCTTAGGTATACTTTATGGGTGAACCCAGAGGCTCCTTTGAATGGACCCTTAGCAACTGTGCCTTTTACCTGCAGACCAGATGATTGATTTGTAATATCAATCTTGGCTGAATCATATGAGTCAACAATTTCAATTCTGCCGTTTGTATACATCCCTGAGTGAACTCCGCAATGAGGGTAAAGAACCAGCGGAGTAGAGGAGTTTATTAGGAGTGTGGATGTGGCTACATCCCAACCTTGGCTTGTGCCAATGTTGTTGACTCCGCTGGTATCGTTTTGAGTTGTGGATAATTCAAAGGGGTGGTTCAGGAATACCGAGCTTGAGCTTGGATCGAACACAATTTTATCTCCAACTCTTGCATAAATGACAAGTTCAGTTGAATCTGCATTGACTGAATCGACGGTATAGTAATCGCTGCCGACATTGCTAACAGAATATGTAGTCGTTCTCAGCCCAGCTTCTACGTCATCATAAGATATGGAGACGCCATCGGCGCGATCAACTAGGTCAATGGTTGAAAATATCATTTCATTAAGCTCAGCTTCTGTAGCTGTTTCATTGATTATTTTTGTAAGAAGGGGATTTAGTTCATTTTTTGCAACACTTGAAAAATAAGACTGGGCATTTGTATCACCATTGGAATAGACTTTTTGAAGATAGGAGGATATTGAGGCCGATAGATTTTCCCAGATAGTATTTGATAAAGTAAAACCACTAAATGACCAGTTTTCTAGAAGCCCTTTAATAAATGTTGTATCACCAAGGCTTGTCTCAGGGGAAGTTCTATCAGCGATTGCTTGGGCAATTTTATAATTAACATTGTCTGCATCAGAATCAGTTTCTTGCGGAGGATCGAGGGTCAATAGAGCGTTTTCCAATATGACAAGTTGTGTGTTGATGGTTGCAACATTGGAGTTTGTTGTGTTGCTGAGATCAGCAAATGGATCGGAAGAAGAAATATTAAAATTATCATTAATATTTAATTTAGTTTTAAGCGATGATGAATCTATATTGGTATTCCTGTGAAGTAATGTGCTCAAGGGTGAGATAACATTGACTCCATTGTTTGAGGGATTACTGAGATACATCACATTTGCAGTTGAATTAGATTGATTAGTAATAACATCAAAACCTTCATTAGAGGCTAATGCGCCGGTATAGTCTTGAGTTAAATTAAAGGAACCATCTGAGTTTGATGTTGTGGTCGAGCCAGATCCTGAACAAACAGCTCCAGATGTAGCCTCAACACAGACATTGGCACTTTGCACATAACCGGAACGAATAACCACACCATCAAATGACACAGAAATCACATCATCAGATTCGTCGTTTGTAACAGTAATAGTAAAGCCTTTTGTAGCAGTCAGAGTTCCATCGCTAACAGTAGCATTGAACGAATAAACATTATCTTTGTTCTCATCTGTTGGATTTTCAAAGTCCGGAGCAACTGCGAACGAAACAACGCCTGAGGTGCTGATGGACATATTCGAGGCATCCGGACCAGATAAAGAATATGATAGGGGGTTTCCATCAGCATCAGTTGCATTCACCATGAAACCTGAGGTTTGATTTTCTTGAGTGGAATAATCTGTTGAAGTGTTATCAATTGTTGGAGCTGAATTTGAAGGTGGGGTTGTATAGTCGGAACCACCACCACCGCCACCACCACCACAAGCAGATAGTGCAATTATCAATGCGAAATTAAGTGAATATTTATTTAAGATTTTCATAGCCCAGCTCCTCACAGCATCTTAGCTGTGGATTTATTTACTGAGCGTCCAATGTTTGTAAGAAGAATTTGTGCCCAAATTAGTCAAGACATTGGCAAGACAGACTTATGTAGTGCATTAAAATATAATGAATAAAAATGTCAATATAATATTAAATTACCTATTTTAAAGCTTTATTTAGCATTATTTATTGTAGTTTTGCTACATAATAGTTGCTAGTCTCTAACGTGTCCGTCTCCCTTAACAATATATTTAAAGCTTGTTAGTTGATTTACGCCAACCGGTCCTCTAGCATGAAATTTTCCTGTTGCAATTCCTATTTCTCCTCCAAGACCGAATTCACCACCATCAGCAAATTGCGTAGAAGCATTAATCATGACAATGGCGCTATCTATCGATTTGGTAAAGGTTGATTGGTTGTCTTTGTTCTCACTGATGATTGATTCTGTATGACCGGTACCAAAATTTTCAATGTGATCAATTGCTTCATCAATACTTGAAACTGATTTCACACTTACGATAGGCGCTAAATACTCCGTCGACCAATCTTCTTCACTTGCTGGAACAGCTCTTGGATCAATATTTAGAGTGTTATTACAAGCACGTATTTCACATCCCCTATCAATCAGTTTATCGATGAGTCTTGGTATGAATGAAGATATGATTTGTTGATTTACAAGAATAGTTTCTACGGCACCACAAATTCCTGTTCTGCGCATTTTTGCATTCAGACAAACCGTCAAAGCTTTTTCTTGATCAGCATACTCATCAACATAAATATGGCAAATTCCTTCTAAATGACCAAACACTGGAATTTTCGCAGATCTTTCTACCTCCGCAACAAGACTTTTACCACCCCTTGGAACTATGACATCAATAGATCCATTTAGACCTTCTAGCATCATGGTTGCTGCTTCTCTGCTTTCGGAGGGTACTATTTGAATGCATTCTTTCGGTAATTCTGAGCGTATTAATGCATCCTGAAGAGAGTTAACAATTGCTGTAGCAGACCTTAGTCCATCTTTTCCACTCCTCAGAATTACTGCATTACCAGATTTTAGGCATAGGCCTCCTGCATCGGCAGCAACATTAGGCCTGCTTTCAAAAATTAAACCAATGACTCCTAAAGGAGTTGAAACTCTTGAAATATTTAAACCATTGGGTCTATTCCAAGAGGCAAGCTCTCTACCAACTGGATCTTGGAATGATTTAATTTCTAACAAGGTGTCACATATTTCCTTGAGTCTGTTTTTGTCCAACGCTAAACGATCAATAAAAGCTTCATCTTTTTGATTGCTTTCTGCTGCTTTGATATCAATTTGATTGGCTTCCAGAATGGCATCTGCATTTTCTTGGATTGCCTCAATAGCAAAGTCAAAAAATTTATTTTTTTGATCGCTGCTTGCAGTGTTCAAAATTGCACTGGCAGCTTTTGCCTTAATACCTATTTCATTGAGTGTTTTAGAGAGTTCTGTACTCATTTTTTAATAAACCATGTTGCTTTTGCTCTTTTGCCAATGTCTTTAATCGGTTTTTTATTTTTACCAGAGGTAACGACCATTGCACATTTATTCTTGAAACAAATTTCAGCTGCATCAATCTTAGAAATCATTCCTCCTTTTCCCATTTGGCTAGCATGACCAGCCATCTTTTTAATTTTAGGCGTAATTTTATTAACTACTTTTATAAGTGAACTGAGTTTTCTTGATTCTTGATCTTCTTTGGAACTATACAGCCCATCAACCGTTGACAAAATTATCATTAGATCTGCGCCGATAAGTTTTGCAACTTTTGCAGCCAAAAGATCATTATCACCGAATCTTATTTCATCAGTTGCGGTGCTGTCATTTTCATTGATGATTGGTAAGCATCCTGCTTCCAGTAATTTAGCAACAGTCTGTTTAGCATTTTTAGAGGAAAGCTTTAGCTCAGTATCTTTAGGGGTTAGGAGTATTTGACCTATAGGTATAGAAAATTTATTTAAATGCTTCTTCCATGCTGACATTAATTCTATCTGTCCATGTGCAGCCAAAGCTTGTGATTCAGCTACGGTTAACATTTCTGAAAGTTTAATTTTTTTTCTACCCAAAGCTATAGCTCCAGAAGATACAATTAAAACCTCTTTATTATTCTTTAAAAGCCAAGCAATATCTTCGCTGATGGAAGACAGAATATTATGTCTGACGACCCCATTAGAGTTTGCGAGCACAGCTGAACCTATCTTTATAACTATTCGGTTGTATGAATTTACACTGCGCATTTTTAAAACTTAGTAATACAATAATAAGGGTTGTAAAAAATGATATTTAAACATAATAAAAATATTTCAAGAAATTTCATCGCATTCTGCTTGTATCTATTTTTCTTCTCAGCATGCGGAGGCGGGGGTGGAAGCTCGGTTGATCAATCTAATTCTTTAACTTTCTCATTGAGTGGCTTGCCATCATCTGTAGAAAGCTATGATGAAGTTGCAATACGAGTTCTTCCGAGCATTGAGGGTTGTAAATTTGAAGTTTTAGGTCCTGATTTATTGTGGTTAAGGTCTTTAGATGACTTAAGTTTTAATTTTAGGGCACCTATAATTTACGGTGAAAGCAAGGAGTTTTCATTTGGTGTTCGTCCCGCTAACTTCACCGTTAAACCAGAATGTGCTGGTTCTCAGAATTTCACGCTTAATGTTACAAGAAATCAAACAGAATTCATCCCAAATCCTGAACCAAGCAATATTTCATATCTAAGCTCTTCATATTTTAGCGCTCATGATATTGGATTTGGCGGAATAGAAATAACAGACAGATACTCAGCCACTGTTTGTTACCCAACAGAAAATGATTGTGTCACATACGAGAATGAATTATTTGGTCAAGATGCTCACAATATTGCAACTGGTGATTTTAATGGTGATGGTTTTGAAGATTTTGTGGTTGCATGGGCTATTTTTCCTCACACCATCGATCAAAGTAAAAAGATATATGGACCAATTAATATTTATTTAAATGATCAAAATGGTGGATTTGCCGAAGATCTAAATTTTTATGCAGCATCAGAGGCTCCCACGCATCCCTTTGCATATAGGTTGGTTGTCGATGATCTAAATGGTGATGGCGTAGATGATATCTTTGCTGGATCTATGGGGCTATCTGTTGAACAGGACAAGAGGTGGGGCATTGACCCTTACCCACATTTTTTGTTGTTATCAAATTCATCCGGTAGGTTTGAGGAAAGTTCAGCAAACATAAACGATGAAAATAATGGCATGGGGCAGTTGTGCAGATTTGCACACGATGCAAGTGGTGGAGACCCAGATGGTGATGGCGACATTGATCTTTTTGCTTGCAACATGTTATTGGTTAATGATGGAGAAGGCAGATTTACCATTCATCCATACCTTAACTTAGATTGGAATTATAAGTACGGAAGCCCCATGAGTAGCTTGCTAGCAGATTTAAATAATGATGGGTTTGACGATATTATTTTTTGGAATTTTAATGACAGATGGAATTTTGATCAAAATCCAGAGGAAGGCTTTACTTTGCTTAGTAATGGTACAAAAGAGATTCAAAACTGGAAAAAAATACCTATACCCACTGGTCCATTTGGTATCAATGAGACTAAATATAATCATGCCGTAAAAGGAGATTTAAATAATGATGGCTTTGTGGATGTGGCAGTTGGGATTACTAGAGCTGATCCATATTACGAAGGCGCTTATGTACAAATCTTAATAAATGATGGTGCTGGAAATCTGGTAGATGAAACGGATGCGCGTTTTACAAATCAAGAAAGAGCAGCCAATCATCATGGTGAGAGTAATATCTACATTCGAGATATGAACTTAGATGGAGCTCTTGATATCGTTCATTCAACAAGAGATTTTCGAACTAGCTTTCATGGCGCACATGTTGCAATTAATGATGGGGTAGGTAATTTTCGATCCTTGCCGAATTCCACTTTACCCAATCGACCGGTGTTCTTTAGCGGTAACAACGATTCCTTATTTAAAGGCGTCCCAATTGATGCAGACAAACTTGGTTGTCTTGACCTGATTTCTACAACCGACAGCTGGCAAGATGCAAGCACAACAAGAAACTATCTTTTTTCAATCTTGAATACCGATTGTAGTTATTAGTATTAAGAAATTTGGTGCCCCATACCTGAGTCGAACAGGTACTCCCGAAGGAACGCGATTTTGAATCGCGCGCGTCTACCAATTCCGCCAATGGGGCAAGGCGGTCATTGTAGCTGAGTTAAACATCTTTTAGAATTACCACCTCTAATGAAAACAGATAAATTCAACTACAATCTTCCCGAGCATCTTATTGCTCAGTACCCATCAGAGCAAAGATCTGACTCAAGATTACTCGTTGCCACAGAATCGATTCAGCACGAAATTTTCAAAGATATTGGAAACTATATAATGGAGGGAGATCTCTTGGTGTTAAATAGAACCTCGGTAATTCCAGCTCGTCTTTATGGAGAGAAAATTACCGGTGGAAAAATTGAAATCCTCCTGGAGAGGTTTTTATCAGATCATCAAACTTTAACTCAAATTAGATCATCAAGAACTCCTAAAGAGGGAGCAGAATTAGTATTTACGTTCAAAGGTGAAAGATTTGTAGCTACTGTAAAAGGTCGCAAAGATAATTTTTTTATCTTAGATTGGCCTGTCGATCCACAATCTTTATTTTTGAAATATGGCCAAATACCCTTACCACCCTACATGAATAGAGCAGCTGAAACGTTAGATGAAGAGAGATACGAAACAATTTATGCCGATCCCAATAAAAAAGAATCTGTTGCTGCACCCACAGCTGGCATGCATTTTGACCAGGAGCTACTTAATACCCTTGAGCACAATGGCGTAGAGTTTGGATACGTAAATTTACATGTCGGCGCAGGCACTTTTCAGCCCGTAAAAACAGATAATATTGAGGATCATGAGATTCATAAAGAGCTTGTTGAGGTAGATGCAAAGCTGATCGATCAAGTTAAAAGAGTTAAATCCAACAAGGGCAAAATTATTGCCGTTGGCACGACATCAGTTAGGGCTATTGAAACAGCTTTTCAAGACGAGCCGTCTGCATTTAAAGGCGAAACTTCTTTATTTATTTATCCGGGCTATAAGTTTAAAGTAGTTGATCATATGATCACTAATTTTCATTTACCTAAATCTTCTTTGCTGATGCTTGTTGCAGCCTTCATTGGATATGAAAAAATGATAGAAATATATAAAACAGCTATTGAAAGGGAGTATAGATTTTTATCATATGGCGATGCGATGCTTTTGAAATATCATGAAATTTAATATTTCTTCTACTTCTGGTTATGCCAGGCGAGGAGAATTAGATTTTCCAAGAGGAAAAGTGCAAACTCCTGCTTTTATGCCAGTTGGAACCAATGGAACAGTCAAAGCATTGGAGGTAGAAAATCTGCAGCAAACAGGCTCAGAAATTATCTTGGGCAATACTTATCATCTGATGCTTAGACCTGGAGATGATTTAATTAAAAATCTTGGAGGGCTCCATAAGTTCTCTAATTGGGATAAACCAATTCTTACTGACTCTGGAGGCTTTCAAGTTTGGAGTCTTGGTGAGCTAGCAAAAATCACTGAAGAAGGTGTGAGCTTTCAATCTCCATATGATGGAAAGAAATGTTTTATGAGCCCAGAAGATTCTATGCAAATTCAGGAAAATCTTGGTTCAGATATTGTGATGGTGCTTGATGAATGCACCCCATATCCTTCTGAGCATCAGCAAGCAAAAGCTTCAATGGAGCTATCCTTGCGCTGGGCCAAAAGATCTCGCGAGGCGCATCAATCTAAATCTGCTTTATTTGGAATTGTCCAAGGGGGCATGCATGAGGATCTTAGAATCCAATCACTAGAGGGGTTAGAGGGCATTGGTTTTGATGGAATTGCAATTGGTGGATTGAGTGTTGGCGAGCCTAAAGAAGATAAAACTAGAATACTTGAGTGCCTTGCCCCTCATTTACCTCCTTCTAAACCTCATTATTTAATGGGGGTAGGTAAACCTGAAGATATGGTAGAAGCAGTTTATTATGGAATTGATATGTTTGATTGCGTGCTACCAACTAGAAATGCTCGTAATGGGCAATTAATTACATCTTATGGTGTTTTGAATATAAGGAATGCCCCTAGCAAAACCTCAGACGAGCCTATTGACCCTAATTGTGAATGCAAGGTTTGTCGGACTTATTCTCAAGCATATTTAAACCATCTTGATAAAACTAATGAAATGCTAGGGTCAATTCTAAATAGTTTTCACAATATCTATTATTATCAAAGTTTAATGAATGAAATTCGTCTATCAATTGAAGCTGATTCATTCGCCAAGTTCATAAAAGACTTCTATAATAA
>CABWYS010000026.1 GCA_902509555.1 uncultured SAR86 cluster bacterium
TATTATATTGTTGGGGTAGGATCAGTGCTGGCTCCAATTGATAGCCCAGCATTTGTTGATTCCCTCCAAAATGGGGGCGTAAAGGCTTTATTAAATGCTAAAACAAACTTTGCTAAAACTCTTAGCCAAGAAGTAACTAGTGACATCATCAGCGAGGTTAAAAGTCAGTATAGCGAAGGCAAGAAACCTGATTTACTTCAATCAGAGGACATTCAAGTAGAGGGCAAATCATATGAAGAGCTTTCCTCATATGAAAAAATGAAACTTCTAGTTTCACAACAATTAGACAAGCTCATTGATCCTGAAACTAAACAGGAATTCAATGATGCAAATGAAGCAGATGAACAGGCCGCTGAAGCAGCAGTCAGGAAGCTGGAAGATATTCTCAATCAGGAAACTTTTCAAGACACAATAACTGTAAAATCTACAGCAGATATAAGAGGAATGATTGTTAAATTTGGTCAATTTACTGCGGTTCCTAAAAGAGGAAAATCAGCTGAAGTTTGTATAGTTGCAAAATGGAGCCCAGGTCTAGTTAGAATGGCTGATGCTATTGCAACTAATGATTTTTCAATTCTGCAAAACAAAAAGAAAAAATCGATGCTACGAGATCAGTTGCCAGATCCAAAAGACTTTAAAGGTTTTATGCGGCTGATTGGAAGCTTTGGCGTGTTTAATATGCTTGATCAAAATGGAGATGTAAATTTAGTGAGTTTTGCAGTTGCTGGAATGAAAACTAAGTCTGCAGCTTCAGAAGCTTCTGCTAGACGGGTTGCTGAACTAAAAGCAAATAGACAAATTATTCAAGTTCTGAATGAGCATGTTGATTTGTACTCCAAAACATCAACAGTAGAGTCTTCTACGGAATATAAAAATGGCCTAACTGATTACTATACTGAGCAAAAAGATCAATCTCGCGCAGCAGCGTCAGCAAACGCCACAATGAGTGGAATTCAAACCCTATTTACCTACAAAGGCAACCACTTATTGAATAGAAAACCACTGGTTGGGGTTGTTACTTACTATAATGCTGCCTCAGGAAAAGGTGCAAAAAAAGCTCAAGACATCCTTGCAAAGGCGCCTGAAAAGACTAGTGATGATGAAGAAGAAACTTCATCAACTTATGATGCCACAGCGCCTCAAGATAAAGCTGGCCTATCAACAGGTGCAGGTTATGGAGATGATGAAGACGACGACTTTTAGTATCTTTGTAATTTTATTAAGTCTTACAGTTAAAGGTGCTGAACTTGTAACTCAACGCTTTGAAGTTGAGCCCCATCATGATATTTCTCAGTTAAATTTAAAAGCTGAATCAGCGACCATAAGAGTTGTAAGAGACTATGCTTTTTTATCTGCAGTTGGCAGTATTAAAAATCAAAACTTGAATAAAGAATGCTGGATAGAATATATAACAAATAAAAAAATTATTTTTGATGTATCTCAGGTAAGTAAGAGAATTATAAAAAAGACTAAAAAAAAATACATATTTGAAGTAACGTTTGATCCTGATTTAATAATCCTAAGCCCAAATGATCAAGAGGGCTTCTTATTATCTTGCTCAAAAAAATTAAGAATTTAAAAAAAATTGGAGTTTACAAAGCCGATTAACTTTTTAAAGAAAATGGTATAGAGGAGATTGGTTTTTTGAAATTTATTTTTATTTATGAGAGTATTAAAGAAGAATGAATAAAGCCGTCAGAATTAAAAAATCTGAAGCTGCTAGAAAAAAACGTCATCTTAATCGTGAATTAGTTGAGAAAAAGAAATTAAATGAGTACCGACGTTTACGAAAGCTAAGAAAACAAAAATAATCTAGTAGATACAAATTTTAAGAAATTCTATTTTCAGGGATCCCTTTAATCTAAATTTTATTCTGAATGCCTATGAACACAAAAAAATATCTTCAAAAATGGTTAGATAATTATAAATCTGAAGATCCCAGTTTTTTAGATGAGATTCTTGATGAATCAGCAGTTTTTTATTCCCCAGTAGTTTTTAAACCAATTGAAGGAAAGGATTTAGTAAAATTATATTTAATGTCAGCAGGGCAATCTTTTAATATGAATCGTTTTAAATATACAAAAGAAATCATTCAAGATTTATATTGCGTACTTGAATTTGAAACATTCATTGATGAAGTTTCTATAAATGGAGTAGATATCATCTCATGGAATAATGAAGGGAAGATTGTAGAATTTAAGGTAATGATTAGACCTATTCAGGCAATTGAGAAGGTAAAAGAAAAAATGGTCGAATCATTAGAGTTTTTCTCTAACCAAGGGAGTTAAAAACTTATGCAACAAAAACCTTTAGATGGAATAAAAATTTTAGAACTCTCAAGCATAGTAACGGCCTCCTTAGCAACAATGATTTTGTGTGATCAAGGCGCAGAAGTAATTAAAGTAGAGCCAACTGGGATAGGAGATTCAATGCGCTATTTAGGAACTCAGAAGGGAGGTTTTTCTGCAATATTTGCAAATTGTAATAGAGGCAAGAAGTCAATTAATCTTAATCTCAAAGATCAAAAAGAAGTTAAAAAATTATTAAAACTGGTAAAAGAAGCCGATGTTTTTATTAGCAATTATCGTCCCGGAGTTAATGAAAAATTAGGGTTAGGGTTGGAAGATATTAGAAAAGTTAACCCAAAGATTATCTATGTATCAATTTCTGGTTTTGGTGATGAAGGTCCATTAGCTTCTGCACCAGCTTACGACCATGTAATTCAGGGTATGTCTGGAGCAACAAGCATTCAGGCTAATGGTGATCAGCCTGCTTATATGAAAACATTAATATGTGACAAAATCACTGGATACACTGCTTGTCAGGCTCTAACTGCTGCTCTCTTTCAACGAGAAAGAACTGGTATTGCAAGTCATATAAAATTATCCATGCTTGATTCAGCCATCTTCTTCTTATGGCCTGATGGGATGATGAATGAGACTTTGTTAGATAAGGATGTAAAAAAACTTCCTCCGTTGTCAGCTAGCTATTCAAGTTTAATCCATGCAAAAGATGGTTTTTTTACCATTGCAGCTATGACAGATGCTCAGTGGTATGGAATATTTGATGCAATTAATAAACCTGAATATAAAACTGACCCTCGTTTTATAGACGCATCAGCTAGAAGTGAAAATATGTCTGATTTAGTTGCCGAGGCAATATTCTCATTTCTTGATTTAACTTTAGAAGAAGCCATTCAAGCATTAAGAGCAAATGATGTGCCTTGTGCGCCTTTTACTCCAAGAGAAGAAGTGATTAATCAGCCTCAAGTTATAGCGAGTAAAACAATTTTTCAAATGGATAGCCCGCATCAAGGCAAAATGAATGCAGTGTCTCATCCAGCAATCTTTGATGGGCAAAGACTTAAAGTTACCAAAACGGCTCCATCTCTTGGAGAAGACACAGAAGAAATTTTAAGAAAACTCAAGTAGCAGAATTCTCTTGAATGCTTTATGTCATGGATGTATATTATCCATCTCAAAAGCGGGAATAGCTCAGTTGGTAGAGCGCAACCTTGCCAAGGTTGAGGTCGCCAGTTCGAACCTGGTTTCCCGCTCCACTTTTGAGCTAGGTCCGCCACTTTGAATAAAATTTACCTTAGTTATTTATTTGTAACAACCTTTGCATAGTTTCAAATGCTAGAATAAATATGTGGATAGAAGATATTTTATTAAAACCGGTTTTATGGTTAGAGTTGCAATTGTAATTGAAACTATATGAAGCAATTTCTAACATTAGTCATAACTCTAATCTTTGCATCTTGCTCAGGGGGCTCCTCACAAGATGCCCTAACATCAAATGCTTTAAGCGCATCATCAAGACAAATTTTGATTACGAAGGTAATTGATGGCTATATTAGCGGTGCAAATATTTTCATAGACAACAATTGGAATCTTATTCAGGATGCTGATGAGCCAAGTGCTTATGAAGATACTGAAAATAATAGATATTATTTTGAAGAGTCACAATTTACAGGAATAGATAATTGGAGTGTCGAATGTAGTCGCAATAGACCACGAGTTGCCGAAATACCGGTTGGCGCAATGGACTCAGAAAGAGGAGAGGTAACCAGTGAGTACAAGCTTTATTACTTTCCATATTTTGGTAATTCAAATGGGCAGCAAGGCTTGCAAGAGGAGTACAGAGCAAATGTTACTCCTTTAACCTCTCTTTTTTTAGGTTATGTCAATAATTTATTAGGAGATGGAAGTATTTCTGCAATTGATGGATGTGGCTCAGATGCAAACTTAATTGCTGAGCGAGTAATTGCAGAGGTCCAGGATGTTTTGCGGCAACTTAATGATCGTTTTGAAGTTAATGTTTATTCTTTTTATGATGATTTTATTGCAAGCAATGATCAAGAATTACAAACTTTTGGAGAGCAAATCGTAGATTTTCTTAAGATAACTAATCAAGTTTCTTTTTTACTGGAGAATGAATACGATATAAATTTAAGAACAGCTTTAGATATTGCTTTAGTTGAAACAATTTTAAAAAAAGAAGATTTTGATACAGTTAAGTTTCATCTTTTTAGCGACTCCCCACAAGAAACTTTGGTAGATGGTTTTTTTGCCTATGATATTTATATGTTTGGAGATGTGGTAGCAGACTCTAAAGGAAACCTGCTTGATCAAAATAATAATATTTATGACTTAACTCTGGATAATTTAAAATTAAATTCTAACTTTAAGATTCGGAATGTAATTCATTCTTATGATGAAATTTTTGATGGCATCAAAGTTTTATTCGAGCAAAGTGAATCCCCCATGGGAACAGAATGGCATATTGATTATGGAACTTTTGCGTTTGAGGATAATCTTGTTCGTATATCTAAAAATTCATCTAAGCGCTATATATGGAACAAAATACAGTTTGGACTAAGGCTTGATTTTGTTAACTCAAGTAACCCATATTTTGATTATGATTTCGAAAGGATTTTTGCCACCCGAGATCCTGGCGAACTAGAGACAATTTATTATGAAATTATTTCTCCATCTTCTTCAATGGAAGGCATTTCAAACAATCGCTATCTGTTATATGAAGGAGATTTGCAAGCTATTAGAACTGAGGAATGGAGCTACTATGAGCACCAGAATGTCACATTAGATTTATCTTGTATAAATAATTTGTCTAAGGAGATAGTCTATGGAGCTGATGCTTTTACATTGTGCAGTCAGCATATAGATTAATAATTAATCTGTTAGTCTAAAAATCTCTTTTCCATGTGAGAAGGTTGCCACTACTTTTAAGTCTTTTAAAGATTCTATCGGTTCATCTAAAGGGTTTTTTGAAAGGACAACCAAATCTGCCAGTTTTCCAACCTCTATTGTCCCTTTGATATCATCTTCAAAATGTTGAAAAGCAGCATGAACTGTCATAGCTTTAAGCGCATCATATGTTGGAATTTTCTGCTCTACACCTAAAACCTTACCCATGCGAGTTATTCTATTTGTTGTTGACCATAGTAAGCGCATCATGTCTGGAGGAACAACCGGAGCATCATTATGGATAGTGAAGGGCATATCCCTTTTCAGAGTAGACATTGTTGGACTTATTCTTTTGGCTCTCTCCTCCCCAAAGACAGAATCTCTATGCCAGTCACCCCAGTAAAATGTATGTGTTGAAAAATAGGAAGGAATAATTTTTAACTCCTTCATCTGATCAAGTTGATCTTCTCTAACAGTTTGCGCATGAATCATAATAGTCCGATGGTCAGAGGTAATGCCTGCATTTTGAACAGCTTTTATCAACATATCAGCCGCTGCATCTCCATTAGCATGAGCCATAATGGGTATGTTTAAGTGAGCATATTTTTTTACCCATTTGGAAACTTCTGATTGAGGCATTAATGGATAGCCCTTGTATGATTTTGATTCGCTATGAGGGGGTTTATAATAAGGCTCCGTCAAATAAGCAGTTTTTCCTTGAGGCGAGCCATCTAAAATAAGTTTTATCCCTCCAATTTTTATTCTACCTTCGTAGTTACCAAAGTTAATTGAATCTAAGCTTTTATCTAAACCATTTTGACCAATGGGATAGCTAATCACATCTAGATTTATCATGCCCTGGGAATCAGCTGCTTTCATTAAAACTATTGTTTCAGGGCTAGAGGCTCCATCTTGAGCAGTGGTGATTCCATTCCTAGCATATATCTTCATTGCTTTTTCCACACTCCCAATTGGATCTTTGTAGGCGCTCATGGCTAATTGTTGTAAAGGGTATGCTGCAGTCTCCTCAAAAACCCCATTTGGTTCAGATGAGTTTTCATATCTTCGAATTTTCCCTCCAGGAGGATCTTGAGTTTCCGAGCTAATGTTTGCCAAAGACAAGCCCAAGGAATTAGCTGCACCAAGATGTGCTGACACATGAATGAGATATATAGGATGGTCAGTGCTGACTTCATCAAGCTCATCTTTCGTGGGGTGCCTTTTTTCTGCCAAAAGCGAGTCATCATAACCAAGACCCATGATCCATTCTCCGGGTTTCAGACTAGAGTCTTTGATAAATTTTTTTAGTTCGGCCTGGAGTTCTTTGATATTGTTGATGCTGCCTACTGGAGGGGAGGCAATGTTTGCAACCTGAGTGGCAAATGCTAAGTAAGAAGCATGACCATGCGCATCAATAAAGCCTGGAAGAATTGCCTGATTACCAAAATCTATATGCTTGCCTTGAATATTTCTTGCCCTCTTATGAGACCCTATCCAAATTATTTTATTATTTTTGACTGCAATAGATAAAGGCTCAGCTTGCTCGTTGCCTGTCATTAGAATTACTTTGTTTGAACTAATGATTAAGTCCGCTTCCTTTACATTTTGATCATAGGAGCATGAGCTAATCAGCAAAAATAAAAATAAATATCGCATATTCAATTAAGTAATAAATTTTCTAATTATTGTATTACTAAATATAGATTTTTTAGCAATTTATAAGATTTTTAGTATTTTAAATACCTACTAAATAAATATTTAATGATGAAATTTCTATTAAAAAAATATTTTCATTGCATTCATTAAATTTATTATGTTTACTAGAGGATATATAAAATATTTATAATCTTTTTAAAATATTTATTAATACTTAATTGATTAGGGGGAGATAAGTTATGAGAATTACTAATTTTTTTTATGGTTTAAAGATTGCTGCAATTGCTTGCGGTTTTATGTTTTTAATTAATCCAGCAGCTGCGCAAGATGAGGCAGTAAATACAATTGAAGAAGTTATTGTTACTTCTCAAAGAGTTGAGGAGAGCTTACAGGACGTTCCTATAGCTGTGACTGCGCTTACCGCTGAAATGCTTGAAGATCAACAAATTCAATCTGGCTCTGATTTGCAGCTTATTACTCCAAGCTTGAGTTTTCAAGGAGATGATGCTCGAGGTGGAGCATTTAATATTCGAGGTATTACAAATTTAGCCGTTTCTCAAACCGCTGAATCAGGTGTAGAAATCCACGTTAATGATTTACCTGTTGGCTCAACAACTATGCAAGATGGAGAATTTTTAGACATGGAGCGTATTGAGGTTCTAAGAGGCCCTCAAGGCACTCTTTATGGAAAAAACTCTGTAGGAGGAGCTATCAACTTAATTACCGGAAGACCTAAATTTGATGAGATGACGCAAAAGGTTTCTGTTGATTTGGGTGATTATAATCTAGAAAAATTAAGATACACTTTAAATTATCCCCTGAGCGATACTATGGCAGCAAGATTCGCCATGATGTCTACTGAGCGAGACGGGGATATTAAAAATATTTACTCAAAAGCACCAACATCCCATATTAATAATCGAGATTCGTCTGCTTATAGATTTTCTTTTGCATGGCAGCTTAGCGATAAGACCGATGTTTTGTTTGTGCATGATCATTATGAAGAAGATTCCACTCGTCATTATGTAAATAATAGATATTGTAAGCGAGACCCTTCTGTAGCGGTTGGTTGTACTCCAGGAGGCCCTTTGGTCCATGAGTTAACTCATCCAATGGCAACTTATGTAGAAAATTTAGCTATCCTTACTGGGATTTTAGATTACACCCCGATTACAGATATGTCTGGAGCACCTAAAGGTTTTTGGCAGTCAAATAATAGAGGTAATCCTAGATATATAATTGATCAAGATATAACTCAACTGATTATCAACCATTCAATTAATGATAATTGGGATATGACTTTATCTCATTCAAGAAAAGATAGACTCTATGATCGAACAGGAGTTTATCAATCTGAAGAATACGATCGACTCAGATTTAAAGATAATCCTTATTTTCCAGGTGGCTATGTTCCTATGTCAGGTTATGGTCCAAATTGTAAGTTAGATGATGGAACTCTTGGTATATTTGGTGGCTGTATAATGGACACTTTGAATTACCCAGAAGGTTTAGATCGTCAATATAACCCTGATGTTGAAAATGAAGTAACTGAGATAAGATTTCAGTCCAGTCTAGAAGGAAGTTGGAATTATTTGTTAGGAGCAATCCATTCCAAATCCTCAGGTACAAGTGTTTATGATATTCCTGCAAACGGATTAGATGCGCTAGCATTAGTGCCGCCTGGGGTATTAACTGGGGGTTTGCCTCAAGGCGCTGTGCAGCTTTATGCTCCTTTATATAGAACATCTAGTATTGCGGCTGCAAGAAGTTCAGCTATTTTTGGTGAAATTTATTATCAGGCTAATGATAGGTTGAAATACACTCTGGGCTTAAGAAGAACAGAAGATTACAAAGAGCAATATGGCCGATCACCATTTTTAAGTGTTGTTGGTTTCGGCAGCGTAGGCAATGGTTTTACTGCCTTGCCAGGATTTTCTATTCCTGAATTTGGTCAGTCATGGTATGCATCAGGAACTCCTGGAGACCCTGAGACTGAATATGCAAATAATACAGGTCGTTTTGTTGTTGATTATGTTTTAAATGACAATACGCTTGTTTATGGATCAATTTCAAAAGGATTTAAAGGAGGGGGATTCAATCCTGCTCTTGATCCTGCCAAGTATCCAGACACTGATCAAGTTTTTCCATCTACAGAATTAACTGCATTTGAGGTTGGATTTAAAGCTGATTTTCCCGCGCAGGGAATGCGTTGGAATGCAGCAGCATATATGTATGATGCTGAGGACTATCAAGTTACAAAAATTCAAAATAAAACACGTGTCAATGAAGGTATTGATGTGGACATGATGGGCTTAGAAAGTGAGTTCATTTGGGTTCCTGTTAATGCTCCGAAATGGCAAATTAATGTAGGCTTAGCTTGGGAAGAGTCAGAAATTGCAACCGGCGAAATGATTATGAATCCAGCTAATGCTGATCTATGTCTTACTACTGGATGTGGTAACTGGCACCTAATGAAAAATGCTGCAGATGGTGAAGTTTTTGTTGTAAGAAAAGACGTTGCTACTGTTATCTGGAATATGTGGCAAGGCGGCCTTTGGGGCCCAGCACAAGCTCTTATTGTCCCTGCTGAATTTCATGGTGATAGGGTAAGCGGTCAGGCAACACCAGTTAGCTTCTTGCCAAATGTAACCCCGGGCCATTTACCTACATTGACAGCCACAAGAGATCTTTATTCTTCTGTTATGGTAAATACAGCTTGTGCAATCTTAGGTTGCAATCCTGCAGATGTTATTAAAGATGGTTTGCTCTCAGATATTGGTGGCAATTCACTTACTCATCCAGAATTCTCAATGAATGTTGGAGTGCAATACACTATGACAACTGATAACTATTTTGTTAATTTCAGATTAGATGCCTATAAGCAAGATGAGAGATACACATCTTTATTCGATCTTGAATGGGACAAAGTGCCTGCATGGACAGAGTACAACGCCATGATTTCAATTACTCCATCAGTTGATGATCCTAAATGGCGTATTGATATATATGGTCAAAATATAACAGATGAACAAAATATTATGCACATAGGAGAAGCAACAGCACCTCTAGGTTTTAATAAAAATATTTGGGCGAGAGAACAAGCAACTTATGGAGTCAGATGGACATATAACTTTTAATTAATAGAGCTGCACAAAAGGCCCTAAATCAAGGGCCTTTTTTATTGTAAGAAACCATTTATGTCATACTTTGAAAAGAACTCCCAGATCCTTTGGCTGGAATTTGGATCATTAATACTTTCGTATATCGAACCAGGCCAAATGTGCCCAGCTCCCTGAACGTAAAGATGAATATTTTGAGTCCCATTCAAACAGTTATCAAATAGGTAAGTTTCTGTCCAAGAGGTTGTTCCTGGAAGAAGTCCAGGTTGAGAAAGCACGAAGTCTTCACAACCATTATTAAGTTTCCAGTAGTCCATTACATCTCTGACAGACTTCATTATTGAGTCTTTTCCACTGTATGGCACCACGGTATCAATTGAACCATGAATCTGAAGAACCGGCGTGGGTTTTCTTGCATTGCAATCACCAAAAGTCTCGTAAGACATTGAACCGGTTACTGAAGCGATAGCAGCAAAACTAGCATTTAAGTTGCATGCTAGATGAAAGCTAAAAAAACCGCCATTTGACATCCCTGTGGAATAAATTCTTTCTGCATTTATGGAGTATTTATCCATTAAAAGATTTATTAAATTATCTATAAATTCAAGATCATCATGAACGCTAATTGACCAACCTCCCATGTTCCAGTAACTTTTTCCTCCAATATCATCTAGCGCATCAGGATGAACCAATATAAAACCATTGGCATCAGATTGAGACCGAAGGTCTCCATAGTTCATTTGCTCATTTGCATTGCTTCCATATCCATGAAAATTAAACACAAGGGGTTGTTTTGAGGAGCTGTCATAGCTAGAAGGAACGTAGAGAATAAACTCTCTATCAATTTCTTTATAGGTCATCTCTCCATTAATAGTTCCCTTAGCCTGGGCAATTAGGTTGCTTGTTACTATTGTTGACGGTGGAGGGGGGGTTGGAGCTGGGGTTACTGAGCTAGCTGGAAGATTTTCTGTTGATGAGCCGCGCCCTCCACCGCCACATGAGATCATTAATATAATTATTAAACTTATAAATAATGTATTTCTTTTATGCATTCTTATGAATTCTAGACTGTTATTAATAGGTGTCAAAATTAATAATGTAATTAGATTAACTTTCTTCTAGCCATACATTTTTATTTGTTAGACTATATCTTTATTTTTATTTCATAAGCGAGAATATAGTGCCAGACAAATATATCAAAAAGGGATCATTATCAGTTTCAACAGACCTAGAAGCATTTCTTAAATCTGAAGTATTGCCAGGATTGGACTTATCTGAAGATCATTTTTGGACCAGTTTAGAAAATATTATTAATGAATTTAGCCCAAGAAATAAAGAGTTACTTGATATTAGAGAATCTATACAGGGTCAAATCGATGCTTGGCATTTAGCGAATCCTGGTGGAGAAAAAAATCTTGATGTTTATAAAGTTTTTTTAAAGGACATTGGTTATCTGCTTCCAGAAGGTGACGACTTTAAAATTACGACGGAAAACGTTGATCCCGAAATTTCGTCTATTGCTGGACCCCAATTAGTTGTTCCAGTGATGAATGCAAGATTTGCTTTAAACGCTGCTAATGCTAGATGGGGCAGTCTCTATGATGCTTTGTATGGCACTGATATGATCTCCGAGGAAGATGGTGCTTCAAGGGCAGGTGCATATAATCCTATACGTGGCGATAAAGTTATTACATTTTCAAAGAATTTTTTAGATGAGCATTTCGCGCTTAATAACGCTAGCTATTCAGATGTTAGTTCTTTCTGTATTAAAGAGGGGCGTCTTGAGGTAGGACTAAATAATGGAGAGAGTGTTAGTCTAAAAAATGGTGAGCAGTTTCATGGTTTTCAAGGTTCAGCAGATCAACCTTCAGGAGTGTTGCTAAAAAATAACAACCTCCATGCTGAAATTCAAATTGACCCCAGTCATTCGGTTGGAGCAACAGATCCTGCTGGCATTAAAGATGTGTTGCTTGAATCTGCCATCACAACCATTCAAGATTGCGAAGACTCAGTTGCAGCAGTTGATGGCGAGGATAAAGTGACTGTATATAGAAATTGGCTAGGTTTAATGAAGGGTGATCTAAAAGAAACTTTTATTAAGGGAGGCGCCGAGATGACTCGTTCTCTCAACCCAGATAGAAATTATATTGCACCAGATGGATCTAACCATCAGCTCTCAGGTCGAAGTCTTATGCTTGTAAGAAATGTAGGGCATTTAATGACTAATCCTGCAATTCTTGACCAAAATGGTGATGAGGTTCCAGAAGGAATCTTAGATGCAATGTTTACCATTTGCATTGCTATACATGACTTGAATGGTAATAGCGAGGTAAAAAACTCTCAGGCTGGCAGCATTTATATTGTGAAGCCAAAAATGCATGGCCCAGATGAGGTTCAATTTACTTGTGATTTATTTTCAGCAGTAGAG
>CABWYS010000027.1 GCA_902509555.1 uncultured SAR86 cluster bacterium
ACCTCCAATAAGCACATCAAAATTTCCTGTTTCTGAGAGGACTTGGTGAAAAGCAATGATATAAGTTTCCCCTTCAGCCTTTTCTCCCATCCATTTAATATTATGAGTGGTCACATTATGATGCAAAATACCCATAGATTTTTGTATCTCTGGAAGTAGATCAATAAATTCCATAGCTTTGCCCTTAAAAAAAGAGCCATGATCATCGTATGCATCTTCATGATAAAGCTCTCGCATTAATTCATGATCATGCCTGTCAGCAGCTCTGCAATACAAATGAACTAAATCTCTAATAGATTCCTTATCAAGGATTTCTTGAATTTTGCTATCTATATCACTCATACTAATTACCTTTATTTAAATCTTTGATTTAATATAAATCAAAATTTTTCTTTATGAAAATTAACTAAATGAATCAGCAAATTAAACATCCACTTCTTGCTTCACCAGCTTCTATTGGAAATTTAGAATTGAAAAATAGAATGATCATGGCTGCCATGGGTTCAAATTTTGCTTCTGAAGATGGTCATACCACTGACCAATTAACAGCTTATTACGAAGAAAGAGCCCGAGGAGGAATTGGATTAATTATTTTAGAGACATCAGCTATCACATGGCCAGCGGGAGCATCCATGCCAAATATGATAGGTTTTTCAAAAGATGAATTCATCCCAAGCCTTCAATCTTTAACTCAGCGCATCCATCAACATGGCTCAAAAATAGCCGCTCAACTTAATCATAGCGGCAAAATAGCCCAAGAAGATGTTATTGCTGGAAGACCTATTCCGGTGCCCTCAATTCCAAAATCTGAACCAAGCGATATGTTTGGTCTGCTAACTCAAGATGAAATTATGAACTTCATCAAAGCCGGTGGGCCAGATGGAAAAGGTCCTCGATATCATGAGCTTTCAGTTGATGAAATCCAACAAGAAGTTCAGCATTTTGTTGATGCAGCAAAAAGGGCTAAAGCTTCAAATTTTGATGCAATAGAAATTCATGCTGGTCATGGTTACCTTATTTCCAGTTTCCTGTCCCCAGCTGTTAACAAAAGAACAGATGAGTATGGTGGAACTACCGAAAAAAGAGCAAGACTACTTGTTGAGATTATTGCTCAAATAAAAAAACAAATTGGAGATTTTCCAGTGCTGGTTAGATTAGATGCCAATGAATACCGTATAGAAAATGGCATAACTCCTGCTGATTTTTTGATTACAGCATCCATGGCCCAAGAAGCAGGCGCTGATGCAATTGATGTGAGCGCATATGGAAATACCAGCAAGGGCATAGCATTTACTGAGGCTCCGCTTGTCCATGAGCCTGGTGGATTTTTGGATTTTGTAAAAATGGCTAAAAAAGAATTAACTATCCCTATCATAGCAGTAGGCAGGATTGAGCTTGATGTAGCAGAAAAGGGATTGAAAAATAATGAATTTGATTTTTTGGGTATGGGAAGAAAAGTTTTAGCTGATCCTGGACTGCCAAACAAAGTTATTTCCGGGCAAGAGCATCTTATTCGACCCTGTATTTATTGTTATGTCTGCGTGAGTCAAATTTTTATTAATAAGCCAATGACGTGTGCAGTAAACTCCCAACTTGGTAATGAGCATCGTGATGAAAATATCATTCATTCGAAAGCTGATAACAAGAAAATCTTGGTTATTGGAGCTGGTCCAAGCGGCATGGAGTCAGCAAGACTTCTCGCTATGCGAGGTCACCATGTTGAGGTATGGGAGAAAGATAAAGATATTGGAGGGACTGTCAGAGTTGCAGCATTAGCCTATGAACCAAATGGGCGTCTGATAAATTATCTTAAGAATTCTTTAGATGCGCTGGGCGTCAAAATCAAATTAGGAACAATAGCTACGGCTGAGTCTGTTCAAGCCTTCAACCCTGATCATGTGATTGTCGCGGTAGGTGCAAACAGAGAGGCACCCAAAATCAAAGGAAAAAATGGGAGAAATGTTTTTGATGGAGAGCAGTTAAGAGGTTTATTACTCGGCTCAGATATCCATGCTGCAAAGAAACTATCACTCTTGCAACAATTAATTTTAAAAATTGGAAGAGCATCTCAACTTTTAAGAAATATCTCTATGCTAAGGTTTCTAAGCAAAATCTGGATGCCTCTTTCAAAAAATATTGTTGTAATCGGAGGGGATTTAGTTGGTTTGGAGTTAGCAGAATTTCTTGTAGAGAGAGGTAGGGCTGTAAAGGTTTTGGAGCCAAGCGCTTCCCTGGGTCCTAACTTAAGCATTGTAAGGCGATCTAGAGTTGTGCATATGTTAAAAGAGCATGGGGTTGATCTTTTAACCAATGTAGAAATTAAAGAAATTTATGATCAAGGGGTAATATTTGATCATGAGAAAACTGAAAAATCGTTACAAGCTGATCAGGTAATTATTGCTCTAGGAGCTAATGCTAATTTAGATCTTGTGGATGAGCTCAATTGTCTAAATCTACCTATTACCTCAATTGGAGACTGTACATCTATTGGTTATATCCACGGAGCCATAGCTGATGCAAGAAAGGCTGCAATTAAACTTTAGACTTAGCTTCCCAAAGCTTCTTTGATTGCTGGATGGATTATTTCTCCATTCTGAATATTAAGACCGTTCATCAGATGTTTATTTTCATTTAATGCTTGATTGATTCCCTTGTTGGCAAGCTCTTTTATAAATGGCAGAGTCGCTTTATTTAAAGCGCTGGTTGCTGATAAAGGAACTGCTCCAGGCATATTGGTTACACAATAGTGCAAAACACCATTTTCAATAAATGTTGGCTCATCATGATTGGTAGGTCTGCTTGATTCAAAGCATCCCCCCTGATCGATCGAAATATCAACTAAAACGCTGCCCTCTGTCATATTTGCAAGCATCTTTTTAGAAACAACCTTAGGGGCCTCTTTACCAACTACATAGACTGATCCAATGACTATATCTGATTCTGATATAGCCTCTTTTATCGCATTAGGAGTAGAAATAATATACTCCATTCCCTCTTCACCAAACTCTAGCTTTAGTTCCTCTAATTTTGAATGATTTAGATCAATAATCTTTACTTGGGCATTATTAGCTTTAGCTTTTGCTATTGCCTCTTTGCCTGCTACGCCCGCCCCGATAACAGTTACTATTCTAGGATCAAGATCACTTAATAAAGTGCCTCGGCCATGATTTGGTTTAAGCAAATGATATGAGCCAACCACAACTCCAAGCTGACCTGCTATTGCACTCATTGGAGCAAGTAAGGGTAATGAACCATCATCAGCAGTCACAGTCTCATACGCGATACCAGTTACCCCGGTTTCCAATAGTTTTTTTGCCTGGATAGGATCTCCCGCTAAATGAAGATAAGTAAACAAAGCAAGATCATCTCGCAGATATTGAAATTCACTTTCTACGGGCTCTTTAACCTTAATTATTAAATTAGACAATTTATAAACCTCTGCAGGTGAGTCAACAATTTGTGCTCCAGATAATTCGTACAGCTGATTAGTAAATCCAATAGCATGACCAGCATTAGACTGAACGAACAATTGATGACCTAACTCACTAAGAGCTTTGACTGAATCAGGGGTTAGGCCTACTCTATGCTCATTATTTTTAACTTCTTTAGGTACGCCTATTTTCATGATGCTAATCTACCATAAATTTTTTAAATCTAAGGTAATTAAATACTATGAATACATAACTAAAAGTTATAAATGAATTTGAGAAATTGAAATTGGTGGAGCTAGGCGGGATCGAACCGCCGACCTCTTGCGTGCCACGCAAGCACTCTCCCAGCTGAGCTATAGCCCCAAGTTTTTTATTCGCTATATACCTTGTAGCCTCTATCTTTTAAACAATTATTAAGGACTACTTTTCTTGCTTCAAGCTCCTCCCCTTCACCAAGCCCAGAACCAATGCCGCCTCCAAGCATAGTTGCTGCAACTACATATGGGACAGCAATTGCAGTTACTGCGCCTGCAACAGCTACACTTACTCCTGCTGCAACTCCACCACCCACTGCTGCTCCCATCATTCCTGATTTCATGGCAGCATCACTAAGATTTACTGTTCTAGCTATCTCGGTGCATTCAAGAATATCATTATTGACAACCTCTTGAGCTTTGCCTGAGTTTGGATCAACCACTGGTCTGTATTGGGTTGATTGACATCCGATTAGCATGAATACAAATACAAAAATATATATTGACTTCATATCATTTACTTCCTTTATTTTAACTGTCTCGATAATTAATGCTATAGGTTAAATGTGTGCCACGCAAGCGCTCTCCCGGCTGAGCTATAGCCCCAAAAATATGTATTATGTATCGCCAATATCTGCAGAGTAAATTATTTGATATATTTAAGTCATGGAAATTACTGAACCCTCATCGCCCTCAAACCTTGGCGTCCGAATTGAAGATATTAATATTGGCAAGGCAATGTGCGATGAGCATATTCAGAGTATTCGGCATCAGTGGGTAACATATGGGGTGGCAATCTTCCCTGAACAGAAATTATCCCTTGAGCAATACGAAAACTTTAGTCAATGTTTTGGCCCCTATGGAGAGGAGCCTTTTTTGATTCCCATGAGGGAACATCCGCACATTGTTAAGCTTCATAGAAAGCCAGATGAAGAAGCAGCACACTTTGGTGGAGCTTGGCATTCAGATTGGTCATTTCAGAGCGCTCCGCCTTCTGCAACTATGCTTTACTCAGAAATTATTCCACCAAAAGGTGGCGATACTCTTTTTGCCAACACTGCAAATGCATACGATGACCTAACGAATGAAATAAAGGAAAAAATAAAAAATATGCGCTGCATTCATAGTGCAAAAGTTCCGTATGCAAAGAATGGGGTCTATGCAACTGAAGGTAAAAAAAGAACGATGAAGATTCATACATCTGATGAAGCCAACAAAACAATGTCACACCCTTTAGTGAGAACTCACAAAGAAACTGGACGCAAAACTCTTTTTATTAATCCTGTTTATACAATTGAGATTGAAGGCTTAACAAAAGAGGATTCTGATAGCCTATTGTTTGAACTCTTCATTCACATGGCGCAAGAAAAATATTTATATCGCCACAAGTGGGAACCAAATATGTTAATCATGTGGGATAACAGAACAGTTATGCACATGGCGGAAGGTGGATACGATGGCCATGAAAGGTTGCTTCACAGAATTACAATTGCGGGAGATCAAACAGAGTAATCTGTAAAAGCTACCAATGAAAAATAGACCGGTTCTTGTGGGCTTAGGCTCTTTGCAACAAAAGGGTTCGTTTGAGCAACTCGATGAAGCTTTGATTTTAATGGAGCAAGCTACTTTAGATGCTATCGAGGATACTAACGCGCCAGAAATTAAAAATTATATTGACGAAATACAAATTCCTAAAGGTTTTTGGGCTTATCGAGATCCTGGAAAATGGATTGCTGAAAAACATGGTTTTGCCGAGGCAGAAACAAGCGTAACAAAAATTGGAGTTCTGCAACAAAACCTTGTTAATTCTGCTTGCAAAAAAATTATTGATGGTGAGATTAGAGCAAGCTTGATTGTTGGAGGTGAGGCAAGATTTAAAATGATCCAAGCCCTCAAAGAAGGCCTGCCATATGAGGAGATGGCGTTAACTGAAAATCCAGATAATTATGTTAAAGCAAAAGAAGATTTATATGTGACCGAAGAGCTCGATGCATTGGGAATGATGGCAGTTGGCTACTATGCAATTATTGAGAGTGCAATGCGATACAAGAATCAATGCAACCTTAGGGAGCACGAAAACTTTCTTGGGAGCTACTATGAAAGATTTTCTGAAATTGCATCAAAAAATCCTCATGCATGGAATCAAAAAATTTTTACAGCCAAGGAAATTAAAACTCCTTCAAGTAAAAATCAAAGGATTGCCTATCCATACAATAAGCTACACAACACCAGCTGGAATGTTAACCAAGCATCAGCATTAATCTTAACTAGCGATGAAATTGCAGATAAGTTAAAGATTCCATTTGAGAAAAGAGTTTATCCCCTTGTATCAAGTGAAACAAACCATATGATTGGGGTTATCCAAAGACCCGATCTTACAAATCCAGTCGGATTAAAACTTGCTACAAAATATTTATTGGAAACAGCCGCTAAAAATAATATCAAGCCTACTTTTTATGAGCTCTACAGCTGCTTTCCTGTTGCCGTTCAATTATTTGCTAAGGCCTTAAACATTCCAGAAAATATTGATAAAACGATCACTGGCGGAATGCCATTTGCTGGAGGACCCTTAAATAATTATATGTTACATGCCACGGCTCAAGTCCTAATGAAAATTAGAGAGAACAACTCTGAAATAGGTTTGATTACTGGCGTCTCAGGAATGATGACTAAGCAAGCTCTAGCAATATGGGGTAAAAACCCAACAATGGATTTTAAATCAATGGATGTAACTGCAGAAGCAGAAAAACTAGAAGTTCCCGTACCTATGTCAGATTTAAAAAAGGGAGATGCGACAGTAATTGGTTGCACCACTCTTTACGAAAAATTAAATCCAATTAAAGCTGTTTTTTATGCAGAAGATTCACAAGGCCATCGATTAGTATTAACATCAAATGATCAAAAAATTATTAAGCAAGTAGAGGAAGTGGAATGCATAGGTCTAAAAATCAATTTTTCAAACAAACAGTTTATAGCATTTGGCTAATTGCCTCTTTGCAAATACAAGCAGATTCGAGTCTCAATCTAAGTATTAATAAACATCAAGATACTTTTGAAACTGCTGCAATGAAAATCTGGGATTGGGCTGAGGTTGGGTATCAGGAATACAAAAGCTCGGAACTTTTAAAGAATGAATTACAATCTAATGGGTTTTCAATTCAGTCAGGTGTTGCAGAAATTCCAACAGCATTTATTGCAGAATACTCAAACGGAGGTCCTGTGATTGGAATTCTAGGTGAATATGATGCTTTGCCTGGTTTAATGCAAACAGCCTCACCTTTTAAAGAAATTAAGGATGACGTTGATGCAGGGCATGCGTGTGGACATCATTTATTTGGAGCAGCATCAGCATGGGCTGCAGTGGCAATAAAAGAATGGTTAGTAAGAACTAAAACACAAGGAACTATTAGGTTTTATGGAACACCTGCAGAAGAAGGCGGTTCAGGAAAGGTGTATATGGTAAGAGCTGGATTATTTGATGATGTTGATGCAGTGCTTCATTGGCATCCAAGCAGCTCAAATGCAGCAAATGCAGAATCCTCCAATTCAAACAAATCTGCAAAATTTAAGTTTCAAGGTATTTCTGCGCATGCAGCAGGTTCTCCTCATAAAGGCAGATCAGCTCTGGATGGTGTCGAGGCAATGAATATGATGGTGAATATGATGAGAGAGCATATTCCTCAAGAATCACGAATCCATTACGTAATTACAAAAGGTGGGTTGGCGCCAAATGTAATACCAGATCTAGCAGAGGTATATTACTATGTTCGAAATCCTCGAAGACAGAAAGTACAAGAAATTTTTAATTGGGTTGTAAAGGCAGCTGAAGGAGCCGCCATGGGAACAGAGACATCCATGACGTATGAAGTAATGCATGGAAATTATTCAAAGCTACCTAATAACACTCTTCAGAAAGTTATGCATAAGAATCTACTTGCCCGTGGTGGAATTAAATATTCAAAACAAGAAAATGAATATGCAAAAGCTATTTATGAAACCATGGTTTCTCCTGGCAGCAAGATTGGGGATCAGGAAGAAATTACTCCCTTTAAATCCAGTCATACATATGGCTCAACAGATGTTGGAGACGTAAGCTGGGTTGTGCCACAGGCCGGACTAAGAACGGCTACTTGGGTTCCAGGAACGGCTGGGCATTCTTGGCAAGGGGTAGCTGCGGGTGGAACATCAATTGGATTAAAGGGGACAAAGCTAGCAGCTCAAGTACTTGCAGATACAGCTCAAGATTTATTCAAAAATCCAGAAATTATTAAATCAGCTCATGATGAATATCTAGAGAGAGTGGGATCTGATTTTGAATATTATCCTTTGCTAGGAGATAGGAAGCCCCCCTTAGATTATCGCAATTAATTTTTAACGATTTGATCAAGATTGCCTGAAAGATTTTCAAGAAAATCAATAAAAGACTGAGCACTGACAGATAAGGGTTTCTCTTTGTTGCTTACCATGCATATTTGATAACCAATCGCTGGTTCAATTTCATGAATTGAAATTTTATCGGAATATATTGATGCGCTAAAATCATCGATAATTGAATAACCAGAACCTTTTTCAACCATGGCTTTTGCTACTTGTATAGTTTCCGTTTCTGCAATCCAATTTATTGCTATGCCTTCTTTCTTTAAAATATCATCAAGATTATTTTGAGCTGCATTAGTTTTCAAATTTTTAATCTTTACAAAAGGCTGATTCTTAATTCTTGCTAACTTAAAAATACTTTCTTTTGGAGCACTATCTATTGAGGCTATTAGAACTAGCTTTCCAGAATGCAATATAGTCTTCTTGAAGAGATCGGAATCATTTGGATTAAAGCAAATAACCATGTCAAATGTTAGTTCTTTTAATTGATCCTCAAGATCCAAGCTTTGCAAATTTACAATATTAAATTTAGTATCAGGATGAACTTTTAAATACTTGTTTAATAAGCTAGGCAGCAAACCAAGTCCAAGGGATGGAGTGCAACCAACATTGATGGTTGATGAGGGATCGGAAACTAAATTTTGAGCAATATTATTAAACTTAGATATTTGCTGATTTACATCTGCCGCATGTTTAAAAAGAATATCTGCCTCTGGAGTTGGTGATAGTCGCCTAGCATATCTGATAAAAAGTTTTAACTTCAGTTTATGTTCAGCATATGCGAGGGTCTTACTTACAAGAGGCTGCGAAACATTTAGCACTTTTGCAGCACGGGTCAAAGAGCCCTCATTGTAAATATGATAAAAAACTTCGATATGTCTTGAGCTAATCATAAGAATTATAAGTTAATTAATGTTATCTTACTATAACAAATAGTTATGGATAAGGCTGTAATTTTAAGCAATGAAATTGATAAAATATCATAAAAAATTACGCTCAACTGTTACTATAAAAGTTAGAAAAATATTTATTTTGGGGAAAATATGAAATTTACAAATCTTAAGTATGCCTTGAGCCTATTCCTACTACCTATCTCACTCACCGTCTTTTCTCAAGAAGACGCAACAAAATTAAGTGATGTTGAAGAGGTTGTGGTAGTTGGTTCGCAAATCAAAGGCGCAAAAATAACCGGTGCTTTGCCAGTATCTGTCTTTTCAGGAAAAGATATAGAAGCTTTAGGTGTAGATGGTGGTGATGAACTTCTTGAAAATATAGCTGAACAAGGCTTGAACTATTTTAATGAAGCAGAAGACGCCTCTGGAGGCGTGAATGCATCTCGTGGAGATGTTGGTGCTTATAACTTAAGAAATATGGGTGTTGGTAACACTCTTACCCTTCTCAACGGCAGGAGACTTGTAAACAGTGGAACGTATCAAACAGAATTAATTGGTGGTGACTTTGTCCCAACCGTTTCTGTGAACTCTAATCTTATTCCAACATACGGAATGGAAAGACTTGAAATCTTGCGTGACGGTGCTTCAGCTATTTATGGTGCAGATGCTGTTGCAGGTGTTGTAAACAACGTGCTTCAAAAAGATTATGAGGGATTAATGGTTAGAGCTAAAGTCTCTGCTTATGATCACTTTGAAACTGAAGATAATACTTTCAATGTTAAATGGGGTTCTTTCTTTAATGATGGAGCAACGAATGTCAGTGTGTTCTTTGATCATTACGATCGAGGGAATATTAATGCTCAAGAAGACCCAAGATGGGGTGCTGGAGAGCATAGGCCATTTGTTGCAGATGATTCTCCATGGAAAACTAGTACTTCATTTAGAAACTTAAGTTCAAATTCACTTTATGGACAATTTGATATGGTCAGCTCAAGCGAGCATGCTGGAAAAAGCTATAACCATGTCTGGACAGACTCAAATGGTGAATTTGAAATCTTCCCATTAGGTGACTCGAAATGTACTAATAGAGGCCACCCTCTTTTTGATACTGGTTTTGGTACTTGTATTGCTCAAGATGGTAATGGAGCTCTTAGAAGTAACTTCTGGGGGCCAACAGATGTTAGATCGCAGCTCATAAGAAATAATATGGTGATCTTTATTAATCATGATATGGGTAATGGAGTGGAATCTTTTACAGAGATTGGTGCCTATAACTCTGATAGTGATAGAACTGCTCACGCTTCTTATGCATTCAGCTCTTCAAAACATAGGGTTGGTCCAGATAACTATTATCTCAATCAACTCAAAGTAAACGTTGATGGAGTCCCTACTGCAATTTTTGCTGGCAAAAATCTATACATTGATAATTATCGTTATGAAGAAAGACAAAGACTTATCAATGTAAAAAAAGAAACTTATCGATTCCTTCAAGGCTTTAGAGGCTCTGCAGGAGATTGGGATTGGGAAACAGCTTATGTTAGCTCTATTGCAAGACACAGGGACGTAACTAGCAATAGAATGTCAAATAACCTTCTTAAGGCTGCTTTATATGATTCAACACCAGCTGCATACAATCCATTTAGTGCAGGCGTAAATTCTAATATTGAAAGAACATTAATTAGCGTTTACAGAAAAAATGAAAGTACTCTTGATATGTTTGATTTTAAAATGTCAAATTCGTCTTTCATGACTCTTCCAGCAGGTGATGTTGGACTATTAATTGGGTTTGAGTATCGCGAAGAAGAAGTTATTGATGATAGGGATCCTCGATTAGATGGAACAATAACTTACACAGATTATGAAGGAGATACCTATCCTCTAGTATCTGACGTGGTTAACTCCTCTCCTACTCCAGATGTATCTGGTTCAAGAGATGTTTCATCATTGTTTGCCGAGCTCCAGATTCCATTAACAGAATCAATCAATGCTCAGTTAGCAGTTAGGAATGAAGACTTTTCTGACTTTGGTGACACCACAGTTGGTAAATTAGCACTTGGTTGGGAGATTGCTCCATGGATGACTCTACGAGGCTCTTTTTCAACAGCATTTAGGGCGCCGAACATTATTCAGATGAATGAAAAAATTGTTGCTAGATCAGGAACACGATATGACCGTGCTGCTTTTAGAGTAAATGAGGTTCAAAGTGTTGAAAACGTCATTGACTCTGACTCACGCTATACAATTCAAAGGGTTGCAACTGGAGCTCAAGGGCTTGAGGCCGAGGAATCCGATAATACTTCAATTGGTTTAGTGTTAACTCCAACAGATAACTTGATTGTAACTGTTGATGCTTGGACCATCGAGAAAGATAAAACTATTGGTTTATTTGGCAGAGAAAATCAAACTGTTAATGATATGTTGTTACGTTTTGCAAACGGTTTAAATAATTGCGACACCTTCGCGGGAGATCCGCTCGTAGTAAGGGAGGCTCCTGATTCTGGAGATGCTGCAGGCTTTGCTGCTGCAGGTGTTTGTCCATTTGGAGATATTAAGTATGTAACTAATAACTACACCAATATGGCTCTTAGAACTATTGAGGGAATGGATTTAGGAATCTACTATGATATTCAAACTGATTATGGTGATTTTGACTTAAGATACATTGGAACTTTCCTTGATAAGTTCGAGCAAAAAGCAAGTGGTGAATTTGCTGCATTGCAAGCTAAGAAAGATAGCGGCGAAATCCCTGAATCTATTCCTTTGAAAGGGTTTGGTGATTTGTTAGAAAAAGATGGTATTTATGATAACAAGCACACCATTAGAGTTTCATGGGATAAAGGTCCATGGGGTGCAAGTTTGACTGGACTTAAGAAAGGTTCATTTGTTCAAACTTCATTGGGACTGAAAAATGGAGTTCCGTATCTTGTTCCTGAAATGACAACTATGGATGCAACTGTTTCATATAACTTTGATCTTGGTGGGCATAAAGCAAGACTC
>CABWYS010000028.1 GCA_902509555.1 uncultured SAR86 cluster bacterium
CCTCCAGGGAAACTAACTTCACCTGAATGGGTTGAAAGATGGCTAGAACGCTGAGTATAAATTAATTCTGGAGACTCAATAAATTCTCCATAATTTAAAATGGCTATTAAAACTGAAGCCTGAGGTCTACCACTTGGCTTTTCAGAATTATTCAAATTTAGTTTATACTTTATGTCTTCAATCATTGCGTAAGTTTAACTTCTTACGACATTTAATTCTCTAGGAAAGGAGCACTTTTGAGATATTGTTCAAAATGCGGAAGCGACCAAATTGATTTTAAAGTTCCGGCTGATGACAATTTAAAACGCTATGTTTGCTCTGCTTGCAGTTCAATTTTTTATACCAATCCCAACCTAATTGTAGGGACTATATGCATCAAAGATGATCAAGTTCTTTTGTGCAAAAGGAATATAGAGCCACGCTTTGGTCGTTGGACATTGCCTGCAGGGTTTATGGAAAATGCAGAAACTCTCCAAGAAGGAGCGCTAAGAGAAACCAAAGAAGAAACTCAAGCTGAACCAAAAATTATTGCACCCTATTCAGCATTTAGCTTGACCCATATCAGTCAAGTGCACTTTTTTTATTTGGCTAACTTGGGTGATGAAAAATTTGGTCCCACTTCAGAAAGCTCTGAAGTAAAACTATTTACTAAAGATGAAATCCCTTGGGATGAAATCGCATTTCCAACAGTCACTAAGACATTAAAGTATTATTTTGATGATTTGGATTCAGGTGAGTTCCCTTTCAGAGAAGAAGCTTTAAAACTCTGGTAGTTAAGAAAATTATGACCCTTGGCTAAACTTGTAGGCATTTAAAAAAATTTGCATCCAAGGAGAGTACTCCTTCCACTTTGATGATTTCCAAGATAGTTGCTGAGATCGAAAAACTCTTTCTGGATGAGGCATCATAATTGTTGCTCTTCCATCTCTAGAAGTAAGGCCAGTAATGCCTTCAGGAGATCCATTGGGATTCAATGGATACGCAGAAGCCACAGCACCCTTATGATCAGTGAACTGAACTGCTATCTGATTCTGCTCTGAAAGGTTTTTTAGTGCCTCTCCTTTAAATGAAGCTCGGCCCTCACCATGAGCAACAGCAACTGGAATTTGCCATCCCTCCATCCCAGCCAACAAAACAGACTTAGATTGAGCAATAGTGACTTGAGATAAACGTGCCTCAAATTGATCAGATTCATTCCATAAAAACTGAGGCCAATTTTCTGCGCCTGGAATTAAATCTTTTAAATTAGATAGCATTTGGCATCCGTTACAAACACCAAAAGTGAATGTTTCATCTCGATTAAAAAATTGTTCAAATGAATCTCTAACAGCACTGTTATAGCTAATACTTGATGACCAGCCTCCTCCAGCTCCGAGCACATCACCATAAGAAAAGCCGCCGCAAGCTGCCAAACCCTGAAATTCTAAAAGCAGGTTGGGATTATCAAGAAGGTCTTGCATATGAATATCAAATGCATCAAACCCAGCTAACATAAATGCTGCAGCCATTTCATTTTGACCATTAACTCCCTGCTCTCTAAAAATTGCTACCTTTGGCTTTAAATTTTTATTAAATGCAGGCAATTGAGCAGAAAATTTAAAATTGTCTTTAGCAACCAAGCCTTGGTCATCAAATCTTTCAATCAGATCATGCTCTGCTTTTGCGCTATCAGGATTATCTCTGGAAGATTTGATTGAATAAGAGGTTTCATTCCAGATCTTTTCTAAATTTACTACTGAATCGGAAAATTCAATTTTATCGTTTGAGGAAATTGAAATATGCGCATCAGATTTTTGCGTCGCACACTTTCGATATTCAATGTTTGTTTGTTTCAGAAAATCTAATGCTTGGTCCTCGAATTCGTTATGAAATTGAATAATAGCGCCTGTTTCTTCTGCAAAAAGATATTGCATCTTGCAATCATTTTGAAAATTCTCTGGGACGAAAATTTCCATCCCAATCTTATTAGTAAATGATAATTCTGCAGCAGCGGTAAATAATCCTCCGTCAGAAATATCATGCAAGGCAACGATCCAGCCTCGCCCTATTAACTCTTGAATTGAATTAAACATGGTTTTAAACGATTCAACATTGTCGATATCTGGAACCTTTTGAATGCTTGAAGAGGTAACTTCCTCAAAAATAGAGCCGCCTAATCTAGATTGATCATTCAAAAATAAATGATATAGATCTTTTGAACCATGTTCTTTAAATTCAGTTGTTATGGCCAATGATACGTCTTCAACTGGAGCCATAGCAGTAATGACGCCCGACAAGGGGCTCTTCACTTGAAGCTCTTGATCGTCTTCATTCCACTTTGTTCTCATGGACAAAGAATCCTTGCCTACTGGTATGGCTATTCCCAGCTCAATACAAATCTTTGATAGAGCTTCAACTCCTTGTCTTAAGGCGTAATTCTCTTCTTCATCTCCACAGGCCGCCATCCAATTTGCAGAAAGCCTAACTAAATCTAAATTCTTGACTGGAGCAGAGATTAAGTTCATTAATGCCTCAGCCAAAGCCATCCTCAGCGATGCTGCTGGATTTTTAATTGCAAGAGTTGGCTTTTCTCCAATTGATAAAACATCTCCTTCATTGCTAAGAAATGATTTAGTAGACATTGCATAGTTTGAGGTGGGCACTTGGTATCTCCCCACCAATTGATCTCGAGCAACTAACCCACCAACAGTTCTGTCACCAATGGTAATTAAAAAGGATTTAGAAGCCACAGATGGATGCGAAAGGACTCTCTGGATTGCTTCAGATAAATCTAAATCATAGTTGCCATAATCAATTGCTTGATTAATTCTTGGATTATTAACCACCATGTTAGAAATAGGCAAGTCGCCAAATAGCATTGATAGAGGAACTTGTACAGGGTATTCATCTCTTCCAGGATCATAAACCTCTACCGCATCTGATGAGGTGGTTTGTCCCACAAAAGCAACTGGACATCTTTCTCGTCGACATATATTTTCAAAAATATCTTTGTTAGATTTTTTGATTGCTAGAACATAGCGCTCTTGAGATTCATTTGACCAAACTTCCATAGGAGAAAGGCTTGGATCAGCAACAGGTATCAAGCTCAAATCTATGGCAACACCTAAATTGCAGTCTTTAGCTAATTCTGGAATTGCATTTGAAAGCCCGCCGGCTCCAACATCATGAATAAATTCAATAAGGTTTGGAGATTCAAATGCACATTGATTAATTACCTCCTGGCATCTTCTTTCCATTTCAGCGTTCTCTCTCTGAACAGAAGCAAAATCTAGATCTTCATCACTTTCTCCAGATGACATGGATGACGCTGCCCCGCCTCCTAATCCTATGAGCATCGAAGGGCCTCCCAAAACAATAACTAAATCATCAACTTCTATTGGATTTTTAATGCTATTTCTATCTTTAACCTCTCCAATGCCGCCAGCCAACATAATTGGTTTGTGGTATCCATAAGCTTGATTATGAATAAAAGGTTGCTCAAAGACTCTAAAATAACCAACAGTACTTGGTCGTCCAAATTCATTATTAAATGCGGCGGCTCCGATTGGCCCCTCAATCATAATTTGCAGAGGCGAAGCAATTCTTGAAGGTTTATGCGGAGCTGCTTCCCAGGCACGCGGAAAGTCTTCTAATCTAAGATTGGAAACATTAAAACCAACCAATCCCATTTTAGGCTTTGCACCAGAGCCTGTTGCTCCCTCATCTCTTATTTCTCCACCAGAACCAGTTGCAGCTCCTGGAAATGGAGAAATAGCAGTAGGATGATTGTGAGTTTCAACTTTTAAAGTTGAATTTATTTTTTCTGAAGAAAAGCTATAGCTATTTTTTAAATTTCTATTTAACGTCAACACTTCAACTCCTGAAATAACAGCAGCGTTATCTTTATAGGCTGAAATCAGATCCAATTTATTACTTTGGCTTGTCTTTTTGATTAGATCAAACAAGGATTCTTCTTGAACAATAGAATCAATTACCCAGGCAGCATTAAATATTTTGTGTCTACAATGCTCAGAATTAGCTTGGGCAAACATCATTAGCTCAGCGTCAGTAGGATTGCGGAGTGCAGACGAATAGAAGTGATCTAAATAATTAATTTCTTCTTCAGATAATGCTAATCCCAAATCTTGATTTGCTTTAATTAAAGAATCTTTAGCTACCTTGGAAATATCAATATGTATCAAAGGTTTCCTCTTTGGTGCAGAACTAACTGAGGCGATATCCTTTGTGCTCATAAAAACTTCTTGGGTCATGCGATCAAATAAACATGACAAGTTCAAATCAGCTGCAGAGAAATTCTCACTAATAAAATAACCTAAATACTTTTCAATGCTATAGACGCCCTGAATACCAACATTAATTATTATTTCGCTTGTTTTAGACGCCCATGGACTGATAGTTCCAGATCTTGGGCCAATAAAAAAATTTGGTAGATTGATAGGCTCTTGAGATTTTAATAACTCTATTAACTTTGCATGATCAGAAAAATCTTGACTTACATCTACAGAATAAAATTCAAAGCTATTTAATTCTAAGGCTGAAGAATCATTAATTAAATTGAAGTCAGAGTTAAGAGATGAAATTTTTGACGGCGAAAAACTTGAGGGACCTTGAAGCAGCAAATTAAGATTTTTTGACACTAGCTCTCTAGTAAAATATTGTATTAATTAATTATAAGGATGTTTAAAATTAAAAAAATAAAAACAATGCAATTCCTTGCAAAAAACGCAATTATTTTCATTCTGATTTTTGGTCTCTATGCATGCACAAAAGAGCCCGTAAACACTCCTGTATCGGTTTACTGCAATATTATTAACGAAAAATTATATTCCTTCTCAAGGCTAAGTGATTTTGAAAAAAAGAAATTTGATGCATTAACAAAATCAAGATTCTTGAAATACAAAGATGATTTTATTGAAGCTGCAAAAACCTTTGGTATTGAATGGGAGCTCCTTGCTGCAGTTGCTTTTCAAGAATCTCAATGGAATCCAAAAGCCCGGTCAGCAACCCAAGTTAAAGGCATGATGATGTTAACACTTCCCACAGCAGCATCGGTGGGTGTTACAAATCGCTTAGATCCGATTCAAAGTATATATGGAGGCGCACAATACATTGCCGATCTTAAATCAAGCACGAACTATGGAATTTCCTCTGGTGACAAGATTGCATTTATATTGGCTTCCTACAACTTAGGAACTACAAATATAAAAAATGCAATTGATGCAATGGATAAAAAGCCTATTGAAGTTACTTGGTTGGATTTGGAAGGATATTTACTTAATTTAAAAACTTTAATGGATTCAGAAGACTATTCTAGGGGTCAGCAAACTGTTGATTTTGTGGAAAGAGTTAGGGATTATTACTATCTCTTGTTAGCTCAAAATTGCAGTGAAAGCTAGATCTAAGAATTAAGAAGCTGCCACTTTAGGTTTTTAATTTGGTCCCTGCAAAACGCAGCTTTTTCATACTCAGTTTCTTTTGCATAAATATACATCTGCTCTTCTAGTTTAGTAATTGATGTTGCAATCTTTTCCGGCGATTCATTGCTAATTTTAAAAGGTAGCTCTTTTTCAAAAGACTGAGGTTTTGTTTTTTTAGCTTTCTTGGTGACTCTAGCGCCTTCCATTATGTCTTTAACATCTTTCACAATTGATGTTGGGGTGATGTTATTATCTTTATTAAATTTAACTTGAACTTCCCTTCTTCTAGACATCTCATCCATAGCTCTTTGCATGGAGCCTGTAATCTTATCGGCATACATAATTGCCTTACCTCGCAAATTTCTTGCTGCCCTTCCAACTGTCTGAATAAGAGTCACCTCTGACCTTAAAAAGCCTTCTTTATCAGCATCTAATATTGCCACCAAACTCACTTCAGGAATATCTAAGCCCTCTCGTAATAAATTAATCCCGACTAAAACATCAAAATGACCCAACCTTAAATCTCTAATAATTTCAGTTCTCTCTACTGTATCTACGTCAGAATGCATATAGCGTGTTCTAATCCCATTTTCATCTAAATAGTCTGTTAAATCCTCAGCCATACGTTTCGTTAGAGTTGTTATCAAAACTCTTTCTTTCAAAGCTGCTCTTTCATTACATTCACCAATCACATCATCAATTTGAGAGGTTGCAGGTCTAATTTCAATCTCTGGGTCAATCAACCCTGTTGGCCTAACTAATAACTCTGCCATATTATCGCAATGCTCTAATTCATATTTACCAGGAGTTGCAGAGACGTAAATTTTTTGCGGTGTAACATCTTCCCATTCTTCAAATCTTAACGGACGATTATCTAAAGCAGACGGCAATCTAAATCCGTAATCAACTAGAGTTTCTTTTCGTGATCGATCTCCTTTATACATACCTCCAATTTGAGGAACTGATACATGGGATTCATCCATAAAAACTATTGCATTTTTAGGCAAATAATCAAAAAGACATGGTGGTGGTTCGCCCGGATTTCGACCTGAAAGATAGCGTGAATAATTTTCTATACCTTGACAATATCCCAGCTCCTTCATCATTTCTAAATCGTAATTTGTTCTCTCTTGCAACCTTTGCGCTTCAACCAGCTTTTCATTATCTTTTAAAAATTTAATTCTTTCTTTTAACTCCTCTCGAACAATTGTTAGGCAGTCCAGAACTGTTTCTTTAGGTGTAACGTAGTGAGTTTTGGGATAAATCGTTGCACGAGGCGTTTCATTAATTACTTCTCCAGTTAATGGGTCTATCCACAACAAGCGCTCCACCTCATCTCCAAATAATTCAATTCTTACCGCATTTCGCTCTGAATCAGCTGGATAAATATCGATGACATCTCCTCGAACTCTAAAAGTTGCGCGTCTAAAATCAATATCATTTCGAGTGTACTGCATTGAAGATAAACGACGCAGAATAGTTCTCTGATCAATTATTTCGCCTCGGTCTAAATGCAGGATCATATTGAGATAGGATTCAGGAGCACCTAGACCATATATGGCTGATACAGTAGCAACAACGATCGTGTCATTTCTTTCAAGCAAAGCTTTGGTTGCGGAAAGGCGCATTTGCTCAATATGCTCATTAATGGATGCATCTTTTGCAATGTAAGTATCTGAGGTAGGGACATAAGCCTCAGGCTGATAATAATCATAATAAGAAACAAAATATTCAACTGAATTATTTGGAAAAAAATCTTTTAACTCTCCATACAATTGAGCTGCCAATGTCTTATTAGGAGCCATAACCACAGCAGGTCTCTGAGTTGATTCAATAATTTTAGCCATAGTGTAAGTCTTCCCTGATCCTGTCACACCAAGCAATACTTGATGTAACAATCCATCATTTAAGCCATTAACCAGAGTTTTTATTGCTTTTGGCTGACTTCCCGCAGGCTCAAAGGGAGATGTAACGGTTAAATTTTTTGTCATTATCCTGTTTTACTTTATGAATTTTAATTTATAATTCTCAACTTGTTCCCTGATAGCTCAGCGGTAGAGCAGTTGACTGTTAATCAATTGGTCCGTGGTTCGATCCCACGTCAGGGAGCCATTCTTTTAGCCAATCTTCAATTTTAATCTATTTGTCCAGCTCATGCATGGTATGTTTTTTGACCTAACTTTATTTTTATTTTGATAAGCTTTCGGTAATAATCATTAAATGAAAAGATTGCAAGATAAAGTCGCAGTGATAACAGGTGCTGGAAGTGGTATTGGCAAGGAAACTGCATTATTGTTTTTAGAGCATGGTGCTAAGGTTGTTTTAGCCGATATTAATAACGAAACTCTTGAGGAAACTTTTGAAATTATCAAGCAAAAAAAACTAGATTCTGATGCATGCATATCTATCACTGATGTTTCATTAGAAAGTGATATTGAAAGCATGATCAATCTTGCGGTTGATCATTTTGGTGGTTTGCATATCCTTTTTAATAACGCAGGTATTGGTGGAGCAGTTGGTCCTATTACTCATATAAATGAAGATGAATGGGATAAATCATTTCAAATACTTTTAAAGTCTGTTTTTCTAGGTTCAAAATACGCTGCTAGAGTCATGAAAAAGAATATGTCGGGAGGCTCTATTATTAATACAGCATCAATTGCAGGCATGGGAGGTGGATCTGGTCCGCTTGCTTATTCTGCTGCAAAAGCTGGAGTCATAAATTTTTGTAAAAATGCTGCTATTGAGCTCGGTGAATTCAAAATAAGAGTAAATGCGATTTCACCAGGAACAATAAACACACCTCTGCTAGCAACAGCAATTGAAGACAGCAAACTTGAGCAACCCATTAAAGATTTTGGTATGCCAATTGATATTGCATACACAGCATTATTTCTTGCATCAGATGAATCAAGATTTATTACTGGAATTAATCTTTGCGTTGATGGTGGCCTTACTCTCGACAATTCAGGATTGATGGTAGATGCGGCTGAGCACTATTCAAAAATGGGAATCGAAAGAGTGGTTGGAATGAATATGGGCTCAACTGGTATCGAATCTGTTATTGAGGACTTACGCGAAGATGATTAAGATTTCTTCCAACTAGTCCCATCGGTAGAGTCATCAAGCAAAATTCCTTGAGCTGCTAGCTCATCTCTTATCTGATCTGCTTTTTGAAAATCCTTATTATCTCTTGCCTGATTTCTTTCCTCTATTTTATAAGTTATCTCTTCATCAGTTAAATTAGCGCCATACTGAAGAAAAGCTTCAGAGCTATCATTAAAGAGCCCTAAAACTTTACCCAATTCTCTCATGGTTGACGCATATATATTCTGATCTTGAGTGTCTTGACTGCTATTAATTGATTTTGCCAATCCAAAAAGCGTACTTAATGCTTCTGGAGTATTTAAATCATCATTCATTGAGTGTATAAATTCTTTAACACTATCATCATGCAAATCTGACTCTTGTGATGGTGCAACTGATATAGCTTGATACAGTCTTGTTAAAGCTGATCGCGCTTGATCAAGAGATTCGTTGTCAAAATTAAGAGAGCTTCTATAGTGGCTAGAGATTAGGTAATACCGAATGACCTCTGGATGATAGGAAGCAAATAAATCTTTTAGCATTGCAAAATTACCCAAAGACTTTGACATTTTTTCACCATTAATTTTTAGCAATCCTGAATGAATCCAATAGTTTGCAAATTTATGATCAGAAGCGCATTCAGATTGCGCTATTTCATTCTCATGATGAGGGAATAATAAATCTGGACCTCCGCCATGGATGTCAAAATGCTTACCTAAATTTTCTAATGACATTACTGAACATTCAATATGCCAGCCAGGTCTTCCTAGACCCCAGGGAGAGTCCCATGATGGTTCATTTGGTTTGGCGCTTTTCCATAACACGAAATCCAATGGATCTTTTTTAGAGCTATCCTCTTCAATTCTAGAGCCTGGATTCAAATCATCGATATTTTTATTTGACAGTTTTCCATACTCAGGAAATGTACGCACAGCAAAAAAAACATCTCCACCTTCAGAGTGATACGCATTTCCCTTATCAATTAGAGCGCTAATCATTGTAATCATGCCTTCAATATGGTCTGTTGCTCGTGGTTCATTGGTAGGAATCTCCAATCCAAGCTTAGAAAAATCTTCCTGCATACTCGCAATCGTTCGATCCGTAAGAGCATCTATTGTTTCTTTGTTCTCATTGGCTCTTTCAATAATTTTGTCATCTATATCAGTAATGTTGCGAATGAAATTAACTTTATAATTTTGATATCGAAGATAGCGGGCAAGAATATCAAAAGCCATCATCGCTCTTGCATGACCTAAATGACAATTATCATAAACCGTCATTCCGCAGACATACATCCCAACCTCACCCTCACGTATGGGTACAAAATCTTCCTTCTGATTAGTTAAGGAGTTATAAAACTTAATTGCCATCTATTATTTGATATATGAATCACTTATTATAAAGAACTTAATTGGAATGTAGGTTTTATTAATGTCAAAAATACAAATTGCTGTCTTAATAATTATTGTAACCGCAGTTGCATTAATCTTCTTCCTGTCACCCATTGGTCAAAAAGATCAGACTGATTATTATCCAGAGGAGGATCAAATGTCACTTGTTACTATTTCTACTTCAGCCGGAGACATCCATTTAGAGCTTGATGCTGATAACGCGCCCATAACTGTGGCAAACTTTTTAAAACTGGCTGAAGATGGCTATTATTCAGGCACAATTTTTCACAGAATCATTGACGGATTTATGGTGCAAGGTGGCGGTCTAGATGAAAATATGGCTCCTAAGCCAACAAACACAGATCCAATCCAAAATGAGGCCAATAATGGATTGAAAAATGATCGTGGTTCTATTGCAATGGCCAGAACCATGGATCCTCATTCTGCTACTGGTCAATTTTTTATAAATCATAAAGATAATGACTTTCTAAACCATACAGCTGAAACCTCTCAAGGCTGGGGCTATGCAGTTTTTGGTTCAGTAATTGATGGGATGGATGTTGTGGATCAAATAGCTCTCTCTACAACTTCTACTGTTGGCGGATATGCTGATGCCCCTCTTGAACCCACAGTTATTAATTCAGTTACAGTGAGTGAATGAAGTTAGGATTTATATCTGATCTTCATTTATCTGAAAATACGCCCTCTGTAACACAGGGCTTTTTTGAATTTTTAAAAACTGCTGCTCAAGAACTATCTCATCTATATATATTGGGTGACCTGTTTGAGGCATGGATTGGAGATGATGATGACTCTGAGCTTGCTACTAACGTGATGCAAGAAATCAATCATGCCACTCGCAATGGATTAGAAATATTTTTTATTCATGGCAATAGAGATTTCTTATGCGGTCAAAAATTTGCAGAGCAATCTAATCTCACCCTTCTTCCAGATCCATACTTTTTAAACTTCTTTGATCAAAAAATTGCCCTATCGCATGGAGATAGTTTTTGCACCGAAGATCTTGAATATATTAAATTTAAAAAAGAGGTTAGGTCAGAAGAATGGCAGCAAGAATTTCTGCAGAAACCTCTAGATGATCGTCTCAATATTGCATCAAGCATGCGTGATGCTAGTCAAAAAAATAATAATAATAAAGATATTGCGATTATGGATGTTACTCCAACTGCCATCCAGGATTTTTTTGCAGAACATCGTATAGATTTGCTAATTCATGGTCATACTCATAGACCTAATACCCACCAAATAAATTCTGGTACTCGAATTGTTTTAGGCGATTGGCATAAAACTGGCTGGTGCCTGATGCTTGATGAACAACAGCAAGAATTAAAAGAATTTACTCTATAAAACTATTGTTTATTAGAAAATAATACTGTATAAATATACAGTATTCTAAATCCCATGACTATTAATTATCTCGGTTCAATATCGGCAAATGATCTGCCTGCCACTTTTACAAAATTTTTTGTAGAGCCAGTATCTGTAGGCTTTCCAAGTCCTGCTAATGATTACCTAGAAAGCCCTATTGATCTTAATCAATACCTTATCAAGAATGGAGCAGCTACTTTCTTGGTAAGAGTATCTGGAGATTCAATGTTAGAT
>CABWYS010000029.1 GCA_902509555.1 uncultured SAR86 cluster bacterium
TGCTACTTTTTTTACTTTTGGTAATGTATCCATAGATGAAATCCATGATCATCTAGAGGAAAATGTCTTTCAGAAATTTACGCCTGCCTCAGAGCAACTCACAATCAATCCTGCAAAAATATTCACAAGGCCAGTGCAGGCCAGTGGTACCTATCAACCAATTCCAGGCGATGAATCAAATCATCATGTCGTGATTAGCTGGTTACTTGGCGATAGTCATGATCCTCTTAATTTATTAGAAAAGTATTTTCTATCAAATATTTTGCTTGATAATTCTGCATCGCCCCTTAGAAAGGCTTTAGAGCTTTCAAAGATAGGAAAGTCCCCCTCTCCATTCTTGGGAATTGAGCCTAGTAATAAAGAAATTGTATTTATGGCTGGCTTGGAAGGGGTTGGACAAGATAAAGCTATTGAAGTTGAAGAATTAATTTTAACCACACTTGAGACACTTGTTAAAGATGGCGTACCCGAAGATTTAATCAATTCCTCTCTTCATCAATTAGAGATTGGTCAAAGAGAGGTATCTGGCGGAGGAATGCCTTATGGATTGCAATTAATGCTTGGATGTATGAATGCATGCATACATCATGACGATCCTATTTCAATGTTAGATTTAGACGCAAACTTTACAAAACTCAAAACTTTAATATCCCAAAAAGGATACTTAGAAGAATTGATATCAAACAGCTTAATAAAGAATCGACATAGGCTTAACTATGAATTGAAACCAGATCCAAAATTTAATGAGAACTTAGAAAATTTCTTCGCATCAACACTTAAAAGCAAAGAGGAAATTTTGACTGATAAAGATATAGGAGAAATCAATGATCTTGCCGAAGCATTGAAAGCTCGACAGGAAGCTGTTGATGATGTCGAAATTCTACCTAAAGTTACTAAACAAGACATACCCTTGAAGCGAGAGTATGCCTCTGTTTCCTTTCTAAAAAACAATAGATCGATTTACGAGGTTGGAACTAATGGTCTGATGTACTCTGATTTTTTATTTCCATGCAAAAATCTTTCATCTCAAGAATTATTATTTTCATCTTTATACACTTTTATTCTCACTGAAGTCGGTCTTCATGAAAGTTCTTATGAAGAAATTCAAGCTCTTCAATCAAGTATTACCGGTGGTATTAATGCTAACTTTAAACTGCATACGAATGGTCAGGATGCACCTGGAAAACTTTTCTTAAGCATTTCCTCTAAATCTTTAGAAGATAATTTCGATGCAATGGAAAAACTTGTAATCAATACACTAGAAAATGCGAGGTTTGATGAAAAAAACAGAATCTTGGATTTGTTTAATATTTTCATTGCTCGAAATGAAGAATCATTGAATCAAAATGGTCATATTTTAGCCATGAATTCAGCGGCCAGTAGTTTAAACACATTCTCAGCAACAGCATTTCAAATGTCTGGACTACGAATGCTGAATCAGTCCAAAGCAGCTATCTCAAAAATGAAAGAGATTAATGATGCGAATGAATTAATTGATACCTTAAAAAGTATTCATTCAAAAGTTTTTCATAATCCGTACAAGATTTTTACAGCATGCTCTCCAAATGCTCTCAAAGAAAAATCTATGGAATTTGAAAATATTCAATCCAAAGCTGAGCAATCTCTTACAAAACCAGCAACTGAGCAGATAGGATGGATTACAGGATCACAAGTATGTTATTGCGCTGAAGCATTTCAAGGCGTGCCAAGAGAACATCCTGATGCACCTGCGCTTTCTGTTTTGGCAACTGTCTTAAGGAATGGCTTCCTGCACACAGCAATTCGTGAAAAAGGTGGAGCATATGGAGCAGGTGCAACAAATGATACTTCAACCAATACCTTCAAATTCTTTTCTTACAGAGATCCAAAGTGCAAAGAAACCTTTGTTGCATTTAAGGAAGCTATTGAATGGTCAAAAACATCAATTACTAATCAACATCTTGAAGAAGCAATCCTGGGAGTTGTATCATCTATTGATAAACCTCTCTCACCTGTTGGTGAAGCAAAAAATGACTTTAATTTTAATCTAGAGGATATCTCAACCAAAGAACGACTAGAAATGAGACAACGAGTTATTAATTGCTCAATTGAAGATTTGACCAGAGTAAATAAAAAATATCTTACTGGGGATTCTAAAAAATCTATTCTTGCAGGAGAGTCATATAGAGAAGAGGTATCTTCACTAGGTTTAACTTTAAAGGAGGTTTAGTCCTAAAAAAAGAAAAACCTTTTTTTCTTAAGTTCTTTTGCGCATCCCCAGTATTGCTCTTGATAAATATTAGATCTTGCCTGGACTCTATCGGCAACCCTAATTAACCATTGTTTCTTTCTATAGGTTTTCTTTTTAAATCCTGTGTAACCCTCATGATATGCAAGATAAAGTGATCGGGCATCTGTCGCTGAAAATCCTTGATAAAAGCCTTTGCTTGCATACCATCCTACAAAATCAGCTGAATCACTAAAATTAGTTCTTTTAGCTCTAGAGTTTCCGGTCTCAGCCTTGTAATCTTGCCAAGTATTTTTTAAAGCCTGGGAATAGCCAACAGATGATGATGGTCTAAACCATGGAACGACTCCTAATAACTTTGTTCTCTCTGGTTTTATCTTGGCTTGAAAGCTTGATTCTTGGTGAATGAATGCCATTAGAACATAAGGGGGAAGTTTCCATCTTTTTTCTGATTTGATTGCAGCTTTATACCAACTTCTCTTTTCTTTAAAAATTTCACAAATATTATCTGGCCTTTCTGGAGGCGAGCTTACGCATGAAGAAAGAACAAGCGTGAATATAATTAAGAGGCTATAAGAATTTTTTTGGATCATTTATAAAAATATTTATATCAGCAGCATCAACAATTCTAACGCCAAGAGTTTTTGCTTTTTCAAGTTTTGAACCGGCATTTTCACCAGCAATTAAATAATCTGTTTTTTTTGAAATAGAGCTTGTAACTTTTGCGCCCTCTGACAGCAATAAGTTTTTTACTTCATCGCGAGACATGGGAGATATTTTTCCAGTAATTGCAATCTGTAAACCGAAAAACTTCATATCTTTGTTAGAAATGTTGATATCTGGGTTGATTATGTTCAAACATGGAAGCAATGTTTCTAATGATGCTGTATTTTCAACATCAGAAAAATAATCTGAAATCTTGGCCGCAACTCTTGGTCCTATATCAGGAACTGAAATTAAATCTTCAAAGGAAGATTTTTGTATAGCATCCATACTCCCAAAAACATTAGCCAGATTTCTTGCAGTTGTTTCACCAACCTCCTCAATGCCTAAGGAAAAAACTAACTTGTATAATTCAACTGATACTGACTTATCTATAGATTTTATTAGGTTATCAACAGATTTCTCTCCAAATCTTTCTAACCTCTCAAGCTCAGCTCGGTGCTCCTTTAGGGAATAGATATCAGCAAAATCTTTTATAAATTTTTTATAAATCAATGTAAACAATATTTCTTGACCAAGTCCATCAATGTCCATTGCCTTTCTTGAAACGAAATGAGTAAATTTTCCTTGAAAAATCTCTGGACAATTGTTCCCACCTGAGCATTTAATAAAAGGAGTATCTAGGTGTTCTTCTGATATATTTAAGCTAACTGACTGATTTGTTTCTAAAAATTTTTGCGCTTCATACTTGCTTGCAAATTTCTTCACAGGTTTAGATTTGCTTGAATCAATAACCGTCCACTCAGACTGATAATTCAGCACTATTGGTGAGTGGCAGCATGGACATTTTTGTGGAGCCTCAATTACATTTGCACGATTATTCTTTTTCGGAATAACCCTAACCATTTTAGGAATTACATCTCCTGCCCGCTTGATTACCGCAACATCCCCAACTCTAGGGTCCAATCTTTTTAGTTCATCAAGATTATGAAGGGTGCAATTACTAACATTTACACCGCCTACATTAACTGTTTTAAGTTTTGCAACAGGAGTCAAAATTCCAGTTCTGCCAACTTGAAATTCTATATTTTTAATTTCTGTTAAAGCTTCCTCAGCTGGGAATTTATGTGCGATAGCCCACCTAGGTGATCTAGCTATTTGTCCAAGTTGTTTTTGTAAAGTTAAATCATTGACCTTAAATACAACACCATCAATCTCAAATGGAATATTGTCTCTAGAAGATTCGATTTCCTGAAAATACTTAAGGCATTCATCCACGGAGACCACTAATTTATTTAGATTATTAACTGGTAACCCCCATGATAAAAAAACTGAAAATATTTCTTGTAAATCAATAAATTCTTTTCCCTGACATAATCCTATGCCATGGGCAAAAAAAGCTAATGGCCTTTCGCTAGTAATAGCTGGGTCTAATTGCCTTAAACTACCAGCTGAAGCGTTTCTAGGATTTGCAAATACTTTCTCGCCATTTTTTTTTGCTCTTTGGTTTAAAGCATCAAAGTCAGGTTTTTTTATAAACACTTCGCCCCTTACCTCAAGCAAATCTGGAAATGAGCTGTCAGACTCTTTTAGTGTAAGTGGGATAGATCTAATGGTTCTAATATTAGATGTAATATCCTCTCCTATAGTTCCATCTCCTCTTGTTACTCCTTTGGTAAGAATACCCTTCTCGTAAATCAAAGAAACTGCAGCACCATCCATCTTGGGCTCACAAAAATAATCTATTTGCTTAACTGTACCTAAATTTTTAAGAATTCGATCATGAAAATTTTTTAAATCTTCTGCATTAAAGGCATTAGCGAGCGAGAGCATTTGTTGAAAATGTTTAAAAGTAGCAAAATCATTTTCAGGTTTGATTCCAACTCTTTGTGATGGAGATTCGGGAGTAATCCAATCTGGATGTTCGGACTCAATTTGCTTTAACTCCCTAAATAACTCATCGTATTCTTGATCAGATATTGAGGGGTCGTCAAGAATATAATACTCATAATCATGAGAGCGGATTATTTTTTGAATAGTAGTATATCGATGGCTTAACTTATTCATTATGCAGAAATGTTTTTCATAGAGTTAAGGTGACTAATTTCTTGAGCTTTTGATTTTAAGTGCTCAATCATTTGCTTGCTTAGAGGTGCTCTTGCTGAATCACAAATACTGGCATGTAGTTTCTCTGAAATGCTTGAAGCAGACTCAAGCATTATTTCAAATGCTTTAATGGGATCATTAGCTTGATATAAATCTAAAGCCATCAAAAGCACATTCGTCTCAGTGCCTGTCTCAAGAAGCCCGGGATTTATACCACTCGCAATTCTGTAAAGCTCCTTACCACTTAAATCTCTGTAACTAAAAAAACCATTAGCATATTTAGCATCTAAATTTTTTAATAAAGTGAGAACTTGATTCATATCAAAGTTTGATTTGTCCATAGATACTAAATTTAGAATAATTAATTCCTGCTCCTGGATTGAGTTATCATCATCTTGAAATTCTAAGGTTCCTTGCTCTAACTCTCCTTCAAAAAGCATAGATTGAGAATCATCAAGGGAATTTTGAAGTAATTTTCGAGTGAATAATGGTCTAAAAAAAAGGTACAAAATCACCAGAAAGAGAACTGCAGCCCCAGCAACTAAGATAATTTGTATGTTACTTGGCATCCTATGAAGCGGCTAACTTAAGTGCTTCTTTCACGTCAACTGAAACCACGCGAGAAACTCCTGCCTCCTGCATGGTGACTCCCATCAAATGATCGCTTTTCTCCATGGAGATTTTATTATGAGTAATAAATATAAACTGGACTCTATCAGACATTTCTTCAACCATTGCTACAAACCTTGTAGCATTTATATCATCCAAAGGTGCATCAACCTCATCTAACATACAGAATGGAGCTGGGTTTAGTTCAAATAATGCAAATACCAAGGAAAGCGCGGTCATGGCTTTTTCTCCGCCAGAAAGTTGAGAGATGGTTGCATTTTTTTTACCAGGAGGTTGAGCAGCGAGCGTGATTCCTGAATTAAAAGAATCTCCATCCATTAATTGCAGAGCAGCTTTGCCTCCACCAAATAATTTAGGAAAGATTTCCTGTATTTTAGAATTTACAGCATTAAAACTTTCATCAAACTTCATCTTAGATTCAACATCTATTTTTTTAATAGCGCTTTGAAGCTTGTCTAAGGCTTCATTCAAATCCTCCAACTGAAAATCAAGCTCATCTATGCGCTTGGATTCCTCAGCAATTTCATCTGGGGCTGCCAAGTTAATAGCTCCTAAAGAAATAATAGAGGACTGAGTTGATGTCAATGATGACTCTAGATCCGAAAGATCCATTGCCTCATAATCTCCAGGATTAAGATCGGCGATTGAAATTCCAGCTTTTTTTAATGTCTCTGAAGCATTATCTAAATTCACCTCAAATGTTCTTAGATCAAGCTTTAAATTATTTAACTTTTCTTCTAAAGAGCGGAGATCTAAAGAAGCGATAGATTTTTTATTTTCAACGTCTTGAATAGAAGCATCGACAACAGATTGTTTTTGACGAATGGAATTTAACTCTGATTCTGCGGTAGAGCTTTTTTCAACTAATGCTGATAGATCATTCTCTGCCTTTAATTTATTTTCTTTTGCCTGAGCTAACTGTTCAGAAATTTCATTCTGTCTAAGCAAATATTCATTAGTAATATTCTTTGATTGAGCTGACGTTATTTGAAGAATGTTAGTTAATAAATCTTTCAGCTCTGCTGCTTTACTTCGAATGCCATCAGCGCTGGAACCAAAATCTTTTAGGTCTTCTGAAATAGCATCTAGTAATTTCATTGCTTTTTCTTTTGGGCTTAGATTTTCTATGCTGGATTCATTATCTAGGGCTTCTGCATATCGATCTTTTGCTTTAGATAAACCCTCTTCATAACCAATTATCGCTTTATTAATGTTTTGTAGATTTGTTTCATACCGTGCTATTTCTGAACCAATGGTATAAAAATTCTTTTGAGCGGCTTCAAATGCAGATAATACAGAGGCATGCTCCGTCTTAATTTGATCAATAGATGTCTGATGAGTATTTACTTCTGAAGATTTAACCGTAACCTGATTGCTGAGTTGAGATATTTTTGAGCTTAAGGAATCTTTTTTCGCTTTAGCGCTCAAGGTATTTAAAATTGAAATTTTCAATTTAAGCTCTTTTTCTTCAACTTGAAGCTTTTTATACTTTTCTGCGGCTTTGGCTTGGTTCTGTAAGCGATTAATCAATCTTTGAATCTCATCTCTTATATCTTTAACTCTAGCGAGATTTTCTTTGGTTTTTTTGATTCTTTGCTCTGTTTCTTTTCTTCTTTCTTTGTATTTAGAAATTCCAGCCGCCTCTTCTATAAAAACTCTCATCTCCTCTGGTTTAGCACTTACTATTTTTGATACCATCCCTTGCTCAATAATGGCGTAGCTTCTTGGTCCAAGGCCAGTACCAAGAAAAATATCCTGAACATCTTTTCGCCTGCATCGAGTATTATTCATAGAATAATGAGACTGCCCATCCCTGGTCATCATTCTCTTTATTGAAATTTCATTATATTTGGCGTATTCACCGCCTAGTTTGCCCATTGAATTATCAAATAAAAGTTCAATACTGCATTGACCGGATGGCTTCCTTAGATCTGAACCATTAAAAATAACATCGGACATGGACTCCCCACGTAAGTTCTTTGCAGATAACTCTCCAAGAACCCATCTAACAGCATCAATAACATTAGATTTACCGCATCCATTTGGGCCGACAACTGCAACCATATTTGTAGGGAAAGATATCCTCGTGGGATCCACGAAACTTTTGAATCCAGCCAGTTTAATGTGTTTGAGCTGCATTAAATATATCCTTTACCCATTTTAAACTATTGTTCCTTTTTTAACCATTCGTTCGCATAAAAAAATACCTCGTCTTGATTATCTTTTGAGTACTTCAGATCAAGCGATTTGAAGGCTTGAAAAGCTGCGTTATTGCATTGAGCTATAGCTTCAACCTTTATCATTTCTTGCTGCAAAAAAGCTGAAGTAATATCAAAACCTCTCACCAAAGAATTTGTTTTATCTAATCTAAAAAGTTGATTAATATCTGGAGAAATGATTTCTTTAGTGGCTATATTTACCTCAGGTCCGCCAGGAATAGATACAAAAAATTGCAACGACTGCAAGCTACAATTTGAAGGATTTTCTATGCTTATAAAAAGTGATGAGTTTGCAAGGTCTGGGTATTTTTCGTCTCTCAAGTCAGCCAATAGATTAAAGATTGGAACTTGAAAAGCCTCTGAAATAAACTGTGAATTCAAGGTCTTAAGAATGCTCTCTGCAGAATTAAATGATCGAACTTCTAGAGCCTTATAAAAAACTTGAACTCCAAGCATAAA
>CABWYS010000030.1 GCA_902509555.1 uncultured SAR86 cluster bacterium
TGGTTGCTTGACGCTGCTCCATCAAAGATTTGGCAAAGTTTAAATAATCCCCACTCTTTAGTTGTAATAAATTTTGATCATTTACATACCTTGATTGAACCAAGACTGTTGCGTTGCCATCTGAGCGTCCTGCCCTTCCAGCGACCTGAATGAGCTGCTGCCCCATTTCCTCTACTGAAGATGAGTTTAAGCTTGTGATGCCTTGATCAACATCCACAGTTACAACTAACTCTAAATTTGGAAAATCATGTCCTTTGATTAACATTTGTGTGCCTATCAAAATGCCTGTATCTGAATTATTTATTTCTGAGAGAATTGTTTCCAAGGAACCAGCTTTTGTTGTTGAGTCTCGATCCATTCTATGAATTGAAGTCTTGGGAAAAAGTTCTTTTAATGTTTCTTCAAGTTGTTCTGTGCCTGTGCCAAGAAAAGAAAGTTGCGCTTTGGAGCAGCTTGGACAGTGAGTAGGAACACCAAAAGCTGAATCACAGCGATGACAAATCAATCGAGCGGCTTGATAATGAAATACTAAGCTTGAATCACAACTATTACACATAGCTTTCCAGTCACAATAAGAGCATATAAATTGAGGTGCAAAGCCTCTTCGATTGATGAATATCATGGCTTGTTTTTTTTGCGTTAAGGTTTGACTAATGGCTTCTATTGCCTGAGGAGCTAAGCCGCTTACTAACTTCACCTCATTAATATCGAGGATAGAGAATTTTGGTGGGCTTTTTTGGGTAACTCTTTTAGTTAAGCTAATAGTTTGAAATTTCTTTTCATCAACCAGTTTAAGTGTTCTTAGAGATGGCGTTGCCGAACCTAGGATAATTGGGATTTTGATTATCTGCGCTCTCTTGATTGCAATGTCTCTTGCAGAAAATTTAAAGCCTTCTTGTTGTTTGTATGAGGCATCATGCTCTTCATCAACAATGATAAGTCCAAGTTTTGGTGCGGGCATCATTACGGCAGATCTAGTGCCAATAATGACTTTTAGCTCACCGCTCCGAAACTTTTTCCAGGCCTTATAACGAGCGGATGGTGTCATTTTAGAATGATAAATTCCAACCAAATCTCCAAACTGATTTCTTACCCTGCTTTCCAATTGAGGCGTTAAAGCAATTTCAGGCGCTAGAACCAAAACTGATTTATTGTTTGATAATTGTTCATAAATGCATCTTATGTAAACTTCTGTCTTGCCTGAGCCTGTTACTCCATGTAAAAGGGTTGGCATGAATCCTTTTAGTTCATTCAAAAACTGCACAGCTTTAATCTGTTCAGAATTGAGAGTTGTTTCAAACTCTGAGTTCTGTTCTATGATTTCTTTATTACCCTCTATCGTTTCAACCTCAAAAGTATTCTTTGTTTGTCTGAGATTTGTTGGCAAAAAGGAGTTAATTACTTCACCTATTGGATGCAAATAATAATCAGACGCCCATTTAAAAATTTTTAGCTCAGTTTTAGAAAAGATTGGCAAATCATCTAACACCATATGAATGGGTTTAGTCTTAATGTCGGTCTCACTAATGGCCTCTGTCACTAGACCCAGCTTATTGGTTCTACCAAATTTAACAGCCACCCTAGTGCCAGGAATAATCTGCTGATTTGAGTGATAGGTAAAGGCTTGTCTAAGCGGGACAGCTATAGCAACATTGTAAAAAAATTTACTCATATGTGTTTGTAAACGTAACTGTATTTGGTATAGTGCTCATCCAAATTTGATTTTATTATGAAAACAGACATACATCCCAATTATCAAGAAATATCTACAACATGTAGCTGTGGTAACGTGCTACCTGTAATGAGTACATTGAAAGATAATTTGTTATTGGACGTTTGTGCTAAATGTCATCCATTCTATACCGGAAAGCAAAAGATGCTTGATTCTGGCGGAAGAGTTAAGAAATTCCAAGATCGTTTTGGTGCATCAGGGGCCTCAAAGCCTGCAGCTAAAAAAGCTGAAGCTAGAGTTGAGGAAACTGCTGTAGAAGAAGTGGCAGAAGAAGTCGTGGAGACTCCTGTCGAAGAAGTTGTCGAAGAAACTGCTGCTGAGGTAGCTGAAGCTGAAGAAGAGGTTTCTGAAAACAATGCTGAAGTAGAAACTACTGTTGAATCAGATAGTGAAAGCGAAGAAGACAAATAAGCTCTTACTCAACTCCCGAACTACCAAATCCTTTATTTCCCCTCTCTGTTTCAGAGAAGTCTTCTACCACTCTTAATTTAGCCTGCTTTATTGGTACAAGAATCATCTGAGCAATTCTATCGCCACTGCTTACTAAAAAATCTTCAGTTGATCTATTCCAAAGTGGCACCTTAAGCTCGCCCTGATAATCAGAATCAATTAATCCCACTAAGTTCCCCATAACAATTCCATGTTTCGAGCCAAGACCAGATCTTGGAATTACCAAAGCAGACAGCGTTGGATCTTCTATATAAATAGAAAAACCTAAAGGAATTAATTTGCACTCTTGAGGTTTTAGCTTAAAACTTTCCTCTACGCATGCTCTTAAATCTAATCCCGCTGAACCTTCTGTAGAGTATTCTGGCAATGGAATGGAATCACCAATGAGTGGATTTAGAATTTTTACTTTCAAATCAATCATGATTGAGCTCCTTGGGAGTAATTATGGATTCGAGAGTTAATATACCAGCATCTACATCTTTCCAATGATTAAAATTAGTAATTTTTGCAAAAGCACAGGTTGGGAATTTCACAATGGATTCATTGGTTAATGTTTCTGTAAGAATATGCAGCCCGGGATTATGTCCTATGATTAGCAAATTGTTTATCTCGTCATCTTGCTCTGTAATTAACTGGGTGAGGCTTGATGCTGATGCATGATAAATGCATTCTTTTAAATTGCTTGTTGGAATAGGATCAAGAGAGCCTAACACAAGATCAAGGGTTGATTGTGTTCTTTCGCTTGGACTAGATAAAACAAGATCAAATGAAATGCTATGTTTTTGTATGTATTCAGACAATTGAATTGCATTAGATATTCCTCTTTTAGATAAAGGACGATCAAAATCTCCAAGTGCTGTATTATCCCAACTAGATTTGGCATGCCTAAGTAAAAATAAATTTTTCATTCTTGTTAATTCTATCTTGCTAAGACTCTCTATGTCCTATAAAATCGCGTTTCTATGAGTAAAGTATGTCAAGTAACAGGGAAGATGCCACAAAGCGGTAATCATGTTTCCCATGCGAATAACCGAGTGAAAAGGAAGTTCTTTCCTAACCTCCATACGCATAAATTTTGGGTTGAGTCAGAAAACAGATTTGTAACTTTGAAGCTATCCACTAAAGGCATGCGAATCATAGATAAAAAAGGCATTGATGAGGTCCTCAAAGATATGAGATCTCGCGGCGAAAAAGTCTAACTAATAAACCACTGCTTCTGAAAAGTCTCTAGGCCCGCCTAATGTTTCTCTATCGCTCTTAGGAGTGCAATCATCTATATCTTCAACTCCATATTGGTTTCCAACTTCTGCAGCCAGTAGTGTTTTTCCTGACAATGTCATTAGTTCTTGATCATCATATAGCTCATTAATCACCGAGCCCGCGTATTCTTGACTAGCAGCGCCCTTTAAGAACTCAGCGTATTGCTCTCCATGCATTTCACTAACCTTCTGAGTTTTCTCATCTTTCACTATTCCAGACCACAAAGACAATGAACAAATATCATGAGGCTTAAGGTCATAAGCCATATCGAATGCCATTTTATCTATACCAGCTTTTTGTGCTCCATATATGGGCCCATGCATATAGCACATGGCTCCATGAGAAGAAATTTGAACTATTAACTTGCCTTTGCTTTCAATCATCAAAGGAGTCAATGCATGGGACAGCAAATAATTAGACTTAAGCCCAACATCCATCACAGACCAAAGGTCAACAGATTTTTCCCAATAGGGTTTAGGCTCGACTAGATCATCATGAATCTGGCAGGCTGAGTGAATAAGTAGATCTAGCCTGCCGAACTCTTTTTTAATATAGCTAGACAGTTCTAAAATTGCTTTTTGATTGTTTAGATCAATTGGATAGGCAATACCATTTGCACCTTTTGCATTAATTTTTTCAACTGTTTCATCAAGACTGCTTTGAATCTCAAAGCCAAATTGTTGGACGGTTGAACCTTTCTTTTGGCTTCTGGCAGCACAAATAATAATATCTCCCTTTCTGGCCATTCCTTCAGCAATACCTTTGCCTACTCCCCTGCTAGCTCCCGTTACTAAAATTACTCTTTTATTTTGATTGGTCATATTGTTCTCCTGTTAAAATTGTAATGGATGATCTACCTAGCCTCCAAATCACCTCGAAGAACTGAGCTTTTGCAGCAAGTTGATGTCGAACATAAAATCATCGATATCGAGGTCAATGAAAAGATTGATAGCTCTAATTCTCCCCAAGAAAATGTTGTAGCATTATCGGTATTGAAATGTCAGGAAGGTGTTCGCAAGGTTATAACTGAGGAAATGCATTCTTTTCCAGTGCTTGCTGCTGATACTATTGTTGTTTTAGGAGATAAGGTTTTTGGAAAACCTGAATCGGAACCTGATGCCATTGCGATGCTTTTAAAACTATCTGGTAAAACTCACACAGTAATAACTGCGGTGACTATTGGGATCATAAATAAGGATAAAGCTAAGTTTCACACTATCAGCGTTTCATCAAACGTTGAGTTTGCAACATTAACTGAGGTTGATTGTAAAGAGTATTGCAAAACCAATGAACCATTCGATAAGGCTGGTAGCTATGGAATTCAAGGCTACGGATCTGCGTTTATCAAAAAAATAAATGGAAGTTATTCCAATATTGTGGGTTTACCCATACATGAAGTAGTTGAACTTTTAAAAGAATTGGGAATTTCTTATTGGAATAAAAAATAGCTTTTTTTAAATTTTTTGAATACCAGATGCATGCAAAATAAAATTTTTCTTTAAAAAGCTGAGCTTATCCACCACCTTCAAGCCAGAGTTACGACCTAATCTTAGATAGGGATTATCCTGTTGAAAAAGATTAAAGAGGAAGTCGACTCCCCTAATCATTGATGCATTCAAGGTTTTTCTTCTAAGCTCATATTTCTTTAAAAAAGCTAATTGTCCAATATCTTTATCTAAGTTAATTGCTCTCTTAATTTCTTCGGCAAGAATTATCGCATCTGAGATACCCAAATTAATACCCTGACCTGCTAATGGGTGGATGGAATGAGCTGCATCAGCAATTATACAAACTCCATTATCACAGTATTCATCAAGATGATGGGCTGAAAGTGGGAATGAGAGCAATTCACTAGTTGCTTGTATTTTACAAGACAGTTTCTTTTCAAACTTTTGTAAGTGAGTAGAAAGATTGTCTAATGATAAATCAAGGTCAAGCTCTTTTGGCATAGACCAAACCACTGAAAATTGATTCTTCTCGGCGCCATTCTTGTAAGGCATTAATGCAAAGATTTCTTTATCATGAAAAACTTGAATCGCCTCATCAGGATTCAATTCTGGAATTTCAACTAAGAATGTTTTAGCTACCTGCTCATAATCTTTGAAAAAATTTTCTGATGCTATGGACTTGGCTAAAGTGGAATTTCTGCCTTCGGCAATTACAAGTAGATCACTTTCTATAGTTGAGCCATTGCTTAGTTTGGCCTGAATGCCTGATTCCATTGCTTTAAAAGAAGTTATTTCATCGCCAATAGATACTGAGCTTCCAACCTTTTCAATCAAAGCTTCTTTTAAATCATTGAAACTAAAAACCTTCGCTAAATAATCAATATTAGCCTCATCACAATTAAACAATAATTTTCCAGATCCAGAACCATCAAAAATCTTCATTGTTTGAATGAGTGACGATTCTGTTGTAATCCCGAGGTCTTCAAGTCTTTCGCTGGCGCTTAAGTTCAAGGTCAAAGATCTTATGTGCTCATTTTTTGATGAAGCAAAAGGTTCTTTTTCGATAATCTTAAAAGGTATTTCTCTTGCTGCAAGCTCAAGACCTAGAAAGGATCCTACAATCCCTCCTCCAGAAATCAATACAGATTGCGACATAAAAGCTTTAAGCCATTAACGCTTCGATCTCTTGAGGATTAGAGGGAACAAAAGCAGTCATATTTTCATTACCATCGTCAGTAACTAAAATATCATCTTCGATCCTAATGCCTATTCCTTTCCATTTATCATCAACATTTGAAGACGATGAAATATAAATACCAGGCTCGACCGTGGTAACCATGCCAGGTTTAAACTTCATGAAGTTGCCATCTTCCATGTAGTCACCAGCATCATGAACATCTATGCCCAGCCAATGACCTATTTTATGCATATAAAAATCCTTAAAAGCTCCAGCCGCATGAAGTTCTTCCATTGAGCCTTGTAATATCCCAAGATCAATTAGCCCTTGCGTGATAACCTTTTCAGAAATTGTTTGTGCATCCATAACATTATTATTTGTAGAAATTGCTTCAATGCTTTTCACTTGAGCCTCTAAAACAACTTCATAAATAGCAAGTTGAGGAGCCGTAAATTTACCATTGATTGGAAAGGTTCTAGTAATATCTGATGCATACAATTCGAATTCACACCCAGCATCAACCAACAATAACTCACCGTCTATTAGTGGTTTTGAGTTTTCTACATAGTGGAGAACGCAAGCATTTTCACCGCCAGCTACAATGGGTGTATAAGCAGAAAAACGCCCGCCTCTTTTTGAAAATTCGTACTGATAAAATGCCTCCATTTCTTGCTCAGTCATGCCTGGCTTTACAAACTTCATTGCCTCGACATGAGCTTCAGCAGAAATTTGGCAAGCCTTTTTCATTATTTTGATTTCATCTTCATCCTTTATGAGTCTTTGGTTGCCAACTTTGGATGATGCATCAGCAATATCAATGGCTGAACTGTGCCTATCTTTTGATTTAGCAGATTTAATCCATTCAATAATGTCAGCATCTAATGTCTTGCTCTTTCCAACAGGATAAAAAACCTGGTTATAGTCAACCAATAAGTCAGGCAATCTTTGATCAATTTCAGTGTTGTTGAAAGCAAGATCAAAGCCATGATCTTTCATAGCGCCTTCTGGGCCAGCTCGGTAACCATCCCAAATTTCTTTTAATTCATCTTTTTCTGGAACAAAAGCAATAGATTGAACGTTATTTTTTTCATTGATTAGAAGTACCAAAGTTGATTCAGCTTCATTAAAACCACTTAGATACCAAAAATTGCTATCTTGCCTAAAAGCATGTGATGAATCAGCATTTCTGTATTGTGTTGAAGCGCCCGCGATAACCACGGCAGAGTTTTTAGGTAACATTGAACCCAATTTATTTCGTCGTTCTGAATATCTGTTTTTCATGTGCTCATTCTACTCTTTTCTTTTTCAAACTTCCCTATTTACATACTAAGACTTAAACTAAGTATATTCATATGAGTGAAGATTCAAAAAGTTCTATCAATAATTTAATCAAAAGCACTGAAAAGCTCTTAAAAAGATTTGATGAGCAAAAAGGTATTATTGCTGCCTATATTAAAAAAGAAAGAGAATGGAAAAAAAATAAGCTTACTCAAGCGAATGAAATTAAAAAGCTTGAAAAGGTTAATTCAAAGCTAACAAAAGTTATTAAATCGTATGAGCAATAAAGAAGTTTTAGAACTAATGATTATGGGCAAAAAGATATCAATTGCTTGCCCTCCAAAAGACAAAGAAGGATTAATCAAAGCAGCTGAGATATTGAATGAACAAATAGATTCAATTCCAGATAAATCAAATGCATTAATTTTGACAAGCCTAGATTTGGCTTTTAAAAGTCAACTTCCTCAAGAAGGCACCGCCCTCTCGAAGGGGGAAGAAAAAAATCTAAAAGATCTTGTTTCAAAGATCGAGCAATCCCTTAATTAAAATAGTCTTCTCTTTTTAATATCAACTGATTTATAATCAAATTGACTGGTTCATTCGCCAACTTATCGAGATTCTTTGAACCGATAATATATTTAAAGGTGATTTTCCACTGCTGTTGTTGTGCATTACCATTGAGGGAAGCCTGATGCAGTATGAGCTTCACCACCTGAGCTCTCGGTTCAGGTAACGATGAGTAGCGGTGAATTGGTTTTTAGTTAACACAAATGTGAAAA
>CABWYS010000031.1 GCA_902509555.1 uncultured SAR86 cluster bacterium
CCCATAGCTCCATGGGCTTGAATACTATTTTTGCAAGCTAATTCAGCAGCTTGTGAGCACATGAATTTTGCATGAGCACAATGCAAAGCTGATTTAGGATTATTTTCAGACAAAGAAAAAGCCGCTCTATAAACAGCAGGCTTTGCAAACTCAATTCTCACTGCAACATCTGCCAACATATGTTTAACGGCCTGAAATGACCCAATCGGCTTCCCAAATTGATTTCTATCACGAACATACGCTGAACTTAAATCAAGCATCTTTTGCGCTAATCCAATTAACAAAGCTGCTGTCATCAACGCTCCTCTTTCAGAAACTGCAGAATTTAATTCTTTAAAACTTTCAGATGAAGAGATTGTATTCTCCATTGAATTTATCTTGTATATCTCCCGAGATGGATCATTGGAAGCAATAATTTCGAAATCCATATCATTTTTTGCGATGAACTTACATTCGGAGCTATCAAATAAAATAAGTCCTACTGAATCTTTTACAAACAATGGGTTGGGAGCCAATGGATGAGCAATTGAAATATATTTAGTGCCAGCATCATAAATTTCTTCAATGGCGTGTCTTATGCTATTCGGAAACAAGGCCATCAAATCATTAACTAGAAAGGTTTGTTCTGCAACTGGTTCTGGCAAACCCGCATAACCCATCTCTTCAATCATCAATGCTAAAGTCACCTGATCCATGCCTAAGCCTCCCTTATCTTCAGGCAGATTTGAATTCAAAACACCCAACTCCAGCAAGCTTTGCCATCTATCTGGATTGAAAGATTGCTTTGCTTCCCATCCCTTTCTAATAGATTTAGGAGTGCATTCGTCTGTTAAAAAAGACTTAATAGCATCCTTAAATTGAATTTGATCTTCAGTAAAAATAAAGTTCATCTTCTACCTTGGAAGTCCTAATAATCTCTCGGCAATAATATTTTTTTGAATCTCATTTGTACCAGCATAAATTGGTCCAGCATAAGAAAACATAAAGCCTTTAATCCATCTTGCTGCATCATCTTGAGATTCTTGAGATAGCTCGGCACTAGCTCCCAAAATTTTTAAAGCTGTTTGATGCATCATATGATCAAGTTCAGACCAAAAAATCTTACCTAAACTTGATTCTGAACCAATGGAACCTCCAGCAAGCATTTTTGATGCGGTATGGTAAATACTTAAAGCATAAGACTCTGATTGAGCCCATGCCTCAACAATCTTTGCTTGAATCATTGGAGAGCAGTGATCTTGTTTAGCAAGATAAAGCTCGAGTAATTTTGCTGCTGTTTGTTGAAAACGAGCAGGGCTTCTTAACATTAGACCCCTCTCAAATCCTGCAGTTGCCATAGCAATTTTCCAGCCCTCTCCATCACCGCCAAGTAGATTTTCTATAGGTACTTCAACGTCATCAAAATATATTTCAGCAAATCCTGGTTCGCCATCCAGCTGAGGTATTGGTCTAACAGTAATGCCAGGAAGATCCAATGGAACTAATATAAATGACAAACCTCTGTGCCTTTCAGAATTTAAATCAGTTCTGAACAGACCAAAAGTCCAATCAGCATATGCTGCTCTTGATGACCAAGTTTTCTGCCCATTTATTTTATAATGATCGCCTTCTAGAACAGCTGTAGTTCTAATAGCTGCCATATCACTTCCAGCACCAGGCTCTGACCAACCTTGAGCCCAAATATGATCACCAGTAGCCATGGCATTTAAAAATTTGGATTTCTGCTCATGAGTTCCAAACTCCATCAAAGTTGGGCCAAGCAAAAAAACTCCATTCTGATTGACTCTTGTTGGAGCGTCGGCTCGATAATACTCCTCTTCAAATATTAACCATTGAATTAAATCTAGACCTCTACCTCCATATTCTTTTGGCCAGGTAACCATTGACCAATTTCCTTTATTAAGGGTTCTCTCCCATTCTCTATGTTGCTCAAAACCTTCTTTTGTATCCAATGATAGAAGTGGTGTTTTCGGAACATTGCTCCCCAACCAAGCGCGTACTTCATCTCGAAAAGCATTTTGCTCATTTGTAAAATTAATCTTCATCTTTAAAATCTGCGTCTCTTTTTTCAACAAATGCATCTCTAGCTTCTTGAGAGTCCTTAGATTTATAAAGCTCTAAAGTAAAAGTTTGCTCTGACTTGTAATGCTCATCGACATTACCATTTTCAATTTCATTTAAGGCTTTTTTAGCTAAGTTCATGGCTATGGGGCTCTTCGAGGCTATGTCTTGCGCAATAACTAGCGCTGCTTCACGGACAGACTCTAGATCAGGATGCAAAGACTCAATTGAGCCATATTCATATGCTCGTTGAGCAGAAATGGGTTTTCCAGTAAACATCATTTTTCTAACTGCCTGAAGTGGAAAAAGTCTACTTAAATGAGCTCCTCCACCCAGAGCACCTCTATCAATTTCAGGCAGCCCAAAATAGGAATCATTTGTAGTCAGCACAATATCAGAAGCTCCTGCAAGCAAAATACCTCCTCCAAGAATGAAGCCGTGACATGCTGAAATTACAGGAACATTTGAAACATGAATTGCCCTTGCTGTTTTCCAACAACCATCATTAACATCTTTTATTTTAGTTGGATCCTCCTGCAATTCTTTAATGTCTGCTCCAGCACAAAAGCCTTTACCTCTAGCTGATATTAAAATGACTCTTACATCACTGTTATGAGCAAGATTATCGATATTTGTTGCCAAATCTAACCATTCAGTTGAAGTCAATGCATTAACAGGCGGGCAATCAAGAATAATTTCAGCAATGTAATCCTTAATGTAAGTTTCAACACTCATGATTTCTCCTTAACCTTTTTAAAATTATCAGCAGCGATATTGAATTCTTTCATGATCTGATCGATAAGTTCTTTGCATGAAGGAAGATTGGTTATGATTCCAGCCACTTGACCAGATGGCATGGCGCCCTCACTTGGAGAGCCTTCAACCATTGCCTTTTGTATAATTGCTGGGCTATTAGCAGACATAATTGACTGTGAAATAGTTAAATCATCTCCTTTAAGCATTGCAAAAAAAGATTTAAATAGATCGCCAAATGATGCTTTAGTAATTTGCTTATATTTCCATGCAGAAGTAACTGACATTAAAAATAATGAGATAGGATTCGAGCGATCTATTTTTTCTATGTATTTATTAAAAATAAGTCGGTGAGACAACCCATCAAATTTTTTTGTTATTTTAATTTCATCAACCTCAGCTGAAATATAAGCTTCCTTAGTTTTACTTGGAACAGGGCTTTCTTGTGTCATCATAAAGCGAGTTCCCATGGCTATCCCACATGCACCCCATGCAAGAGAAGCTGCCAAGCCAGATCCATCGCGAAACCCACCCGCTGCAACTACTGGAATATCAACGCTATCTAGAACAGAACTTAGCAATAAGGTTGTGGGCGTCGATCCAGTATGACCGCCGCCTTCCGATCCTTGTATCACAAGAGCATCAGCGCCTAACTGTTCTGCTTTAATTGCATGTTTAAGTGCTCCAACGGTTGGTATACAAATAATCCCTTGTTGTTTGAATGCTTTTATATAGTCTGGCGTTGGAGACCTTGAATAACTCACAGCTTTAATGTTCTTATCTAAAACTGCTTGAACAATCTCATCAGCTCCAGGTTGGAACATATGAAAATTTACACCAAAGGGTTTGTCGGTCAAGCTCATTGTTTCATCGATCATTTCAATTGCCTCTTGAGGACCAGCTGTAGCCAGGGCTAAGAAGCCAAAAGCACCAGCATTTGAGGTTGCAGCAACCAATTGGGGCAAAGCAACCCAACCCATTGCGGTTTGAATGATGGGGTAATCACAACCTAGAATATCTGTTAACTTATTAATAATTTCTCTCTTCTATTTTTTTTTCTTTTGAGCAGGAGATTTTTTAGCAATTTTTTTTGAGGGATTTTTTTTGGTTTTAGTTCGCTGTGATTTAGCCATTTTCTTTGCATCAAACCCTGATAAAACATTGCCAGTAGTTAAATCATTATGAGCATGAGAAAAATGATGCCATGCGAATGCAGCTTCCATCCCATTGCGTTTACCTTGAAGATCCTCTACGTGATTGATTGCTTGCTTGGTCAGAGTTAATCCCAATCTTGGCATTGCAGATATTTTTGTTGCCATCTCCATTACGGTTGACTCAAGATTCTCTGCAGGAACAACCTTATTGACCATGCCCATTTCATATGCTCTTGATGCTGACATTCGCTCTCCAAGAAATAAAAATTCTTTTGCAATTCTTGGATTTAATTCATAAGGATGAGCAAAATACTCGACTCCTGGAATTCCCATTCGCACCACAGGATCTGCAAAGAAAGCATCCTCAGACGCAACAATAAGGTCACATACCCACGCCAACATGCACCCACCTGCAACACAAGCGCCATGAACCATAGCAATTGTTGGTTTTGGCATGTCTCTCCAACGCCTGCACATATTTAAGTAAACTTCTTGCTCCCGAACATACCAAAACTCTCCACCAGGTTTATTGGTATGGTCATACCACATAGATTTTCGATCATACTCAACATCAACATCTCTTCCAGGTGTTCCAATATCATGGCCCGCTGAAAAATGCTTTCCATTTCCTTTCAAAATAATGACTTTGACCCCGTCATCATCAACAGCTCTTTTAAATGCCTTATCTAAGTCATAGGTCATTTTGCCATTTTGTGCATTATTGTATTCAGGCCTGTTCATAGAAATTATGGCAATTTCATCTTTCTTTTTGTATGTGATTGTAGGTTTACTTCTAGCCATATTTTTATTCTCCAAAAATTGAGTTGCGAACACCCTGAGGATCAAGGACCTCTCTTATACAGGTGAGTTCATCGCTGGTAGGCATTATTGTAGGCTGATCTGATTTAATGATTACATCAAAACCTGTATTTTCAATAACATCATCAACACTCACACCAGGATGTAAGCTAAGTAGCTGAAGATTATTATTTTCTGCGTTAAAATCAAAAACACCAAGGTTCGTTACCACAAGCTTAATTCCAAACTTTCCATTTGATAGCTTTTTATTTTGGTACCCCATTCCAGAAACCATATCTACTTTGCCTTTTACAAAAGTTTTTACAGAATGATTAGGAATAAAAATAGAATTTTTATGATTAATAAAGTTTCCTGGAAAACCTCTTACACCAAGAAGCTGAACTTTTGGAGAGTCATAATCACCAATAGCGCTAATATTTGTTTGCCCGAAGGAATCTATTTGTGTTGGAGTGACCATGGCATGTCTTTTACCACCCCAAAGATTTTCAAATACACGGCTGTAACTCATGTAGCCCTCAACTTGGTCGAGAGAAATATCTCTTTTACCCATAGGTGCTGGCTTAGAAATTAAGTAAGTTTCTCCATCTGTCATCATCAAGTCTGGATTGTGCGTAAGCTTGGCTAGGCCAGCTGCAATCCTTGGAATCAAACCAATGCCTGTGGCAAGAATTTCCCCCTCGCCCTCCCATGCTTTGGAAGATGAGCTAATACAAATTTCTGCTAATGAAATGGATTCTGACATTTTAAAACTGTGGTAAAGGTATATTTAGAACTGTTTCTGAGCCCCCGATGGAGTCAATATACTCTTGATGGGTCTTGTTTAAATATTTAGTACTATATTCATCAAAAGATTTGGCTGCTGCCGAATATTCTTTTAGATGCTCAATATCAAAACCATAGCTCGGTGCGCAAGAAGTTGGATGAGCGCCGCAAGGCGCATGCAAGACTCCTGTCACAAGACTTCTTTCAAATCTATTAAATATAGAACCATCCTTGCCTCCTAACTCTTGGGTAGATACAACTTCTTCAGATGATACAAAAGTTTTACAAGCAGCTCTTGCAAAAAGCTCATCAAAGAATGGATCAGGCCCAATTATCTGAGTATTACCCTTTTCATCAGATTTATTTACATGAATTAACGCAATATCAAGTTTGAGTGCAGGCATTGCAACAAGCTTTTCGGCATCAGTATATGGAGAAGTAACATATTCTAATTCCGGATTATGCTTTAAAACATCTGTACCTAAACCAACGCGAATTGGTAGAAATGGTAAATTCATGGCAGCTGCTCTCAAGCCCCACTGAACCATCCCTTCATCAAGCTCCATAACTTCAATTTCATTTTTTTGACGTGCCTGACGAAAGTGAGATTCCAGCGGAATCATATCCAATGATACAAAACCAAAAATTAATTTTTTAATTTTTTTGTGAGCGCATAATAAACCAACATCAGGGCCGCCGTAGCTAACAACAGTTAAATCCTTGATATCTGATTGGCATATCTCTCTAATTAAAGACATTGGCTTTCTTCGGGCACCCCACCCACCAACTCCAATAGTCATTCCATTAGAAAGTTGGTCAACTACATCTTTATGTGAAACTATTTTATCCATTTCTAATTTTCTGGTGGTGAAAATGCATGACCCCAGAAGCTTGGTATTTTGCTTTTTTGCATCTCAAAATTAGTCCAGTCTACCTGCCATCCGTCATAGCCAAATTCTAAATCAAAACCTGCAGGAGTCTGCATATAAAATGAAACCATCATATCGTTAGAGTGCCTGCCTAGCGAGGAAGAAATATGAACATTGTTCTGCATGGCTCTATCAAGACCGTAACCAACCTCATCAATATCATTAACCTCTACCATCGTATGTATAAGACCTGATGGGGGTATGGGAGATTCATATAAAGCAACTGTGTGATGTCTAGGATTATCACAGTGCATAAAATTTAACTTTACCTCAGGAGCATCAGGAGCTGGCCCCATTGGGAAATTCATATAATCAGAATCTCCAAAGCCTAGTATATCTATATAAAATCTATGCGCTGTCTCCAAATCTGGAGCTGCAAAAACTACATGGCCAAAACCTAGTCCCTCTGTAATAAAGCCTTTTATGTCCTGCGTTGATACAAATGGTTCGGATGAATCTTCGCTTCCATAAGACAGCTCAAGCCTGTTGCCTGCGGGATCATTAAGCCCAATACATTCCTCAACGCATCTTA
>CABWYS010000032.1 GCA_902509555.1 uncultured SAR86 cluster bacterium
GTTTTGACAATGGCTGAAGCAGATAAGAAATTATAGGTAATAATAAAATGACTGAAACAGCGATAATAATTAACATTAAACTCTTCGCTTTATAAAAAATATTACTAACATTAAGGCAAGGAATATAAATGGTCCAAACCACAAAAAGTAATTAGAGCCCTCTAGCGCGGGCCTATAATTTGAAAAACTACCAAACCTTTCTGAGACATATTTTTTAATTTCTGCATCAGTTGAGCCATCAAGAATTAATTCATAAACCTTATTTTTTAAATCTCGAGAAACCGGTACATCAGAACTAGCGATGCTTCCACTTGTACATTTTGGACATCTGATCTCTGAAATCAATGAGTAGAATCTTTTCTCCTGCATAGAATCTTCAAATTCATATACCATCTGATTATATGCATAAGTGGAAAGGATAAAAAAAGAAAATAGCGTGAGGTATTTTCTAATCATCATGATCCTTGCTTAGCTTTTGCGATTAAAGGAAGAAAAATCGTTTCCCATTTGGTTTGATTCATTTCACCCTGGATATGTCCTACAACTTGATTATTCACAATTAGATATGACTCAGGTGCACCAGTAACCCCAAGATCAAATGCTAAGTCACCTCTCGGGTCATATATTGAAAACAAGTAAGGGTTGCCATGTTTTTGAAGCCAAGCATTTGCCTTAAAATCTGAATCTTTATAATTTAAGCCAATAATTTGAATATTTTTCTCGGCCAACTTAGTTAAAAAAGGATGTTCAACAAGACAGGTAATACACCAACTTGCCCATACATTGATAAGTTTGATTCCATCTAAAGACTCAGTATTTACTGGGTCTCCATTCAAATCATTCAACTCAAATGATGGAAAATTTTTGGACTCGAAATTAGAAAATTTAATATCCTCATCAACTAAAAGCACCTTAGCAAAGAAAACTAGAACTAGGATTGGAAGTATTACTATCAAAAATCTAAGTGACTGATTCATGATGCTTTCTTCTTAAAAATTGTAAGCAACATTCCGAGTACCATCAAAGCGGCTGAGAACCAAATCCACTTAATAAAATAATTAATTTTTAATGAAAATGTCCAGGTACCATTTTCTAGCTGATCACCAATTGTTAAATATGTGTCTTTAAGCACGGATGCATGAATGGCAGATTCAGACGTAATCTGACCTCTTGTAGCATATTTTCTTTTTTGCGGGTTTAAAGATATTTCTCTTCCATCCTGCAACAATGAAACCTGAGCAGAAATAACATCATGATTGGAAGCTTTAAAAACTCGAATGTCGTTAAAAGAAAACTCTCGTACTGATTCGTTTATTGATATAGATTGACCAGGCGCAAGATTTAAATTCTTCTCATAGCTAAGAATGCTATTCATTGATACTGCAAAAAATAATAAGCCCAAACCTATGTGCGCAATTGCACTGCCTTTGTTAATAAATTTTTTGTTAAAAAAATTATTAATGGTCCTTGTCAGATAGCTAAAAAGAATCAATGAGCCAGAAAAAATTCCTATATATGCAAGAATAGAAAAAATATTTGTAACTTGCCATATGAGATATAAAGATAACAGAGATAGCATTGTTGGAGCAAAGATGTTGATCAGCAATGCTTTTAAAGGCATCGAGCGCTGCCATAATGCATCAACTGAAATCATAATAAATGCAGCGGCTATAAGGATTAATGGAGCAAAAATTGTATTGTAATATGGGGGGCCGATGCTGACTTTTTCCCCGCTGATAGATTCGATTATCAATGGATAGGTAACCCCAAGAAAAATAGAAAAAATACTAGTAATCATCAATATGTTATTCATTGAAAGAAATGATTCCTTTGAGCCCGTGACAACTAATTTTGAAGAATTTAAAGCAGGTAGACGATAAGCAAAAATTGTCAGTGCGAGCAATGTAATGAGGCCTGAAAAACTTAAAAGATATAATCCTCTTTCCGGATCATTGGCAAATGAATGGACGCTATCAATGATTCCAGATCTCACAATAAATGCCCCAAACAAACTTAAGGCAAAAATTAAAATTCCTAAAAACATAGTCCAAGTTTTTAGTACATTTGATTTTGAAGCTGCAAATAATGAATGCATAAATGCTGTTGCAGCAAGCCATGGCATCAGGGCAACATTTTCTACAGGATCCCAAAACCAATATCCTCCCCAGCCCAATTCATAGTAAGCCCACCAACTCCCGAGAGTGATGCCGATGGTAAGAAAAATCCACGCAACAAAAGACCAATTTCTAATATCTTGCTCCCATTGCAGTTCAAAATCACCATTCAGCAAATATGCCGTAATAAAACTAAAGGAAATCACAAACCCTACATACCCCAAATAAAGCATTGGCGGATGTATGGCTAAGGCTGGATCTTGCAAAACTGGATTTATATCTGCGCCTTCAAGAGCTCCAAATGGCATAATTCTCTCAAAGGGGTTAGATGTTAATAGCAAAAATAGCAAAAAGCCTAAAATAATTACACTCAACATTAATAAGGTTAATTTTTTCAAAGGGTGACTTTTATCAAGCGAATTTATGAATAGGATGCTCCAAGCTGTTAAAAATACTATCCAAAGAAACATCGAACCTTCATGCGCACTCCATATTGAAGTTACCTTGTAGAAAATAGGTAACTGAGAGTTTGAGTGGCTAGCTATATATGCTATTGAAAAATCATCGCTTATGGCGAGATAAACATAAATGCCAAATGAAATAAAAACTAGCCAGCAGGCTTGGTTAAATAACCTCATTGAGAGGATTAATTGATTTGGATGAATTTTGGTAAAAAAGAATGATAGATTAAAAATCAATACAAGGCTTAGCAACAAAACAGCTGAAAGGGATAGAAAATGTGCAATCTCCCCAATCATACTTTTGCTTCATCTATAGCCAGCTCAGGGGGCATATAATTCTCATCATGTTTAGCAAAAATTTCTTCTGCTTCAAACATGCCATTTAAAAAATACCCAAGGATGACGACTCCACTGTCCTCTTTAAATAAATCAGGCGGAACTCCCTCAAAGGTTACTGGAACTTCTTTTATAAAATCTGTGACCAGAAATCTAATGATTGTTCCATCTCTTTTGATTGATCCATTTTTAACCATTCCACCCAACTTGATCCTGTATCCAGATTTAATATCTGCCTGCAGCATTTCAGATGGGGTGTAGAACAAATCCAGCTTAGAATTTAATGAAACAAGAATTAATGAAATGCCTCCTGCAGATAAAAAAAGAATGGTGATTAGTTTCCAGAGTCTATTTTTTCTAACTTGAAGCATTTTTTAATATTATTTTTTTTTGCACTTCTTTGATTCTCTTTTTGGCAATTAGAAAGCTAATAAAAATAATTGAAATGCCAATGAAATATACTGACCAAACATAGATTCCATGACCGCCCATATCTAAAATTTCATTAAAATTTTTAAAAGCTAAATTAAACATGTTTTAAAGCCCATTTTTTATTCTTTTCTCTACTTAATATATAAGAACGACTACTTAAAATACCAAGAGAAATTAGTGTAAAACCAAGCCCAATTACTGAAATAAATAATGGGTACAACATGGATGGATCAATGGAAGTGCTTCCAGAAACTGAGATTGATGCTGGCTGATGCAGTGTTGACCACCAATCAACAGACTTCTTGATAATGGGAATATTTACAACTCCGATAATTACCAATATTGACATTAGTCGGTCAGCCTTTTCTAAATTAGAGAAAGATCCATGCAGGGTTAAAATTCCTAGATACATAATAAATAATATTAATGTTGAAGTGATTCTTGCATCCCATTGCCACCAGGTTCCCCACGTAGGAATTCCCCAAATTGATCCTGAAAATAAACCGATAAATGTGATCATTGCTCCAATTGGCGCTGCAGATTTAATTAAATATGCAGCTAGCTTTACTCGCCATACAAGGTGCATTAAAGCGCAAACAGCCATAAAGAAATAAACCAACTCTGCAAAAATTACAGATGGCACATGAAGAAATATGATTCGATAAGAGTTTCCTTGGACTGCATCTTGAGGGGCAAATAATAAACCCCATGTCCACCCAAGCATCAACAAAGAAACTCCGCCAATTATAAAAAATGGATATAGCTTCTCCGTTAAATTAACAAAACTTTTTGGCGAGGAGAATTTATGAATGAATGCTGTGATCACAAACGATATTATAAACCTAAGTTGGTTAATCTATATGTGTTTTTAAGGCGGCAGAGATAATTAATGGCATCATGGCTGACAAGATCAACCCTAAGCCAAACATCAAGGCAATAATTGATGAAAAACCATCTCCAAATTGAATACTTCTTATTGCGCGCCCAAGTAAAATTATAACAGGCAGTGCAAGCGGCAAAGAGGAGAGCACTCCCAGCATGGCTCCTTTATTAATTGATAATGCATTGCCAAATGCAAATAAATTAAACAGCAAAAGATTTGAAAGGATTAATAATAAAAATACCTTAGCAAAACTACCAATTGCCACTCCATTAGCAAAGGAAAATAGTGCCCCAATAAATGCAATGGGTATCCCAATCAAACACACGTACACAAGAATTTTTGATAGAACGAGTTTGTAAAAATCTTTTTCTATTAAAAATTCTTGCTCGAGAGATCCATCTTCAAAGTCCTCCTCAAACATCCCCTCTGTTGCAACAAAAGAGGTCATCAACAAAGAGACGACGATAATCGAGAAATAAAACTTCTCTAAATCATACTGTGAAATATCTATGCTGAGTGGAAATGCTATAAGAACAAGGACCATAATCAACAAAGGTCCCAACCAGGATTTTAATTTGTTTGATAGCTTGAAAGATTCTGTTTTTAACAATCTAAACATTCTTTGCCTCTAAATCTAAAACCTTGCAGCTAATCTTCGGGTTAATATGAGAGGTGAAGATAAGCCCTACTCCCTCAGATAACTGTTCTTCAAGAAAATGATTAAGTTGATCAGCAGCTGTTTGGTCCAGGCCTACAAAGGGCTCATCAAGCACTATCAATTCTGGAGATTGTGCTAAAACTCTAATCAAGGCTAACTTTTTTTGCTGTCCAAAGGAAAGGCTAGCTGCAAGCTCATCTTGAACATGAGATAGATTAAATTTATACAGCCATTCATATGCGATTTTTATCTCAACATCATTGAATAACAATTCTAAATTTTCGATTGGAGTAAGATAGTTTTTTATTGCATTTTTATGCCCAAGGTACGATATTTTTAAATCTTCGCTACATCTTTTTATCAAGCCTTTGGTCGGCGTAGTGATACCTAAAATAATTCTAAGCAATGTGCTTTTTCCAGAACCATTGCCTCCTTTGATATGCAACCCTTCTCCAGCATTTACTCCAAAAGAAAGATTATGAAAAAGTTTATTTTCATTTATTGAATATGTAATATTTTGAGCTGAGACAAGCGTCATATAATTCTAATCTAAAAGTGATTTTGCCCTTATTGTAAGTGAAGGAAGTGGATTTTGTGGATCTAATCTCAGATAGAATCTTTTAGCCAATTCAGAAAATGGATTAACGCCAATGTCTCCAAGACCTCCAACTGAAAAATATAATGATTTTGAAAAAAATATTCCCTGCTCCAATTGAGGCACTTTATTTAAAAACGTATTTAGCTTTCCTATGCTTTGAGCTGCTCCCTTAAATTTATTACCGAAATGATACCAGCCCCAAAACTGGTACTCACTTCTAGAAAAATGAACAAGCTGTGCTCTAGCATCTTTTTTAGGAAAGGCTCCAGCTGGAATAATAGAAATAACTTGTGAATCTAACTCTGCAATTTTTAAATCTAGTAATGATGGAAGTTCTGCCATCGATTGGAAGGGACAAAGCAAACACTCTACCCCTTCCTCTATTTTATAAGATTTAACTCTTGAAAGCCTTTCCTTAGAGCCAATAATTATATAGCTTACATTAGGAAAAACTTCTGACACACCAAGTTATTCTGCTTTTGCTAAAGCTTGATCGATGTCAGCAAGAATATCATCAATATGCTCAAGTCCAATTGAGAGTCTGATATAGCCAGAGCTAATTCCGCCTGAGGCTAGCTCCTCTTCATTTAATTGTGAGTGAGTTGTGCTTGCTGGATGAATTGCTAAACTTCTTGAATCACCAATATTAGCTACGTGATAAAGCATCTCAAGGGAGTTAATAAATTTTTTACCTGCTTCATGACCACCTTTAATTTCAAACCCTAGGAGTCCGCCGCAGCCATTAGACAAATATTTATCTGCTCTTTCTTTCGGGAGACCTGACGATGTTCCAGGATAAGCCACTCTTTCAACCATAGGATGTTTACTAAGATGCTCTGCAACCTTTTGTCCATTGGCTGAATGCTCTTTCATTCTAAGGTGTAATGTTTCCATTCCTTGGATAAACATAAAGGCGTTAAAGGGACTCATTGCAGCTCCCATATCTCGCAGTAAGGTAGTTCTTGCTTTTAAAATATAAGCTATTGGTCCCAATGCTTTAACCGCTTCAGTCCAAATTACTCCATTATAGTTAGGATCAGGTTGATTAAGCTTTGGCTGTCTATCAGGGTGCGCCTCCCAATCAAAGTTACCACCATCAACTATGACTCCACCAAT
>CABWYS010000033.1 GCA_902509555.1 uncultured SAR86 cluster bacterium
TATCTGCTCAAACAACCTGATCATTACTGCAGTCTAAGCACTACTCTAAGTATGGCTGCAAAGGCCTATAGTGCAGCTAAAAAAATTGATCCGAATATAAACCCTAAAAATCTATTAGGTGTTGCGATTACTGCTTCTCTAGCAACAAATTACTCAAAAAAAGGAGAGCATAAATTTTTTATCGCTATACAAACTTATAAATATTCCTCTAGCTTCTCTTATTCATTTATAAAAGGAGAGCTAACTCGAGAAGAAGAAGAGCAGATAGTGACTCACCATATAATTTACGCAATTGCTCAATCATGCGAAGTGCAAAACAACGTAATATCTGAAAGTTCATCTCTGAAAATTAAGACTGTTAAAGCTGAAAAAAGTTGGATTAAATTGATCGATAGTAAGATTGACTTCATATCATCATCAAATCGTATTCCTGAATTAATTTTTCCTGGATCATTCAACCCTTTTCATTCTGGGCATAACTCTATGAGCGAATTAGCTGAGAAAAAAACTGGATTGGGTCTTGCATATGAGATATGTATTCAAAATGCAGATAAACCTCCGCTTTCCTATCATGAAATTGAAAAAACACTTAATCAGTTTCATGATGGGCACGAATGGGTATTAACCAAAGCAGGAAAATTTACCGATAAGGCAGCTCTATTTCCAAATTCTGTTTTTATTATTGGTACAGATACGTTAACGAGAATTTTAGATGAGAAATTTTATCTAAATCGTCAAGATATGCTCAATCAGTTAGATTTATTTAATAGCCATAACATCAATTTCTTGGTGTTTGGACGCAAAATTCAGAAAAACTTTATTAGCCTTGACTCTGTCACGATACCTGAGCATATAGCTAAAAGATTTTCTGGATTTGACGAAGAAATTTTTAGAGATGATATTTCTTCAACCTTGATCAGAAAGGAAAAAGAGTAAAATTTGTAAAAATAGGTATACTAATTTTAGTTTGCTTATTTATAAAACTGGGGAGTTTTTATGAAGGGTTTCTTACCAAAAAAAGCGCCGGCTACTTCATTCTCAATTGAATCTAAATCTTGTTCAAGAATAGAAGAAATATGTAGTAACCTTCCAAAATTACTCTTAACAGGAAAAGTCCAAACGACCATTAACAAACTTTCAAAGAAAGATTTATCTATTAAACATCTATTAGTAAATCAAATTGGGCAAGATCTCAAGCTTGCGATGTCACAACTAAGCTTTATTGCTCATGCATACATATGGGGAGATACGAAACCACATGGTAAATTACCTGAGGCTCTTGCAAAACCATGGGTTGAAGTTGCGAATCATCAGGGTAGACCGCCTATTTTAAGTTATGCAAGTTACTGTTTAGATAATTGGTTTTTAATAGATCAAGATGAAGGGATATCCTTGGAGAATGTTGGCTTAATAAATAACTTTTTAGGTGGAGTGGATGAAGATTGGTTTGTAACTATTCATGTTTGTATAGAAGATGCAGCATCAGGAGCCATAGAAGCCTGCAAAAAAATATCTCAATGCGATGAAAATTCATCTGAAAAAGAAATTTTAAAATTATTAGAGCAAATGGTGAAATCAATGCAAAAAGTAAATTCTATTTTTGCAAGAATGCCTGAAAAATGCGATCCGTATATATATTATCACCGTGTAAGACCATTTATTTTTGGTACAAAAGATAACCCAGATCTTAAAAAAGGCCTTATCTATGAAGGTCAATTTGAAAATAAGCCTCAATTTTTTCGAGGCGAAACGGGTGCGCAAAGTAGCATCATTCCCTCCTTAGATGGTGCCTTGCAAATTTCACATACAAAAGATCATTTGCGGCATTACTTAAATGAAATGAGGGATTACATGCCACCAAAACATCGAAAGTTCATTTCTAAACTAGAGAGCGTTTCACAAATTAAAAACCTTTTAGCAGGCTCAAGAAAACTTACTGATAAATACAATGATTGTTTAGAGGAAATAAGAGCATTTAGAGCAATGCATCTTGAATATGCAGGAACCTACATCCACAAACAGTCTCAAATTAAAAATCCATTTGGTAGGGGCGGATCAACAATCACAGGCACAGGAGGAACTCCCTTTATGACTTATCTAAAAAAGCATCGGGACGAAACCGAGCAACAGAAAAAATAAAAGTATTATTTACTGTGAGGAGGCAATTTAGCTTCAACAAACCACTCATGGATCTGCTTGGCAGGATTAAACTTCTTCAATCTAAGTTTTTGATTTTCAATAACTAATTTCTTGGTCTTCACCGCAAGGTAATGATATGTATGACTATCCCTCGATTCACTCTCAGGAATTAAATAAACTTTAGTTTGTTTTTTTTTGCTATCTGCCATGATGGGAGTGATTATACCGAAATCAGAACAATTTCCTACGAAATAATTTAAAAATTTTTTTAAATTTATATCTAAATGTCCTTTATTTAACCTAAAATAAACTCTCAAAAAATTATGTTTCATAAAACTACATTATTAAATAAACTTATTGTAATTTTTATTTACTTTTTTTCTCTCAATATAATTAGTGAGGGTATTTCCCTTGATGGTGTTATATCAGCAAATGAGTGGAGTGAAGCAACTGAATTTAATTTAGAGTATGAGGTTATGCCCTCTCGAAATACAGCTGCAGGATTAAAAACTACAGCTTATGTAAAGTTTGATAAAAAATATCTCTACATAGGTATAAAAGCATATGGTGATCCAAACAAAATAAGAGCAACTTTAAAAAATAGAGATCAAACATGGAATGAAGATTATGTTGCTCTGATGGCGGATCCATTTAGGGATGGTAGATACGGTGTTCTTGTAGGGGTCAATGCATTGGGAGTTCAGCTTGATGAAAAACACATCAGCAGCGCTGGTCCAGACGATTCATGGGATATTCTTTTTCAATCTGCTACTGCTTTTCAAAACGACGGTTATTCTGCTGAATTAATTATTCCCTTTTCAGAACTTCAATTGCCAGATACTGAAGTGCAAAAATGGAAAATGGGCTTTATAAGAAAATCATACGAAGCTGGTATTCAAACTGTTTTTGCTTCATTCAAAAATCTTCCAGCTGAAACATGTTATGCATGTCAGGCAGATGAAGAAATACTCCTAGGATCGCCAGAGAAGATCTATAGAAATTATTTATATCCTTATATATTTTTAAACCAAAATGGAGATCGACCTGTTAATGATTTCAAATTGCAAAATCCTGACTATGAAATCGGCATAACTGGCCTATATGACCTTTCAAAATCGTCATCTATTGAGTACACAATCAATCCAGATTTTTCTCAGGTTGAATCTGATGTGCCAATGATTATGGCTAATCAAACTTTTGCCATGTCCTATCCTGAGAAAAGAACTTTTTTTCTAGAGGGATCTGAATTACTTAAATCAGATACGAATACTGTTTATACCCGATCGATTACGAATCCTCTGGGCGCAGTAAAATATATCAATCAGGGTGAAAATAATACGGTCTATTTATTACAAGCTACAGATACTAATTCACCCTACTTAGCAGCTGGGCAATATAGATCTTACAAAGGTAATGCTGGTAAAAGTAAGGTTACGATAGGAAGGCTAAAAAGAAATTTAGGCAATAAATCACATGTTGGGTTAATAGCAACAAATAGAGATTATCAGGTAGGTGGATCTGGCTCAGTAGTTGAATTCGATAGTCTAATAAATATTTTGGATGATTATATTTTAGATCTTAATTATGCAAGAAGTGATACCCAGGAAGGGAATGTTAATTTCATTGAAACTGATGATACTTTTGCAGGTCGAACCTATGCAATGGATGGTGAGTCTTTTTCAGGGACAGCTAAAAATTTTCGTTTAAGGTGGGTTGTTAATGGCCGGAATGCAGGTATTAGATATTCAGATGTCTCACCGACATACAGAGCTCATGTTGGGTTTGTAGGCAGAAATGATTACAAGTATCGTAACTACTGGTACGGCAGAACCTTTAGGTCTCAAGGCACAATTAGAAGAATAAATTTTAATCTGAATAATCGAAATAGGTTAAATTCTAAAAACGAGAAAATTCTAGAGTTCTATGAGTTTCGAATTAATCTTGAAACAAATTTTAATTTTACTGGAACGATTGAATGGCAGCATAAACCTAGCGAAAAATTTAATGGTATTCAATATGGCAAGAAAAGAGATATTGAAATAAGAGGCCAATATCACCCTTCTGAAAGTTTCTTTACTAGTTTCGAGATAGAAAAAGGAGAAGCAATAGCCTATAGAATCGAGAATCCAGAAATCGGAGATTCAACAGAATACAATCTCTATAATGTCTTTAGATTCTCAGACAGCTTTAAAATTTCTCTAGGACATCGATACTCTGAATTAAAAAATAAAGTCACTGGAGAGAATTTCTATGCAGGTGAAATTAATAGATTTGAAATTGATTATCAAATTGATGGCGCGCTATCGACAAGAACGATTATTGAAAAAAATGATTTTAGTGACGATTACTTGTTAGAGGCTCTTATTCAATGGAAGCCCAACCCATTCACAATATTTTATGCAGGTGGAACTCAATTCTATAAAGAGCCAAATCCTTTCAGTGACAATCTCAGGCTTGAAACTTCACAAATTTATGCAAAGTTTCAATATTTCTACAATCCAAATAAGTAAAACTAAATTACCAACCAGTTAATATTCCTTTTATAATTACTCTTCTTTAAAAATCAAGATCTGAAAATTCAATCTTTGATTTATCTTGGGTTAGTAAAAAATGCAAAGGGAATTGATCGTCTGTATATGCTTGTTCAACAATTCTTCTTTTATCTGAATTTGTTACCAACAATATACAACGATTTGTATTGAGCAATAGTGAAAGATTCATAGAAATACGATGATAGCTTGGGGAGCCTAAAGGCTGTTCAGATATTATTAAATCTGGTGGAGCATTAACATCAAACGCATTATTTAAATTAAGTTGGGCTGGAAATAAAGATGCAAAGTGACCATCGCTACCAAGTCCAAGTAAAACGACATCAAAAGGATGGTTGGTTTGTTGCATGGTATTGCTAACATTAAGTTCATGAAATGAAGCTTTGCTAGCATTATTTATCAATAGATTTTTTTTAATTAGATTCACATTTGAATCTTCATGCTCTGAAGAAACCACCCTATCATCACCTAAAAAAATTGAAATTTTAGACCAATCTAATTCTATCCTACTCAAACATTTGTATAACGGTAATGGGCTTTTGCCGCCACAAACGACAAATGATGCTGAACCATTAATCTTAATACCGTTCTTTAATGAATTGGCTATAGATTTAGAGAGGCTTTGTAAAATAGAGTCTTCCAAGGCTAATTGACATTTTGGTTTAATTTATTGATGAAATTCAAGCTACCATGCAAACAAGTCATTTCATTCTCAATTAATGCTATTGGTATTTGGGCTAAGATATCTGCATGCATTGATTTTCTATTTATCAAAAAATTATTCATAAAAATTTCAGTATCAAGAAATTTATGTAAATTACGCATTAAACTTCCCATAATATATATTCCCTTTCCTGGCATATATATCAAAGAAAGCTCAGAGAGAATTTGAGAAAAGGCTATTAAAAATACATTTATACTCTTTTGAGAAAATTGATCTTGATTGTAGGTTGCAACTATCTGTTCTGAAGTCATTTTAGCATTGGTAAAATATGAATAAATTTTTGACAGCCCTCTTCCAGAGATTAAATCTTCAACAACATTAAAACTTGAGTCATTTAAGATACCTAGCTCACTTAGCAAGCTTGGAATTCTAAATGAGCTGTTACCAATTTCAGTTGGGAGAACAATGTCATCCCCAATGACCTGAGCTGCGCCCAAACCAGTACCCGGCCCAATAATTAATGCTGAATCATTAAAAGATTTTCCTGGATTAACTATCTTCATTTCATCTATTGTAAAAAGGGAAAAGCTATGGCCTATCGACTCCCAATCATTGAGGATATGGCATGAATCTATAGAAAATTTTTTTAAAATCTTTTCTTTATCTATTGTAAATTTTCTATTTGTCATTGAAATAGAGTTGTTAAACTTTGGGCCGGCTATGGAAAAAACTATGTGTTTTATAGATGAGTCTGCATCTAGAAAATTTAACAAGATCTCATCAAATGAATCCAAGGAATCTATCTTCTGTTTATTAACATTTTTTAAGTCATTTGAACCAACATCAGCTTGAGCTGATCTAATGTTTGTTCCACCAATATCAATCAGTAAAACTCTGCCAGCAAGATAGGATCTCTTTAACCTTAAAGTCTGGGCACTTTTGTTGGGTTTAAAGCCAAGCTTTTCTATTGAAATCAAAACTTTACTTTTAGTAGTGTGTGCAACATTCGGTTCGTTGTTAATAACTCGTGATACAGTTTTAATGGATACTCCTGCATCCTTAGAAACATCTTTTATGGTGACTGACATGATTTATTGAATATAAGTAATGTATCTTAATAT
>CABWYS010000034.1 GCA_902509555.1 uncultured SAR86 cluster bacterium
CTATGGCCCTGCCTCCGTGCCATGTTATGTCTCAATTCTATGTTTCAAAAAGTGGTCGACTTTCATGTCATATGTATCAAAGAAGCGCAGATATGTTTTTAGGTGTGCCGTTTAATATTGCAAGCTATGCTTTGCTGCAATCTATTTTAGCGAATATCTTAAATCTAATGCCAGGTGAATTCGTGCATACATTTGGAGATGCTCACATATATAACAACAGCATTGATCAAGTTAAAGAACAACTCGCCAGAGAGCCCAAAAAACTTCCAAAATTAATTATGCCTAATCTTGATTCAATTGATGCTCTCAGTAATTGCTCTGTTGACGATTTTATATTGGAAGGATACGAATCTCACCCGGCCTTAAAGGCTCCAATGGCAATATAGATTAATGATTGTTTCCCATTTAGTCGCCCTGTCCAATAACTTTGTCATAGGTGTTAACAATGATCTTCCTTGGAAACTAAAAAAAGACCTTCAGCATTTCAGTACATATACTCAAAACAAAGCAATTGTCATGGGAAGAAAAACTTTTGAATCAATTGGCAAGCCTCTACCAAATAGAAAAAATATAGTCATCTCATCTACATTAAATCCCCAAGAAGGATTGGAAGTAGTATCAGGCTTAAATCAAGGAATTAAATTGGCTGTTCAATGGAGCAAAGATAATACAGGAAGTGATGAAATCGTCTTAATTGGGGGTGGTTATGTCTTTGAAGAAAGCAGAAATATAGTCAACAAACTAGTTTTAACCAAAGTTGATTGTGAAATTGATGGGGATGTCTTTTATCCGCAAATAGATTTAAGCAACTGGGAAAAAATTTCGACTGAATCTTTTAAACAAGATAGTGAAAATGAATATGATTTTAAGATTGAGATTTTTGTAAAACTTAAGAGTTCTTAGCTTTTGGCCTTAGCCTTAGATTGCTGAATAAAGTCTCTTCTTAAAGCAAGATTCTTAACTCGGATTTCTTCATTTTCAGCATACTTGATCCAAGAATTGGCTGTCTTCTTAATTCTTTTGTTTTTATCTCTTGCGGCAGCTCTAAAGTGTTTTTTAGCCTCTTCAAAGTTCTGCAATTCAAAATGGGCTTGCCCTAAAACCAAAAGAGCTTGAGATCGACTTTTAACCTTAGGTTTCTTAAGGCCGGCCTCAATCGCCCTGATAGAATCTTTCATACGATCTTCAAAGAGATATAGGTTCCCCAACAGAACATATGTATCCCCGTCCTTAGACATCTTTGCAGCCTTTTCTAATACGGGAATAGCCATATCAATTTCTTGAGCCATTCTCCAAGCATCAGCTAAAAGTTTTAATGTCTTCTCTTTTTCTTTTACAACAGCAACGACCTCTTCTTCTCCAGTGTCTTCATCTTTAATGGTTACTTTCTTTTGTTGTCCGGAAACTAAAACCTGCGCTGCCCAGTAAGGATTTTTCTTAAGCAAAAGCATTTGGGCTAAAGCAAGATATTCTCCCTCTTTGTCTAGAAGATCTTTATCGTATGCCGCTTTTAGAGTGAGCATGTAATCTTCCTCTCGATCCATTTGCTGATAGGTTCCACCTAATTGAAGAAAATACATCTTCTTGGGATAGTAGTTAACTAAAATTTCATAAATTCCAACTTGCTGTTCTAAAGCAAACTGAGCACTTATAATTTTTTTATCTTTTAACTCACTGAAGCATGCTGCTAACAAAACGTACCAATTTTCTCTTGGTCTATAGCCTTCTTCCTCTGCAAGCCTAATGGCCTCTTCCATATTAGTTCTTGCTCTTACATAATCAGTTTTTTGAAAGTAAGCTGAAGCAAGCAAATAATATGATTGAGCTGTAATGGTTTCAACCTCATCCATCCATTGAAGAATTAGGCTTATACCTTTATCCCATCTTTCTTTAACCAGGTTTAATTGAGCGAGTGTTAACAAGGATGATGTTCTTAAAGGAATTGTTGCTTCTGGCTCTTTGAGAAGTTGTTCATAGGCATACATCGCTTGATCATAATCTTCATCGCTGAAATAAATATATCCCCAATAATTCCACACAACAGAACGGTCGTAACTTTTCATTTCAGCTCTATTATTTAAGAGCTCAGTTAATATTGATCTAGCTTTTGCCCAGTCTGGATCATCTTCTTCTTTTTCAATAAACTTGCCTTTATTTTCTGGGTCCGGCACTTTCACAATTTTTTGCCTTTCAAGAGCCTCTACAACCTTTACAATTTTTTTAGCTGTGGAATTTTGAAGGACTCGAGCTTTTTTGTAAGTACGAGTCTTCCCAGCTTTTCTTGAGCTGCCGCCAACAGATGGCTCATCTGCTCTTCCATCTCTACTTTGTGCAGAAAGATTTGTTACATTTAAAGCAAAACCAAGAGCAAATAAAACAAATATATTTCGTGAAATTGTTTTAAACATTAAGTCTCCTCAAGAATAAAAGTAAATTTATGAGGAACATCATCAACCCTAACAGCATTTCCATCAACAATCTTGGGCTTATATTTGAGTTTTAATGCTGCCCTAGAAGCTGCGGAATTGAAAATGGAACAAGGCCTGAAGACTGTCTCTGGGTTAGTGGGGTCTCCACACATTCCTTCTAAAGGCTCAGCATTCTCCACTGTTCCAGTTTCAGTAATGGTAAAAGCAACAATTGCATAACCCATAATTCCTCTTTCTTGCGCTCTTCTAGGATAGATGGGGGTAACCTTGAATAAAGGGATGTATTCACCATCCCTAAAAAAAAGATCCTCCCCCAGCAAAGTTTGCTTTTGGCTTTGGTACGCTTACATCAACACCTGCTAATGGAGCAAGATCTAATTCTGGCTGAGCAATATCTTCTGGCTGCTCATCAGGCTCTTCTGGCTTATCAACATTATCAAACAATGTATCGATGTCTCTATCTGGCATAATGACATCACCCAACTTCCTTGAATTATCTGTGGGCAAGCTATTATCTCCAAGGTTAATCAATGCAACCATTAAGAAAAATAGGCCAAGAGTTATAAAAGCTGCAAAGGCCGAGCCTGCAAGATATTTATTGTAATTAAATGCTTTGTAATATAGTTCTGCTAATGGCCCAAGTGCTTTAGCCAAAGTTTGAGTTAGACTATTGATGCTATTAGCAGCTGTATTCAAAATAATCCTCTATTTAGGCTCAGATGCAAGTGAAATGTTATAAACGCCAGCTTCTCTCGAGCCGTCCATTACTTTAATAATTGTATCGGCCATCGCTTTTTCATCAGCCTGAATAACTACTGATCCTTGGGGATTATCAGCAAGTAGCTTTACAACATTAGCTTTTACCTGCCTTGCATCAATTCTTCTGCCGTCCATCCAGATTTCACCAGATGCCCCAATTGCAATTAATATTGCTGCATTTTCTTGCGTTTCGGATGTGTCAGACTCGGGTCTATTGATTTCAAGGCCTGGCTCTTTAATGAAATTCGCTGTCACAATAAAGAAAATCAGCATGATGAAAACAACATCAAGCATGGGTGTCATATTAATTTCTGCCTCTTCCTCTTGGACTGCGCTTGATATAGCGTTTCTTCTCACAATATTCTCCTATTAACTAATTCCGAATTGTTTCTTTAATTAAACTCTCTTCTCTGTTTTTTGCCGCATTTAAATATATAGTAGCAAATACACCTGAAAGGGCCGTAGTCATTCCAGCCATGGTTGGTAAAGTTGCTTTTGAAACACCTCCAGCCATTGACCTAGCATCCCCACCGCCAGTAAAAGCCATAACTTGGAAAACCTCAATCATCCCTGTCACAGTACCCAACAGGCCGAATAAAGGCGCCAAAGCTACACATGTATTTATTAACGGTAAGTATTTATTAACTTCTGTTCTTGCTTGGGAAATTAATTTTTCTTTAATTGCTCCACCTTTCCATGAAGTGTGGTCAGCAACCGAATCCCATTCAGCTTTTAATTCATCCATATAAACTTTATGGCCTGCATTAAAATACCAAATTCTTTCTAAGATTATTGCCCACATAAAGGCAGCAAGAATTGCGATCAGCCAAAGCACACTACCCCCAGCAGACATAAAGTCTCTGAGAGTATTAAATGCTTCAGTGATTGCGTAAAACATTAATTAATTACTTTGAATCTGAATGTTCTGCTACTATCCCAGTGCTTTGTTCTTCGAGAACATTAATAATTCCTCTTGCTGATGAATTAGCAAAAGAGTGTAAAAGCGTTGTTGGAATAGCGACTACGAGTCCTAAAACAGTAGTAACAAGAGCTTGAGATATACCTCCGGCCATAATTTTAGGATCACCAGTACCAAATAATGTAATTTGTTGGAAGGTAACGATCATACCCGTAACCGTTCCCAATAAACCAGCCAACGGTGCGACAACTGAAATAATTTTTACAACGGGAATGCCTCGCTCAATTGCTGGTCTTTCAGCCATAATGGCTTCAGCAAGTCTTAGTTCTAAAGTTTCTATGTCTTTTTTCATATGTTCTTCACCCACAGCAAGCACTCTTCCCAGTGGATTAGATTTATCATGAGTTTTTGATTTAGCCTGCTTGGCAACAGCAACACCCATTGTATAAAGAGTAAAGAGCTTCCAAAAAGCGATCCCTATACCGAACAAACCTACAAAAATAATAATATATCCGACTTCTCGACCTTGGTTAACTCTTTCCATTAGGCTTGGATTTTGAATTAAGTTAGCAAGTAAACTTCCGCCAACAGGGCCGGTTGGATCTACGCCAAACTTAATGACTTCTCCAACATCAGCTTTAGATAGTTTCTTTGCTGAACTTACATAGCGACCTTCTGGCTGCTTTCCTAGGAATGCATATTGACCTTTGCTGCCAATATATTCTAGGTACTTACCATTACAGATAGCATTGTAAAGCCCTACTCTGGTAACAACACAATTTTCTGACTCACCATCAAGATTAATGACATTTGCATTAAAAGAGACAACCTCAGAACCTGCAACCATCTCTCTTTGCAGTTCGTACCATAGGCCCTCGAGTTCTCTGATTGTAGGGAGCTCTGTAGCACTAGACATTTTTGAAGATAAATCATTTAAAAATTTTTCTCTTTCCCTGCCATATTGAGCAGAAGTTAAAGAATCAGCGAATAAAGCACTTGCCTCACCCGCAGAACTTTGTAAATGACCGAAGAGCTCAACCAATGAGCCTAATTCTTTCTTATATGCGGCTTCTTTAACAACTAAAATTGCATCATTTTTCTTATATTCAGCTTCAAGCTGATCTGCAATTCTTTCCTGTCTGGCTAACTCTCTCTTTTCAGCTGCTAATTTTGCAGCTTGCTTGTTTTTGTCAGCAAGGAAATCAGCCTCTCTTTTAGCATTGACACCCTGTTCAGTAGTTCTGCCCTGTTCAACTAACTGCAATAAGCCTTGAATCGTTGTAGGCTCGCCTTCAGTTGCTTCTTGAGCAAAAGATGAGACAGATGCAACCAATACAAAAGATAAAATATATTTATTTAAATTTTTCATGAAGCATCTCCTCTATAGACAACCGGCAGCATCATGATATCCATAGGTGCTAGTTTTTGAGCCATTCTAATTCCATCTCTAACAGTTACCCTATAACTTCCAGATAATTCTTCCCATGTTCCAGTTTCGTTATCGTAATATCCTGTTTTTCTTTCATCCTTAGACTGGAAGAACATTCCCAATCTTCCGACTCTAAGAATATTTACAACCACCTCTTGTCCATCGAGAACGATTGTTTCATCGTATGCATCAAGCTTCCTGCCATACTCTGCTTCAATATTATAAGCTTCTAAAATTTGTCGTACTTGCTCAGAAGCTGTAACTTTTGGATTTGAAAGAGAGGACCTAACAAGATCCAATCTTTGCTTTCTTTCTTCTATGTGAAATGGCGTATCAAGATTTACATATTTTTCCAAACCTTCCAGCATTCTTTGAGCCAATGGTGGAATTTGTCTTTGCATGACAACAACCTGAACTAGTTGTTCATCATACTTATCCATCAGGTCAAGCTGAGCTTGAATTTGAATTCTTTTCTGTGCGTTGTAAAGCTTTAAGCCTTCAACTTGTTTTGAAACAACTTTAAACTCATTTACCAGCTTGTCTGTGGCTGATTCAGTTGCGTCAATTTTTGATTGAGATTGAGCAGAAAGCTCTGTG
>CABWYS010000035.1 GCA_902509555.1 uncultured SAR86 cluster bacterium
CAAAGGTCTCTCTTATGTAAGGGTTGATCGTGAGACAGGTCAGCCAGTTGATGAAAATAGCAAAAATTCTTACTTTGAATTGTTTTTCGATGAAGAGATTTAGCTTTTAAAAATACTGCTAGAAATTAGTGACCAATAATTCTTAATATAGCTGCTAGGTATTTCCTTGAATTTATTTCTAATAAACCTAGAAATCATGCCTTCCATTATCGAAGTAATAAGATGGGCGCTTTGACCTGACGTAAGTTGCAAAGAATCTTTTTTTGAAGCTAGTAGTTGTTTGATCGAAAGTTCCAATCTTTCATAGAATTGATTCACAGAGTCTATTACATTTTGCTCGCTTGGTCCTAATGCCTAACGAGATAAGATACGTGCAAAACCTTTATTTTTTTCTAGAAATAATGCGTAAAAAAAGAATATTAATCTAACTTTTTCTTCAGCTTCGACACTATCATCTTTTTTAATTTCTCCAACCTTTTGAAAAATTGTTTGATCACAGAATGTGAATAATTCTAAAAATATAGACCTCTTGCTCGGAAAATGCCTATATAGAGCAGCTTCAGTTATCCCGCTTTCCGCTGCAAGAACGGCCGTTGTAACTTTCGTTGCGTCTCTTTCTTCTAAAAGCTTTGCTAAGCTTTGCAGAATAATTTGTTTCCTGTCTTTTGACATAGCTTTAGCTTATATCAATCTGAATTGTTTCATCAATTAATTTTAATTCATTAAGAAACATATTTTTTATTTCCTCCAATTTAGAAGGTGTTTTAGCTTCAAACCTTAGGACAAGTTTTGGAGTGGTATTTGATGCCCGTATTAAGCCCCAGCCATCATCAAAATCTACTCTCAACCCATCAATAGTAACTTTAGAGCCCCCTTTAAATTTAGCTTTATTTACAAAATCCTTCACTATTTTAAATTTCTTTTCTTCCATAACATTAATATTTAATTCAGGAGTAGAGAAAGCTTGGGGAAGTTCATTCAGCATATAAGATAGAGGTACGTCTAAACCTTCCATAATTTCTAATAACCTAAAAGCAGAATAATGACCATCATCAAAACCATGCCACTTATCATTAAAAAAAATATGACCACTCATTTCACCTGCAAGCGGAGCATTGGTTTTTTTAAGAGTATTTTTTATATGAAAATGACCCGTTGGAGACATTAATGGGATGCCCCCAGCCTGATTAATTATATTGCCAAGTAAATTTGTACACTTCACATCAAAAATTATTTCTTTGCCAGGATGATTTTTTAAAACATCTTTAGCAAAGATCATCATAAGTTGATCTGGAAAAATAATATCTCCTTCTTCAGTTACAACTCCTAACCTATCCCCATCTCCATCAAAGGCTATTCCCAAATCAGCTAAATTTTCTTTTACTGCCTCAATTAAATCTTGTAGGTTCTCTATTTTTCCAGGATCAGGGTGATGATTGGGGAAGTTTCCATCAATCTCACAATAAAGTTCAATTACCTCATAACCTAACGAGCGCATTAGTTTGGGAGCAATTTCGCCTGCTGAACCATTACCACAATCAAGAACAACCTTAATTTTTTTCGGCCCCTTCGCACTTTGTGATAGCACTTCTTGGATGTATTCATCCATCAGATTTTTCTTATAGATTTCCTTACCAACATTTCTTTTAGCGATTGGTTCATCAGATACCAAACTCAAGATCTCAAGACCTGATACAGGAGAATCGTTAATTACTATTTTCAACCCATTATAGTTTTTAGGGTTATGGCTTCCAGTAATCATGATTCCAGATTTCGAAGGTAGTTTTTTGGCTGCATAATATAGCAGGGGGCTGGTAACAATCCCAATATTTACAATACTGATTCCAAGTGATTGCAGCTCTTGAGAGAGGAGATTTAATATTTTTTCTCCAGACAATCTTCCGTCTCTTCCAAGTGCCAGCTTATAAATATTTTCATCATTACATTTTTTAGCAATTGCATGAGAGATGATTTTTATAGAGGCCTCATTGATTTGAGAGGGCACAATTCCCCTAATGTCATATTCTCTAAAAATGGATTCGTCAATCATAGGAATTTTAATTTCATTATCGAGGTTGTTTTGTCATAATAACTGAGACTTAAAACCATACACAACATGTTTCTTAATACCGACTCAAAATTTATCTGGCTTAATGGAAGTTTTCAGCCATTTAATGAAACAAATATTCATCTTTTATCTAACACGCTGCATTATGGAATGGGTGTTTTTGAGGGTGTAAGAGCCTATGAAACAGCAGATGGCGGCGCAATCTTTAGGTTATATGATCATACCAAAAGACTATTTGATGCTGCCTCAAAAATTAATATTTCCATTCCATACTCAATCGATGATTTGTGCTTAGCGCAGAAAGCAGCAATGATTAAAAACAATCTTCTTGAGGGCTATATTCGACCAATCGTTTTTTTAGGTAGTGAATCAATGGGTTTGAGATCTCAAGATTCACTTTCGGTCAATGTTGCAATCGCATGTTGGGAATGGCCATCATACATGGATCCAGACGCCAAAAGGAATGGTATCTCTGTAGTTAAATCTCCATTTCAGCAATATGACAATCCTCTATATTCTAATAATAAAATTATAGGAACATATGTTAATTCAATTATGGCAGTCAATGATGCAATCTCTAAAGGAGCTGAAGAAGCGATATTGCTAGATAAAAATGGTTTTATTTCAGAGGGAAGTGGTGAAAACTTGTTTATAGTAAAAAACTCTAAGCTAATGACGCCAACAACAGATTATTGTTTGAATGGAATTACCAGACAAAGTGTTATAACAATGGCTCAAAATCTTCAATTAATTGTAGAGGAGAAAAATTTAACTTTTAATGATTTATTATCGGCAGACGAAGCTTTCTATTCAGGCACAGCAGTTGAAATTACTCCAATAACCACCGTTGATGGATCAAAAATAGGCAATGGTTCAATTGGACCAATCACCGATCAACTTCAGAGCAATTATTCTGACATAGTTTATGGGCGAGATAAAAGCTATTCACAATGGCTAACTTCAATTAAGTCTTAATTTAAATTGAGTCAAAAATTAAACATTGCTATTTGTAGCTACCGAAGCGCACCTTTTGGAGGTGGTCAGGGTATATTTGTTTTTGAATTATCCAAGGCCTTGAATAATTTAGGTCATCATGTAGATGTTATTTCTGGGCCACCATATCCCAATCTTGAAAACACCATAAAGTTAATTAAATCTCCAGGTTTAAATTTATTTCGCACTTTTAAGTTTCAAGAAAGGCTAAAAATTTTTTCAGAAAAAAAGAACAAATCTGCAGATGATTGGTATGAATTCATTTCTACACTGTTTGGAGGATTTCCAGAATTGAAAACGTTTGGTAACAGGGCGCAAACCCTTCTTGATGAATCTTCGTATGATATTGTCATTGACAATCAATCACTTAGCTATGGGATGATTGAGGTTCAAAAAAATATACCCTTAATTGAGATTATCCATCACCCCATTACAAAAGATTATCGTTATGACATTCAATTTTCCAAAGGCATTATTCAAAAAATATCTAAATGGAGATGGTTTTCTTTCTTAAAAATGCAAAAAAGGGTGTCTCAGAAGTTAAGGGTTATTTCTACGCCATCACATAATTCAAAAAAAGATATCGCAAAGGATTTCGGTGTTTTTAAAAAAAATATTTCTGTAATTCCTAATGGCATCGATCATGCAAGTTTTATTCCTATGCAAAATATTAAAAGAGTTCCAACACAAATTATTACAACGGCCAGCGCAGATGTTCCACTAAAAGGCTTGGATTTTACTCTTCATGCTGTTGCCAGATTAAAAGAAGATTACCCTCAATTAAAATTAGTGATTATTGGTTCGCCTAGACCTGGCGGCCATACGGAAAGATTAATCAATAGATTGCAAATCGATCAAAATATTTTATACAGATCAAATCTTAACAAACATGAGATAGCTGTTGAATATGCTAAAAGTAATATCGCTATCGTGAGTTCTCTGTATGAAGGTTTTGGGTTTCCTGTGGGGGAGGCTATGTCTTGTGCAATTCCTCTTATTGCAACTAATGTCGCATCTATTCCAGAAATAACCCAATCTTTTGCAGAACTTATCCCAGCCGAAAGTTCAGATGCAATAGAGTTAGCTATAAGAAAAATTTTTGCCAACCCTGAAACAAATCAATCAAGAGCAGATGCTGGCAGAATGCATATAATAGAGAACTTTGATTGGCAAAAAATTGCAAAGTTATACGAAGATTTAATATACAAAACGATAGATGAATTCCAATGCTAACTTTTAGTTTAAATAAGATAGTTCTTAAGCCGCACTCAAAAGTTTTAGATGTGGGTTGTGGAGAGGGACGTCATATATTTGGATCTTTAAATGAATATACTAATGTCCATTGTGTTGGACTGGACCAAGATATCCCATCATTAAATAAATGTAAGGAAGGTTTGGCGTTTTTTAAAGAGCTGAATTCTGGCTCTACTATTTTTATGCAAGGTTCTGTATACAGATTACCATTCGATGATAATACTTTTGATCTTGTTATTTGTTCAGAGGTGCTAGAGCATCTTGACGATTACCATGCAGCAATTGATGAAATTTATAGAGTTTTAAAACCTAAAGGCAAATTTTTATCTAGCGTTCCATCGTATTGGCCTGAAAAAATTTGCTGGTCTCTTTCATCTGGTTATCAAAATATGCCTGGCGGCCATGTAAGAATTTTTAAAAAACGTCAAGTGATTAATGAGATCATTGATCATGGATTTAAGTATGATTATGCTGAAAGGTTTCATGGTCTACATAGCGCGTATTGGTGGCTTCGATGTCTTTTTTGGAACACTCAAGATTCCAACTATTTTGTAAAGATTTATAAAAAATTTCTCGAATATCAAATTCTTAATAGTCCGGCATGGGTGAACAATTTTGAAAAAATTCTCAATCCAATTTTTGGAAAAAGCATTGCATTTTATTTTGAAAAAAAATGAAAAAGTTTCCAAATACATCTCATATTGATCCCAGTTCACTTGATGGGTTAAATCATTTGGGTAAATTTTTAGATCATGTTCAGTTTCCTTCAGGCGCCATTCCATCCAATAAAGATGGCTCACATGATCCCTGGGATCATCTTGAGGCTGTAATGGGTCTGACTACTTTAGGTTACAAGGATCAAGCGCTTAATGGTCTTCATTGGATGGTTGCCAATCAAAACGAAGATGGCAGTTGGTATAATCTTTATCAAGATAACAAGCCATTAGAGCTCAACAAACAGACCAATTATGCTTCGTATATTGCTGTTGCTGTATGGCATTTTTATTTGCTTTATGAGGATATTCATTTTCTCAAAAATTTTTGGGAGCCAGTTAAAAAAGCTATTTTATTCTCTCTTTCTCTTCAGCATAACAACGGAGCAATTGCATGGAATATAGATAAGTCTAAAAAAATAGATGAAGATTATCTTTTGACTGGTTGTAGCTCTATTGCGAAAAGTCTCGAGTGCGCGATAGCAATTTGCCAAGTTTTGAAACATAAGAGCTTTGAATCAGAATGGAGAGATGCGCATTCAAAATTAATTATTGCACTTGAAAATCCAGCAGAAATTTTTGATCTAAAGAAAGATCGCAGCAGGTTTTCAATGGATTGGTATTATCCTATTTTGGGCGGTATTAATTCAAAACAAAGAATTGTCTCCCTAATAGAGATGATCAAAGCTTCTTTTTGGATCAAAGACCTTGGAATTAAATGTGTTGCAGATGAGCCATGGGTAACTGTTGCAGAAACAAGTGAATGCTCTATTGCATTTAAAAAAATTGGAGAAGATAAGATTGCATTAGAACTCCTGCTAAATGCTATTGCTATAGTTGATTCGCAGGACATACCTTATATGGGCTGGCAATTTCATGAAAATATTTATTGGCCTGAAGAAACGCCGTCATGGACTGCCGCAGCATGCATCCTCGCTGCTGATGCAAATAATCAACTCACCCCCGGTGGTGATTTATTTACCAAGCTACAATTTAAGTCTTAGTTAGGCAAACAATCGTATCAACCCTTTCGT
>CABWYS010000036.1 GCA_902509555.1 uncultured SAR86 cluster bacterium
CATAACAATCTCACCTAGCTGGCGCGAGGCTATTTCCCTTTCGCCGAGCTGACGGATCTCGGTCAAAATACTTCCAAACACTCCATCCACTTCTTCAGCAGATAAAGGCCTTTTTTCAAGGGCTCTAAGCATCCCTCCTTTCAACTTAACCCCATTGAATGGTTGTCTTTCCCCATCACTTTTAACGATCCTAGGCAGGGCAAGATCAGCAGTCTCAAAGGTTGTAAACCTTGCACGGCAGAGTTCACATTCTCTTCTTCTTCTAATTTGCGAGCCATCACCAACAAGTCTAGAATCAATAACTTTGGTATCTTGGGCTTGGCAGAAAGGACAAAACATTTTTATTTATATACCGGAAACTTTCTGCATAGTTGAACTACTTGATCTTTTATGTGATTAATTTTATCAGCATTGCCAAGGTCAAGAACAATATCGCAGATCCAATTAGTTAATAGCTCCACTTCATCATTTCCAAAACCCCTAGTGGTAACAGCAGGTGTGCCCAATCTTATTCCTGAAGTTACAAATGGTGATTGCGGATCATCTGGGACTGCATTTTTATTAACAGTTATATTTGCTTTTCCTAAAGCTAGCTCACAATCTTTGCCAGTCAATCCTTTGCTTCTTAAATCCATTAAGACGATATGATTATCAGTTTTACCAGTCACAACATTAATGTCACGGTCCTGAATCGCTTTGCACATTAGTTTCGCATTATCAATTACACGTTGCATATATTTCTTGAAATCTGGCTCAAGGGCTTCCTTAAAGCATACTGCTTTTGCTGCTATGACATGCATAAGTGGCCCACCTTGAGATCCTGGAAATACAGCTGAGTTTAGTTTTTTTTCTAAAGCCTCATTTGATTTTGCAATGATAATTCCTGATCTTGGGCCTCTCAGTGTTTTGTGAGTAGTAGAAGTCACCACGTCAGCATAAGGAACAGGCGAGGGGTACAGACCGGCTGCAACCAGACCTGATACATGCGCCATGTCAACAAGAAAATAAGAACCTGTTTCATCAGCAATATCTCTAAAAATCTTCCAATCTATAGTTCCTGAAAAGGCTGAAAAACCAGCAATGATCATTTTTGGACTATGTTTTTTGGCTAAATCCCTAACATGATCATAATCAATATCATGTGTTTCAGGATGAAGGCCATATTGAAAAGCTGTATAGTTTTTACCAGAAAAATTTACCTTTGCGCCATGAGTTAAATGGCCTCCTTGATCAAGGCTCATTCCAAGAATCGTATCATTTGCTTCAAGCATAGCTAAAAATGCAGCCGCGTTTGCTGAGGATCCAGAATGAGGTTGAACATTTGCATAATCCGCCTTAAAAAGTTCTTTGGCTCTATTAATGGCTAACTCTTCTGCTATATCTACATTTTCGCAACCACCATAGTATCTTTTGTGAGGATAGCCCTCGGCATATTTATTTGTAAGTACTCCTCCTTGTGCTTCCATCACTCTCTGGCTGGCATAATTTTCAGATGCTATGAGTTCAATGTGCTCTTCTTGGCGAGTAGATTCTTGATTAAGAGCCTGCCAAAGCTCGGCATCATATTTTTCTATGTTCTGTGAATTAGCAAAGATTGAATCAGCTTGAGATTCCATTGATTACTCCAAAAATACTTATAATTTTAATTAAAAAGTTTGAGAACCTATTCTAGATTATCTACGGCTTCTTGTGGGAAAAAGGATGTGATCTTTTGGGAAAAGTTGCCTTACAGATTTTACAAGCAATTCCATGGCATTGTTGTGCCTGGCAAAATTCTCTTCCCCAAAATATGATTTGGAGATGAAGCTTGTTCCAGGAATCTCTTTGAAAAATTTTTTTTAAATCCTTTTCCGTTTGCCGAACATTTTTTCCTTTGGTTAGACCCCATCTTTGGGCAAGTCTATGGATATGAGTATCTACAGGGAATGCTGGATGTCCAAACCCCTGGCTGATTACTACTGAGGCCGTTTTATGACCAACTCCCGGGAGCTTTTCTAGCGCCTTAATATCTTCAGGAACTTCTCCATTGAATGAGTCACATAAAATGTTTGAAAGCTTATGTATAGCTTTAGATTTTTGCGGCCCTAAACCACATGGCTTAATAATGCTATAAATTTCTTCTGGGCTTTTGGTGCTCATGTCCTTTGAATTATTTGCAAGTTGAAAAAGTTTTGGAGTTACCTTGTTCACTCTTTCATCTGTGCATTGGGCAGACAGCAGAACTGCAACTAGAAGCGTGAAATTATCTTCATGATCAAGTGGTACAGGAGTTTCAGGATAATGTTCCTCTAAAATTTTTTGTACAATTGAAGCTCGTTCTGCCTTTGTCATCTTTTAAACTTTAATTAGTAATATTAACGTTTTTTTATAATTCAAATTTTTAAATATTCGTCATATTGATAGTCATTGATTTGACCAATCAATACCTTTAACATCTTTACACAATGCTTTACTTTTACAAGCAATCAAGACTTAAATTCAATACAAGAATCTGATGCAAGACTACAACACAGATCATCCATTTGACATCACTTTTTCTGAGGAGCAGCAAATGACATGGGATATGCTCAGAAAATTTGCTGAAACTGAGTTACGTCCTCAAGCGAGGCAAGCAGAGACTGATGGTAGGCCAAGTGACGACTTGCTCGAAAAGATCAAATCTTTAGATCTTATCTCTCTTATTATCCCTGAGTTATATGGCGGCATGGGATTAGCGCAAGATGCTGTTTCAAATGCTTTGTCCCTTGAGGCGCTTGCATATGGAGATCTATCACTAGCAATGTCTGCGTCTGTTCCTTTGCTGACCGCTCAAATTATTACTGAGCATGGTAGCGAAGAGCAGAAAGCTGAACTTTTACCAGAGTTTGTTAATGGCTCTATCTTTCATGTAGGGCTAGGAATTAATAACACATCGCTTTCAACTGATCCATATCAATCTAGCGTTCTTGCAGATGAGAATGGTGAAGAAATTATTCTCAGCGGATCAAAAACAGGCATAGCGTTTGCAGACGAGGCTAAGACTTTTTTAATTTCTGCATCCAATGAATCAGGCGAATGTAATTTGTATTTTGTTAACAAAGACCAGGAGGGGGTGGAACTTGAACAGAAAGAGTTCATGGGTCTGAAAGGCACGCCTCTTTCTCAAATTAATTTATCTAATTGCAAAATTAAGGCTTCACAGAAACTCGGCGGGCATAATTATTCTATTAACTATGAATCGCTAGTAGATTCTTCTCGAATTGGCATGTCGGCTTTAGCGTTGGGAGTTTGTCAAGCTGTTCTAGATTATGTTGTTCCATATACCAACGAAAGAGTTGCTTTTGATGAACCCATTTCAAACCGACAGTCGGTGGCATTTATGGTTGCTGATATTGCAATTGAAACTGAGGCTTTGAGATTAATGGTGTATAAATCTGCTGCTTTAAAAGATCTCGATTCAGACTTCCATAAGCAGGCATCACTTACATATAGATTTGCAACTCATCATGGGATGAAAATTGGAACTGATGGTGTTCAATTGCTTGGTGGGCACGGTTTTACCCATGAGCACCCAGTTGAGCTTTGGTATAGAAATTTAAGAGCCATCGGTATATTTGAAGGGGGCGCAGGAGTTTAAAATGATACATCCACTTTTACCTAATCAATTACAAAAAACTCAAGAGACAATGAGAATGGCTGCAGAATTTATATTGCGGCCTATTTCTAGAAAATATGATAAGGCAGAGCATGAACCACCCTTAGAAATGGAGCAGCTAAATCAAGCTGCAGCAGCGCAAAAAGAACAAACTGGTGTGGGCGATGATTCTGTTAAGTCAATGGATCTGGGAGGAAGAAGTCTTTGGGCTGTTATCTCTTTAGAGCAAATGTGCTGGGGTGATGTTGGGCTATTTCTAGCTAGACCAGGTACTGGATTAGGAAATGCTGCCATAATGGCAGTTGGCAATCAAGACCAAAAAGCTTTATGGGGAAAAAGATGGGCTTCTATGGCAATAACTGAATCTGGTGCAGGCTCAGATTCAAAAAATATTTCCACAACAGCTGTTTTGGAGGGTGATGAGTGGGTCTTAAATGGAGAAAAGATTTATGTCACCGATGGAGACCGATGCGATTGCGTTGTCGTTTGGGCAACCTTGAATAAAGACATGGGTAAAACTGCAATCAGATCATTTATTGTTGAAAAAGGCGCTCCTGGATTTAGCGTTGCAAGGCTTGAAAAAAAATTAGGCATCAGAGCATCCGATACTGCAACTTTAATTTTTGATAATTGCAGAATTCCTCGTGAGAATTTACTTGGTGGCAAGGAAGAAATTGAAACAGACATTCATGCTGCCAAAAAATCATTTGGTGGCGCTATGCAAACTTTTGATAACACACGACCCATGGTTGCTGGAATGGCAATCGGTCTCGGTCAGGCTGCATTGGATATGACCAGAGCTTTGTTAACAGAAGAGGGTTATGAAGATAATTTTGGTCGATCTATACATCAACAAACAGCCATTCAAAATGAATTAGAGATGCTTGAAGCCGAATTAGAAGCAGCAAGATTGCTGGTTTATAAATCAGCCTGGATGATGGATAACAAAATGCCTAATTCTAAAGAAGCATCTATGGGCAAAGCAAAGGCGGGCAGAATAGGAAATAAAATTTCTTTAAAATGCGTTGAAATATGCTCTATGAAAGGCTTTTCAGAGGATCATTTGCTAGAAAAGTTTTCTCGTGATTCCAAAATTCTTGATATCTTTGAGGGAACTCAACAAATCCAGCAACTTATTGTTGCCAGGCAGGTTTTGGGTAAAAGTTCTTCTGAGCTTAAATAATTTAAGTTTTTTCTTAAAAATAAGTAAAAATTATATTAAAATTAGCTTTACCATAAACATTGTATGCCTTGATCATTAGGTATATCATGCTTTTTACAAGTTCAAATTAATCAACTTTAAGGGGGAAGATTATGAACAGATATTTCTATGCTTTTTTATTAGCATTTTCATTTAGCGCGGTACCAACTATAGCTCAAGAGGATTCAGCTCGAGAGATTGAAGAGGTTGTAATTACTGCTTTAAGAAAAGAAACCAACCTTCAAGACACTGCGATTACGATTACCGCGATAACAGGTGCTGATCTTGAGGTGAAACAAATTGAAAACTTTGAAGATCTTCAGTTTGCAGTTCCAACGTTAGGTTTTGCAAAGGGAGCTTATTCCGGTTCTGGCGTTACTCTAAGAGGTATTGGTAACTTCGCCGTAGGTAACTCTACCAGTGCAAGTATTGGATATTTCTGGAATGGCCAAAGTGCATCTGCTAGTGGTCTTTATGAGCAAGAGTTTTTTGATGTAGAGCGTGTCGAGGTTCTGCGTGGACCACAAGGTTCGTTGTTCGGCGCAGGAACAACCGGTGGTTTGATTCAAATGGTCACAAAAAGACCTGATGCTGAAGCAGGCGGTTACTTAAAAGCTGATATTGCTGATTATGATTCATTGCGAATGGAAGGAGCGGTTAATCTACCCTTAACAGATAAATTAAGATCAAGATTTGCATTTGCTTCACTTCAAAGAGAAGGTTTCGTAACCAATTCTCATACAAATAATAAGCTTGATGATAGGAACACTCAAGGCGCAAGGATGTCTTTTGAGTATGACTATTCAGACGACACAACCATGACTTTGATCTATGAAACAACTCAAGCAGATGATAATAGATTAAGAGCTGCAAGACAGTTCTGTAAACAAGATACATTCTATGGTTGTAGTCCATTTGAAAGTGGCAACGATGCTGTATGGTCACCTGGAAGTTATGGTCATTGGGTCCCTTATCTTCAATACCAAAACACAGCATTAAACTATACGATTTATGAGAATAATCCTTCTGCTGATTTAAGAAGTGTAAACCTTGATTTTGAACCATCTCATACAGCTGAGCTTCAAAATACTGTG
>CABWYS010000037.1 GCA_902509555.1 uncultured SAR86 cluster bacterium
TTTACACAAAACCAAGCATAGAGTCGTTGGGAATCTTCCATACAATATTTCTACACAAATAATTCTTAAGTTAATCAATTACTTAAATGGAATTGAAGATATGCATTTTTTAGTTCAAAAGGAAGTGGCGCATAGGCTCTGCGCTTCAAATCAATCAGGGGATTGGGGCAGGCTTGGGGTAAAAATTGCTGCATTATTTGAGACAGCTATTTTATTTAATGTCCCCCCTGAATCCTTTGATATTAAACCCAAAGTTCAATCTTCATTTATCAGGCTCATCCCTCGAGCTAATCCAATGATTGCTTTAAATAAATTTTTTGGGTTTTCAAATTTAGTTGACCAATCTTTTGCTAATAAAAGAAAAGGAATTAAAAATAATCTTAAAAAATTAGAAATCGATTTTGAAAAGCTGAAGATTAATCCGCTTGCAAGAGCAGAGGAATTATCTATTGAAGATTTTATTTCAGTTTTTCAAACCATAGATATATAGATGAGCACATATGTAATTGGGGATGTTCATGGCTGTTTTGATCAGTTGATTAGCTTATTAGATAAAATTGATTACGACTCTCAAAAAGACAAAATTATCCTGACAGGAGATTTAGTGAACAGGGGCCCAGAATCTCTTGCGGTTTTAAATTACTGCATGGCAGATAAGAATATTACCTCTGTATTGGGCAATCATGATTTCTATTTACTTTACTTGATGAGCATCAATCAAGGCAAAGGTGCGTTAAAATCAGTGGTTGATGCAGAAAATAATATGCAAATTTTTGAATGGCTCATCACACGCCCTTTACTCATTCAAATTTCTGATCAATCTAATTACAATAAATTTACTATTACGCATGCGGGGATTCCGGAAATTTGGCCTATAGAAAAAGCATATGAACTGGCAGAAGAAGTTTCAATGGCGCTGGCTGAAAATGCATCTAAAATACTCCGGGCCATGTGGGGGGATGACCCAAATACCTGGAATGAATCATTGGAAGGCAATGATAGGTATCGAGTTATTATTAACTACCTAACTAGAATGAGATTTCTAGGCAATGCTGCAAGTCTAGACTTAAAGAATACAAGTGCAAAAGCCACAGAAGGTTTTAAACCCTGGTTTGACTATGATTCTGAGTCCTATCAAAGAATGAACCAATATTATGTATTTGGTCATTGGGCATCTTTAACTGGTCAAACCAATAACCCTCACTTTATTGGGTTAGATACTGGGTGCGTTTGGAAAGGCAAGCTTACAGCCCTAAGGATTGATGATTTAGAAAGAATTTCGGTACAGTATTAGCATGAAAATTTTTCAAGTTGGCGGATCAGTAAGAGATGAGTTGCTTGGGGCTGAGCCTAAGGATCGTGATTGGGTTGTAGTAAATTCCAGCCCAGAAGAAATGGTAGAAAATGGTTTCAAACCAATAGGTAAAGATTTTCCAGTTTTTTTGCATCCAGAAACAAATGAGGAATATGCCTTGGCTAGAACTGAAAGAAAGTCTGGTGTTGGTTATAAAGGTTTTGAATTTTACTTTGATTCAAGTGTCACTCTTGAAGATGATCTAAAGCGAAGAGATTTTACAATTAATTCAATAGCCAAAGATGAGAATGGGAATATCATTGATCCTTTTGAAGGAAGGCTAGATTTACAGAACAAGATATTTAAACACACCTCACCTGCTTTTGAAGAAGACCCTCTTCGAGTCCTAAGATTTGCAAGATTCAAAGCATATGAACGGCTCCATGACTTTAATCTTCATGAGGAAACAGAGGTTTATTTTGAAAAGATTGTTGCTTCGAAAGAATTGAAAAACCTCTCACCGGAAAGAGTTTGGATGGAAACTAAAAAAGCTCTTGAAAACAAGGTTAGTAATGAATTTTTTAAGGCTGTAATTGATTACCATTTAACCGATCCATGGTTTGTTGGCCTGAAGAGCATTTCATGCGATGGAGATTTACCAGAACTTAAATGGGCTGATATGCAAAAAATAAATAACTTTCAGTTGTGTGCATTATTGCCAACCCCTAACTCATTTCTAAGAATACAGGAATCTTTAAATCTAGTGATGGATTTGATTGCCTGTGAGAACAAATCAGAAAAATTGAAATTACTTGAAAAGATAAACGTGCATCGTAATTATGAAATATTGATGCACTTCAAACAATATGATTCTTTGGAGGAGCATTGGAGCTACTTAGAGAAAATATTTAAATTGGTGATGACAATAGACTTTTCAGTATTGGCAAGTGTTGAGGCATCTAAAGTTTCGCATCAAAAACAATTGCTTTATTATGAAGCCTTACAAGAGAGCATATGAACAAAACAATTCTTATTACTGGAGCAGCAAAAAGGATAGGCAAGGAGATGGCCTTATCATTTTTCAATAAAGGTTGGGATATTGTGATTCACTACAATGGCTCAAAAGAAGAGGCTGAAGCTCTGGCAGATAAAATGAATTCTGAAAGAAGCAATAGCGCAATGATTGCTCAAGCAAATCTTGACAATGCTGATGAAGTTACAAAATTAGTTGATAAAACACTTTCAAAAAATTCTCGTATTGATGCATTGATTAACAATGCCTCAACCTTCTACCCTACCCCAATTGGAACCTTCTCTGAAGAAAGTTGGAATGCTCTCATGGGAAGTAATTTAAAAGCGCCGCTCTTTTTAATTCAGGCATTTCATAAAGAGCTAGAAAAGAATAAAGGTTTTATTATTAACATCACTGATATTAATGTTGATAAAGCTTTGGTCAATCATTCAATTTATCTTGCTGCCAAGTCTGGGTTACAAACTCTCACAAAATCCCTAGCAAAAGAATTAGCTCCCAGCATTAGAGTCAATGCAATAGCTCCCGGCGCCATCCTAGAGCCACCCAATGTAGAATGGACAACAGAGCAGAAAAATAACATTATTAATGCTGTTCCAATGAAGAGAATGGGAACTGAAAAAGATATTGTAGATGCCGCAATATATTTATCTGAAGCAGAATATGTGACGGGTCAGATATTAAATATAGATGGAGGAAAATCTCTCTAATGAATGACTCTAATTCAAATAATCCAGATGGTAATGTAATTTTTTCAGGAACTAAGGAAGTTGCCGAGAACCTTAAGTTTAACGAAGCAGGCTTGCAAGAATGGTTTGGGGACAGCATTTCCTCAGCAGGAAAAATTTTAAAGATTGCGCAATTTAAAGGCGGCCAATCAAATCCAACATACAAAATTACTACTGAAAAACAGCAATTTGTTCTGCGCAGAAAACCACCAGGTATCTTATTGCCATCTGCCCATGCTGTAGATAGAGAATACAAGGTGATGACTGCTCTTCAACAAACCGAAGTTCCAGTGCCAAAAACTTATGGACTGTGTGAAGATGAAGACGTAATAGGAACTCCGTTTTTTGTAATGGATTTTCTCGATGGCAATATTTACTGGGACTTGTTATTAGGTGATAAATCGCCAGCTGAAAGATCTGATATTTATGCAAGTAAAAACAATGTAATTGCTCAACTTCACATGGTTGATTATGAATCAGTGGGATTATCTGATTATGGTAAGCCTGGTAATTATATTGCAAGACAGGTTTCTAGATGGACCAAACAATACATAGCTTCAGAAACTCAGGACATCCCTGCAATGAACAAGCTGATAGATTGGCTGCCGTCGAATATTCCTGATGAAGATAAGACATCAATTGTGCATGGAGATTATCGACTAGATAACATGGTTTTTAACTCAGCGAATAATGTTATGGGCGTTTTAGATTGGGAGCTTTCAACACTGGGACACCCTATTGCTGACTTTAATTATCATTGTATTAGCTGGAGAAATATTCCTGATCTAGCCAATGAAAAATTCTGCAATGAAAATGGCATTCCAACTGAAAAAGAATACAGAAATATGTATTCTGAGATTACTGGTAAAAACCTTGATGAACATTGGGAGTTTTATACTATCTTTAACATCTTTAAACTTGCTGGCATATTGCAGGGAATCTTGGGAAGGGTGAGAGATGGAACTGCTGCAAGTAAGCATGCTGAAGATCGAGGCAATCAAGTGGCTCCTCTGGCTGAAGCAGCCTGGGACCTAGTAGAAAAGAACTATAAATAAACTCATAATAATTCTTCGAGCGGCTCAGAAACAAAACGATATTTAGCTATCTCATCGCTCTCAAAAAGTATCTCCTCATCATCGTTAAGCTGCAATACAATATCTATATCAAGGGTTCTCGATGAAAATTTTTGAGCATTTCGATCTCTACCAGAGCTATCTTCAATAGCTTTTAGCTTCTTGTTAAGATTGTCAAAGGTAAGAGAAGATATCCCAGAAAAAATAAGATTCAAAAAATCATCACCATCAAAGCCCTCTGCTTGAGTTTTGTATACTGATGAGCACTCTGTTTCAGTAAGAATTTTTTTCAATGCAGAAAGAGCCATCTCAAGATTTGATTCCGGATTAATATTACTTCCAAGGGAAAGATAGTACTTCATTATCTATGAATAATAACCCCGACATCCTCGGCATGCCTCAATGCACCTGGCTTAGAAACCCTTAGCTTAAGTGAATTAACTTTATATTTATTCTTTACGAGCTCGGCAATGCTTTCTGCCAAAGTTTCTTGCAGTTGAAATTCAGATTCTTCAACAAACTTAATAATTCCTTTGGTAATTTTTTTGTAATCAATAGTATCTTTAATAGCATCTGTTTTTGCAGCTCTCTTGCAATCGAATACCATCTCTAAATCAATGCTTACTTCTTGGCGAACCTCTCGCTCCCAACCAAATATTCCTATAATGGCTTGAACTCTGAGATCTTTAATATAAATGATATCTTGCATTCTATTTCATCCCTAAAGGCCATCGCGGTCTTGCATGCGATTGCAACTGATGTGTTGCCTCATCAGTTTTCAGGCTTCCTAGATACGCAATCATTGCAGCATTGTCTGTGCAATGCGCAATTGGTGGATATAGCACTTTAATATTAAATGATTTCTGCAGAGTAGAAATTTTT
>CABWYS010000038.1 GCA_902509555.1 uncultured SAR86 cluster bacterium
AGCCAATTAGCAATGTTATTAAAGAATTATGAGTACAACTGTTTTCTGTAAAAAATTTCAAAAAGATTTACCCGCCATGACAGTGCCGCCAATGCCCGGGCCTAAAGGTAAGGAATTAATGGAAACTGTATCTCAAGAGGCATGGGAATCTTGGAAATCACATCAAACAACTCTTATAAATGAAAAACACCTAGACTTGTCTCAAGCAGATGCCCGTTCTTGGTTGCTAGAACAGATGGAAAAATTTTTTAATAATGAAGAAGTCGAACAAGCTTCTGGTTTTAAAGCAATAGACTAACTATTCCACCAAGCTGTATCTGAGAAAGCTCTAATATCTATTTCGTGACTCCAAGCAGATCGATGCTGTTGAGACAAGTAATAATATGTTTCCGCAACTCGCTCAGGCAGAATCAGCCCATCGTGCTCCATGCCTTTCGTTTCTCTGAGTTGTTGAAATAATTCTTCTCCGAGCATCTTACCCAAAGTGTCTGGAGCATCAACCATTCCATCCACTACAATATGAGCCACATGAATTCCCTTTGATGCAAACTCAGCATTGAGAGTTTGGCATAACATTCTCCTTCCACCCATGGCTGCAGCATGAGAGTGCTGATTTTTATTTCCACGCATAGCAGCTGTTGCAGAAGTAACTAGAAATGTGCCAGCACCTCTTTCTTCCATGATTGGCATTAATACTTTTGCTACTCTAAACAATCCCAAATCTGCCATCCTCCAGCCCCACTCAAACTCTTTTAAAGTCGTTTCATTAAGTAACTTCATTCCAGTTTGAGCACCAAGGTTATAAACAAGGACCTCAATTGGCCCTACATCTTTTTCTATATTTAAGATTAAATCCTCGAGAATATTTTCTTCAATTGCATTAATGAGATAACCGCTTGCAGAGCCACCTTTTTCTTCAATATTTGATACCAGTCTATCTAATCCATTCTGATCAGACCTTCTGCATAAACATGAGTGATAACCTTCTTGAGCAAATTTTGTTGCAACAGTTCCACCAATGCCGGCACCGGCACCCAAAACTAAGCAAACTGGCTTCATAACTATTTAACTCTCAGAAACAATTGTAGTTTTCATAGACTTTCCGCTGAATCTCCAAAAGAAACTTAAGGCTTTCACTGCCATTAATCGAATGGTCTTATCAAAAAATGAAACCTTTGATATGCCTGTTTTTACTTCACAAACCTGCTTTCCTCTGATTAATTTCCCTGGCAACACTCCATTAGCTTTACCATTTTCAGAAACTACTTGGCCATTCTTTATGGTGGCAATATAACCCGTAGCGTCTTGAACCAGGCGTCTTCCACCCAGTGGAAGATCGTGAATCATTGTTGGGTGACTTACATTCAACTTATCAAAATCAATAATATTAATATCAGCTAACATGCCAGATTTTATTTCACCTCTATCAAATAAACCAAAAGTCTCAGCTGTGTCTTTAGTTTGTTTCTTGATCAACATCTCTAGTGGAAACTTTCTACCTGCCTCTCTGTCTCTTGCCCAATGTGAAATATTGGTTGTTGGCATGCTCGCATCACAAATTAATCCGCAATGGGCGCCGCCATCACTTCCTCCAGCAACAGATGACTTTAATCGATAGGCCTGTTCAACAAAATCTAGCTTATATTTTTCATAAGGTGTGAAGGCAGCATAAATTAAATTGGTACCTTGATTTTGAAGCATCTCATCATACATAACCTCAAGCTCAGATATGTTTTTTCTTGAAGCTATCGCGGCAATACTATCTTCTTCTTTGGGTTCATAATTTGGAGGTGTCCCAAGGATGAATTGGGTTTTGTAGTTTGAGGTGATGGTTGTTGGGAGTGCGACATCTTGCGCAATTTCTTCTCTAGTTTTATTGGAAGGATTATCTGCAAGTCTTGCCGTTATTTCTGATTCAAAGTCTGGTTCTTGACTAAGTAATTTCTCTTTAAAAAGAGGATCTTTTAAAATTTCATATTTTTGATCCATAGGTAGATTAATAATTTCTTTATAGGCAGGAAATTGCATAAATGGATTGACTGAAGTTTCCCAGCCAAACATTAAACCAACATTTCTCCCTGGAAATTGAGGTCGAATATTCTTACCTTTGAGAAAGTGCTCCTCAGAAAATAAAATTGTTTTTACTGCGTCGCCTTTGGTTTGCAGAAAGGTCAATCCACAATCACTTTTTTTTAACATATTCCTTCATCCAAGACATTTCCATCTCTTCATCCAGCCAGTCAGATGTTATTTCTAACGTTCCTTCTCCAGCTTTATCAACTCCAAAAGCAAGAGCTCGCATCTCTTCCGAACTTGCTTCCGTGCCAGGCACATATTTCCCATATATATCTCTATGCAGAACAGTTCTAGAGGTGCTAAATCCAAGCGCTCCGGCTTCTATGGCTTCAGTGACAAGTCCTGACATTTTGCTAATCTCTTCTTCGGATGCATCTACTTGATTTTGGCATCTTTCATAACCCATTACATAGCTTCTTAACGGCCCATGACCCATCATAAATCCAACATCCATCACAAATTCTTTTTTATCAATGGCGTCTAGAAATTCTGGAAAAGTCTCCCAATCCCAATCAATTCCCTCATGCAAAGCCGAGCCAGGAATATCTTCTACGCCCTCCATGAGTTGGATCAGAAAGTTTTCATCTCCAGGACGAACTGGAGCAAAACCTACACCGCAATTCCCCATTACCGCTGTTGTTACACCATGCCAACTTGAAGGAGTGAGATATGGATCCCAGGATACCTGTCCGTCATAGTGAGTATGAATATCAACCCAGCCCGGCGTTACCAAATTTCCTTTTGCATCGAACTCTTCTTTGCCTGAGTTCTTAATCTTCCCAACTGATGTAATTTTTCCACCATCAATAGCAATATCACCAAAGAAAGGTTTTTTTCCTGATCCATCAAAAATCTTGCCGTTGCGTATTACAAGATCATGTAAATTATTTGTTTCCATAATATTAATTTAACTTTAAATTCATCATTAATATAGCCATAGCTTATTTATTGACATATTTTATGTCAATAGTTTCTAATTGGCCATGGTTTTGTATTAAGCCAGCCTTAATTTGTTATATTTTTATTTGTAAGAAATATTTCTATCTCACCGCTTAAGTTGGCTTTAAGGGGGAACATTACCAAATCAAAAGTGCCATTTGAATCAATATCAGATAGGTAACCTTGAGAACCATCATTCAAACTAAAGGTAGGCCAGGTTGAAGTATCTAAATTAAGGAAGGAACCACCAGAATTTATATAAACTTCTGGCACCCCTTTATTGTTGTCTTGATCATTCCAGGGTTGACTAAATACTTGAGCAACTATATCGCTCATATTGTCATTGTTAACATCAATGCAATCAAAAAAATTGAAATTATGATTTATTTCTTCTCCAATTATCTCCAACTCCTTTGCAATCAGCTTTTTGCTAACAATTTCATAAAAAGCAAAAAGGACCACTGGATCAGTATCTGTTTCTGAGTAATAGCCGCCTTCGATTATTTCTCCAGATCTGAGTTTGCTAGCATTAATTGTTGCAATGATCAGATCATCCTGACGACACATTTCTGATGTCATCCCATCAAAGTAATTCTCCCCACGAATGTTATAAACCCCCAGCTCATTATATTTACCTGTTCCTTGATTATTCCAGCTCTCAAAATTAACTTTAAAGCTTTCTTCAATCATTAATGAAGAAATGGTCTCATTATTTTCTATTAGCTCTAATCCCTGAAGTCCATTACGTCTCACGCTATTAATAATGTAATCGTCATAAACCAAAAAGCTTGCAAAACTTAAATCTAAATATTGCTCCGATATATCATTCCATGTTGAGTCAACGAGCTTGAAGGCTTGTGAGCTATGCCCACCAAATAAAACAATATTGTCTTTCACTTGAACAGAGTGTCCCCAATCAGGATTGCCTAATCGCTGAATGGTGTAGCCGGACTCATGACTCATTAATATTGAGGGCTGAGCATAATTTGCAATCATGGACTCATGATCATAAGAGGCTCTACCATCTTCCCAGTTCATGGCAAAAGCAAAGTCATCTTTACCATCACCATTTAAATCGCCTCTTGAGTATTTTCTACTAGCACCACCTAACTGGGGGTTTATTGATCCAAAGACCTCAATATTGTCTATGTTATAACCTCCAAACCCATCGCTCAGATATGCAACAAGCGCATCTTGGACAGGCTGATCATCAAACTCAGCAGGAGTGGGAGAATCACACCAAAAATGTGCAATAAAATCCATGTAATTGTCATCATTAATTCTTACTGGAATTAAAAATTGGAATGAAGGCTTATTGCATGCTTGAGAGTAGTAACTAACGGCATCAATCAATTTAAGAGGAGTGTCTTTGAAGAGAGGTTGAGGGAGAATATTTTGAGACGGTGTAAGCAGCAAATCTGAAGATGGGCTGCCTCCTCCACCACAATTTATTATCAATAATAAGGATAATGCTTTATAGAAAGATCTCATTT
>CABWYS010000039.1 GCA_902509555.1 uncultured SAR86 cluster bacterium
TATCAACAAAAATACCATCAGGAGTATTTTTAAAAATCTCATACTCTTTGCAAAATCTTGCATCTGTTCCCTGCTGAAAGGCAACTTTGTAAGCTTCGGAATCTCCAAGCTTGAAGAAGCCCAAGGCTTCATAAAATTCTTTGGGATTTAGATACCCCTGGTAACCAAAAGCTTCTTTTCCATTTTCTAAAAATAAAATAGTTGGAGTAGCCCATGTTGGTGAATTGATAGCTAAACCTTGTAGCTGAGATGCCAACCTAAATACTAATGGGATATTGCCATAATAGTTCTTTGCAACGTCAGATCTAAACTTATCACAGTAAGGACAATGCCTTTTTGCCTCAATCACAACAATATGCTTTCCTAAGAGTAGTTCAGAATTATCAAAGATTGGTGCTTCTGTTCTCTTGGTAAATTTAACTCCTGTGGAATGATCTGGGCAATATCCATTTGGATTTTTTACTATATAGTCTTGATGGTATTTTTCTGCCTTGTAAAACTTTCCAATTGGCTTCACTGCTGTTGCAATAGAGCCATGACCTGCCGCTGATAAAAGTTCTTGAAAGGTTTGAAGAACTTTATCAATTACTTTTTTTTGTTGTTCTGTTGAATACAAAATAATAGATCTGTACTGAGTGCCAATGTCATTCCCCTGTCGATTTAGCTGAGTTGGATCATGAGATTCAAAATAATGCATAAGAAGTTGCTCGGTAGAAATAACATTCTTGTTATAAGTTACCTCAACCACCTCAGCGTGATTATTGTCATCAAACTTATTTTTAAGCTTAGTAATTTCTCTATAAGTAGCTCTAACTCCATTGCCGTCTGCATAACCAGAAACTGCATCGATTACTCCAGGCAAAGATTCATATCCCTTTTCAGCTCCCCAAAAACAACCTGAGCCCAAAACAATCTTTTCTGAATGAACGGTAGCATCATCAATGGCAGAAGCAGAGAGCAAGCCCAATAAAAATGTGAATGTGAGTATGTGCAAAGAGGCTATTAGTTTTTTCATCAAGTAAGCATTTTATCAATTAAAGTTTATCAAAAAATAAAATAATGGTGAGTTTAATCTAGGTGCTGAATAAGAAGGGTGGGAACGTTTTGAGTATGCGATTTTACTGTGGCAACCAAAGTTTTTTCCTTCACGCCTTTTTCAATGGGTGTTACTTCAACGCCTGCATCTTCAAGTCTTTTATGAGCCTTTTCTAAATTTTTTACTTCCCAGGCCAAACCCCACATCTTATCATTTGGCGGCAAATCATCTTCTTGCTCAATAACTTCAATGGTGGTTTGATTTAGTCTAAAAAAAAGCATTCGTTTTTGCCAATGCTCAATGTTTTTGTCCAAGGCAAGGCGCAGATTAAAAACATCTTTATAAATTCCTATAAATCCATCAGCATCATTGGTGTTTATAACCACATGATCTAATTTATAGGGCTCTGATTCTTTCTTTTCTTTTGATTGGGGCAAATATCCATGGGTATGTTCGATGACGAAAGAAAAGATACCTCTTGTTAAATCTGGAGGTAAAAATAGATTTTTCCATCTTCTTATTTTTTGATCGGCGGAGTTTATCCCCTCACCATCAGTAGGTTTTCCTATAGCAAAACCATAATTTTGAAGAGATTGATGAACGCCGTTAATATCCTTCGTTGCAAATACCATTCCAATTAAGCCCTCTCCAGCATCTTTTAAATAATGCTTTATTAGATCTGCGCCTAAACCCTCGCCGGTTGGAGATAAGAGCTCAAGATAGGTATTTTGAAAATTAAATAGGGCGTTACTGGTTCCTAAGCTTTTGTGCGCACCAGTCCAAACTGGTGGCGTGCCCATTATGAGTTGATAGTTCTGTGTGGCCTTTTCTATATCTTCAACGGCGATGATTAGGTGATCAAGGCTTTGAAACATTTTTTAAAAATAATGAGTCTTATTCGCTTAGGCTAGTAAACACGCGATTGATAAAGCCAAGCGAGCCGGTTTCTGGACCATAGATCTTATCAAAGTCCTCCGTTGGTTTTGAGTCTTTGATTTCTTGTAACGTTTTTCCTTGTTCTATTAATGCAGCAACTCTTGAGCGAACAGTTTTTAACATAGAAATGTATTCCTTTAGAGTTTCTGTATTTGTAACTGGTCCATGTCCGGGAATCACTATGGTGCTTTCATTTATGTGCTTAAGGGTGTCTTCACAAAACTTAATCATTCCGTCAATGCTCCCTCCGCTTCCAACATCAATAAATGGATAGCCAGAATTATTAAAAACATCTCCTAAATGAACTGCATTTTGTTTTTTGAAAAACACTGCTGTATCTCCGTTGGTGTGAGCTGATGCAAAGTTTTTTAAATCAATCTCGCCGCCATTAAAGTAAATCTGCATTCCGTGATCATATGTCAATACTGGTAAAGCTTTCTCAGGATACGGCTGCTGTTTATATTTGGCAATTACCATATTGATTACCCCTCCTTTAGCCATGTCTGCTCGAGCATTAGCATGAGCTACAATCTTGGTCCCTTGCGGACCTAATGCATTATTACCCTCAGCATGATCAAAATGCCAGTGAGTATTAACAGCATAATCAACTGCTACGCCTCCAACTTTTGAAATTGCTGCCTGAATTTTATCCATAACCTGGGGGAATTGATCGTCAACAATCAAAACTCCGTCATCGCCAATAGAAACAGCTATATTGCCACCCACCCCAAAGAGCACATACAAACCTTCTGAAACCTTTTGTGTTTGAATTTCAGCCTCTTCAAAGTTCCACCCAAAAGCATGTGTCACTTGGTCTAAATTCATAGCATCTTCATGATCTGCAGCCTTAAGATTGCTGGGTATAAAGGCCATAAAGGTTATTACAAAAGCTAACGGAAATATTTTCATAAGGTAATTTTTGCCATTAATCATGACATTCGCAAGCAAGTTCTTTACAGGCTTTATAGTTTTTGTAGTGTGCAGAGGCAACTATAATCGAACCCAACAGAGTTAATGACTTCTCAGCAAACTCTCCAAACACGCCCTCTCCAAAAAAAACTGCAAAGATAAGGATCCACAAACCTGATGTTCCTATATAAAAATATGAAAGAATTTTGTGGTTTCTATAACCAGCGACCAAAGCATACAGACTGACCGGAAGCACTATTATTAGGAATGATTTGTGAACCAGCTCGTTATCTATCGACAGAGCAAAAAAACCGGAAGTTAAAATTAAAAATGAAGGCATTAAAAGGCAATGAATCATGCATGCCATTGATAATGTAATTGATGCCTTATCTGCGTTTACTTGTGTATTCATGTCGTTTGAGGGCTTGATTCTATTGAACAAATTCATTTACTGCAACCATTAAACCATAATCGTCAAGTGGTATTTTGGTTTCTACCAACTATCCCTTAATTTACGCAGGCCAATAAAGGTTTTTTGGTTATCTAAGCTTGCCACATCTAGATTAAGGCTTGATGCAAGGCCTTCCCGAACTTTATTTTCATTAAGCCTAAAGAAAACATTAATTTGGCGCTCTAGACCAATATCACTAACAAAACTTTCTGCATTCAGACCGTTTTTAAATTTGTCTCGCAGAGAAAGTGCGGTCTTATTGTCTGGCTCACGATCAAGAGTAAATTCTAGATTGTTCTCAATATAATCATGGCCAGGGAAAATTCGCACGTCATCATGAAGCGGAAAAATATGATCTTCAAAAGTCTTGTGGAGTGCTTTAGGCTCGCCGCCAAAATCACACCTGCCTACTCCTGCATTAAATAGCGTGTCTCCACAAAATAATGCAGGTTGTTCATCTCTATTGCCAGGATAAAATAAACAAATGTGGCTCATGGTATGTCCAGGAGTATCCAACACTTTTAAAATAAAGTCGCCGCACTGCAACTCATCTCCAGCAGACAAGCCCCTTTTTACGTTGGGTATATCATCCATGGCATCTTTATGTGAAACCAATTCAGCACCTGTCGCGGCAATCACGGGACCGTTACCACCAATATGGTCATGATGGTGATGAGTGTTAGCCACTATTTTTATTTTCCATCCCATTTCATTTGCCGTCTCAAGGCATAAGACATGATCCAATGGATCTATGGCTATAGCATCAGATGTTTTTTCACATGCCATTAGGTACATGTAATTTTTTAAGTCGTTTCGGATGGGTATTTGCTTTATTAGCATTTTATTTTTGATATAGAAATACGAAAACCGTTAAACAGAAGGTATAAAGAAATCTTTAATCGTTGCTTATGAGCAACAATCGCAGTTACAGCAGCTACAGCATTCACACATACGCATAATATAAACTAAATTAGCAATTATTTCATTTCTCACTAATTACCAATCTGAAAGTTCTTTTATTTTTTTTAAATGTAACCTTTACTTCTCAAA
>CABWYS010000040.1 GCA_902509555.1 uncultured SAR86 cluster bacterium
CAGCCAAACCCTATGGTTGGTTGTGTAATTGTAAAAAACAATAAAATAATTGGTGAGGGATGGCATAAGGAATATGGCAAAGATCATGCTGAAATAAATGCCATAAAAAACTGTAAGAAAAAATTTGGCGCTAAAAAAGCTCTTAAACTTATTGCTGGATCAAGTGTCTATGTAAACCTTGAGCCATGCTCAATTGAAAAAAATACCCCTCCATGCTCGAATGCTTTGATTGAATATCAGATTAAAAAGTTTTTCTGCGGAACCCTTGACCCAAATCCAAAAATTAATGGGCGAGGAATTAAATTACTTAAAAAAGCTGGTATTAAAACAAACATTGGCCTGCTTAAAGATGAGTGCAAAGAATTGAACCGGGTTTTTTTTACCAATCAAAGAAAGCGTCGTCCCTACATCATCCTTAAAAGTGCCCAGTCACTTGATGGAAAAATTGCCCTTAAAAGTGGAGAAAGTAACTGGATCACAAATCTTGAGTCACGTAAAAATAGTCATCACATTCGATCAAGAGTGAAAGGGATTCTAGTGGGAAGAAATACGGCTGAACAAGATAACCCTTCCCTTACAGTTAGATTGACTAAGAATGAGCTAGGTTTGGGTAAGCGTGAATCGATTGAGCAGCCAGTAAAAATTATCCTTGGCAGTCTCAAGAGATCAAAAAAAGTTAGCAAAATTTTTGCTGGTAATTCAAAAATTATTATTGGATCTACGCAATCAGCCAAAAAGTCTAAAAATGTAGAATATTTAGAATACAAGAAGAAAAATTTCCTAGAAGAATTCCTGCAAGATCTCTTGAATAGAAATATATCTAGTATTTTAGTTGAGGGTGGTCAGAAAACTTTAAATGCATTTATTGTTAATAATTTATTTGATGAATTGGTGCTATATACTGCGCCCATGTTTTTAGGCAAAGGAAGTAAAGATGCTTTGAGTGTTAATTCTCCTGATGCCATAAGAACATCAATGAAATTAAAGATGGTTAGACTGGAAAGATTTAAAGAGGATATCAAGACAACTTACTACAATAAGAATCTTTAATTGTTTTTAAGCATTTAATGCCTATATATAAGAGAAATGGAATTTAATACAACAGAAGAAATCATTCAGGATATCGCAGCTGGCAAGATGGTCATTTTGCTAGATGATGAAGATAGAGAAAATGAAGGAGATTTAGTTTGTGCCGCCGAGCTTGTTGATGATAAAAAAATTAATTTTATGATTAGCAAAGCAAAAGGTTTAGTATGTTTGCCGTTATCTCCTCAAAAATGTGATCAGCTTAATCTCCCAATGATGACCAATAATAATCGAGCTAAACATGGAACTGGGTTTACTGTTTCTATTGAGGCTGCTGAAGGAATCTCTACAGGCATTTCTGCTGAAGATAGAGCTAGAACCATAATCGCAGCAGCAAAAAAAGATGCTAAAGCAGGAGATATAGTTCAGCCAGGTCATATTTTTCCATTAAGAGCCTTTGAAGGAGGAGTCTTGAGTCGTGCAGGTCATACAGAAGCTGCATGTGATTTAGCAAGACTGGCAGGTCTTGAGGAAGCTGGTGTTATATGCGAAATCATGAATGATGATGGAAGTATGGCTCGAAGAGATGATTTGATAGAGTTTGCCTCAGTCCATGAAATGAAAATTGGGACAATAGCTGATTTGATACATTATCGAACTCTCAAGGAGAAGTCAGTACATCTTGAATATTCAAAATCTATAGAAATACATGGTCATCAATTTGAGCTTTCTGCATGGAGAGATAGCATATTTGATAATCTCCATTTGGCTTTTGTCAAAGGTGATCTTGCCTCATCTGATTCCCCTCTTGTTCGGGTTCACGTTCCTAATACATTGCATGACTTAATTGGTATTGAAGAATTTGGTAAAAGACTTAAGCTGGAAAAAGCTCTGAAAAGAATTGGTAAAGAAGAATGCGGTGTTTTACTTTTAATTGGTAATTATCAAGACGCTGACGAGGTCATGAATGATCTTATGGGGGCAAAATCATCTGTTAAGCCTGAAACAAAGACTGTGGGCATAGGATCACAAATTCTTAAAGAGCTGGGATTGCAACAAATTAAATTGCTTGGAACGCCACTGAAATATCCATCCTTGTCTGGATTTGATCTTGAGGTCACGGGGTTTGAGCAATGAGCAAAGATGGATTCTCATACTCATCAAAAAAAATTGATGTTAACAAAAAAATTACTATAGTGGCATCAAAATGGAATGCTGAGCTCGTCGATGAATTGTTGGACTCTGGAAGATCCCATCTAGAAGAACTTGGTTTCACCAACATAAAAACTGTGAATGTTCCTGGTGCTTGGGAGCTGGTTCATGCAGCTCAAAAAGAATTGGCTGATGCAGATGGAGTCATTGCATATGGAGTAGTAATTAGGGGAGAAACTACACATTACGAACTCATATGTGAGTCAGCAGCTCAGGGATTAATGCAAGTTAGTGTGAATGCAAATAAACCCATTGGCTTTGGCTTGATTGCTGCTGAAAATTTATCTCAAGCTCAAGAACGGACTGATTCATCAAAATTAAACAAAGGTAAAGAAATTGCACAATCACTTGTTGAAATGCTCAGCTAAAGATGTCTAAAAACCTAGGGAAGTACAAACAAGAACTTCAAACGCGAGAGTGCTTAGTTCAAGCAATCTATCAATACATATTTCATGAATCAAATTTAAACTCTCTTATAGATCAATTCCTAAAAGAAAATACACCCAAAAAGATAAGCTTCAATTACTTCAAACAAAGATTAGAAAATATTTTTGAGCAATCAGACGATTTAAAAGAAATCACAAGAGACCTAAAGAATAATGAAGGTGAGAGTCTGGAGATTATAGATGAAGCCATTTTGTGGCTTGGAATAGTTGAGATACGCGCTAATGAACTAGCTCATCCTGTAGTTATAGATGAGTGTATTCGTCTCGCAAAGAAATTTTCAAATCCAAATTCTTATAAGTTTGTAAATGCCAAGCTAGATGATTGGTTAAAAACAAACCAGGCGGGCTAGCTTAGGAAGGGTAGTTAACGTAAATCGGGCTTGACCAAGCTCTATTTTCTGCAGGTGCAAGACAGTCTCCTCTATTCTCATGAACCCCTACTCTACATATTTCAGTTTTGATACATTTACCATTTTCATCAAATTCACAACCCAATGGATCAGCAGAAAGTTTTGGCGAGGGCTCTTCGATGGCTCTAACATAATAAACAGCATCTCTTCGACCAATTGAGAATTGCTCGTCTTTAAATGACACCTCGCAAGTTGTACTATTGCAAGGCAAAGTCTTCCATACATCTTCTACAAGACCTTCAACTGGTTCATTTTCATATTGTTGTGGCAAAATTTTAATAACTTCAATTCGTGTAATAACTCTTCTTTCATTGCTAGGATTGTAACATTCTGAATTACAAATCTTCTCTAAACGCTCTTTTGTTAATCCATTATTGCTGTAATCAGGACAACCAGGTTTTTGCTTAAGAGAGCCCGCTGCTTTTACAGTGAATACTGGTGATTGATTACTTTCAACTTCTGAGCCCATTGATAAAGATTCAGATTGAGTTTCTGCATCAAACCATAAAAGAATTCTTGGTCCTGAGGTTGCATAAACTTCTTTTCTTTCCAATGCATCCCAAATTGATTCCCTCTTTCTGGATGTTGAGTGAGCGGCAACCAAGCCCCCAGACATAAAGTATGCACTTTGTCTTTCAGCGTCCGTGGCTATATTTAAATCCATAATACTGCTCAAGTTCGTATTGCCCAAATCAACATAAGACGGTTCTAATTTACCCTTGGGACGCCTTAGATCACTCATTTTTTCATACAATGGATCATTGAAACCATTAGCCTCAGTATTAAAAAGTCGATCAATTTCTTTATATCCTGTACCTGGTCGAGCACCATGATTGTCGCTTGAACCAATAAACCCAAACTTAAAACGTTGTGGATTTTCTTTATCGGTAAAATCACTTAATGCTAAAACATACTGAGCAGAGCCTAGAGGCCTGTAGTTAAATGATGGCAGAAAACAATCATTGCATTGCCCAGCATTTAAATAATCATCAGGGTTTGTTTCATTCACTGCAGCATATCCTGTTGAGCCCATTTGAGCCGCAAATAATTTTGTTTGATCTACTAAATACTTACAAGTTTGATCATCCATACCAGAGGTTTGGCATCTTTCAGCCATAATATTGCCAGCCTGTTGGCAGGTTGGTAAGAAATCTTTAGTCTCATCGGGACAAAAAAGCTCAACGTTTAAATCCATATCTGAATCATTCCAAGTT
>CABWYS010000041.1 GCA_902509555.1 uncultured SAR86 cluster bacterium
ACACATTGAACTGCGCTAGGTGCTTGGGAATGGTTTAAAGCTTGAATAATTGCCTCCTCTTGTCCAAGCCCGCCAATCCCCCAATGATCTATCTTTCCCTCTTTCTGTAGTCGCTCAAAAGCTGGAACAGCTGCATTAAAAAAACAACTTAAAGTAGTTGCACTTTTTGCCCGCATCTCATCAAACTTATACAGCTTGTAGTGATCTTCGATTAATTGAGAATGAAGTAAAAATAAATTCACCTTTTCTAATTTCATGTTATCCAAGCTTCTAGTCAGAGAATAGACTTCAGTATCAGGGAGAGTTCCTAATTGGCACTTGGTAGTAAAAAATAAATCGTCTGCATCCGAGCCATTTAAAGACTTTCCAATGATTCGCTCAGCCTCACCTTTTCCATACATAGGTGCGACATCAAAATGATTAATGCCATGATCTAGAGCAGTATGAACTGTTTTGACTGCTTCTTCAGATGTTGTTTCGCCCCATACTTGGCCGATACCGCCACCACCAAGCGTTAAAGAGCTAATCTTTGAATAAGGTTTGAAATCTCTATAGTTCATAGCTAGATTTTCATTTCAATCTTAGCTTCAACCATTTTTAGATATTTCTTTTGGGTTTTTATTTCTTGTAGAATTTTTTCTCTATGCTCTTCAAGCATCGCATTTCTCTCTTTGAATTTTGCCTTACCCTGCTCGTAAAGATCTCCATATTCTTTGATTTGCTTTAAAGACATGCCAGTTCCTTTTAAGCATTTGATAAACCCAATTCTTTGCAAGTCGTCGTCATGGTATTTTCTTCGACCAGCAGAATCTTTTGTCACATCAGGAAGCAAACCTTCTTTCTCATAATAACGAAGAGTGTAAGGGGTTAAATCAACTTCCTCTGAAGCCTGACCAATAGTATATAAACTCATCTTAAGTGTTCCTCTTGATCCATAACATTTGCATCACCAGCACCACTATGTAAATTAAGAAAAAGGCTGCATAAAAACCCATCAAAAGAGGATCGGTTAATGTTGTTATTACAGGATCGCCAACTGGTAGGCGTCTCAATCCATCTGTGATGGCTGGAATAGAGTGAAACAAAAAGAGTGAGGTATAACATATAGTTTGAAAATATGGCGTCAACCATCCAAAAAATAATCCCTTTTCATTAACCCTTCCAACAATTAATGCAAGCAATGTTAAAACGGCTAACATGTGGCCTACGCCAAATCCACCCTGCTTATACAAAGTGAGTGCGGTAACAGCGGCAACTAAAGTACAAACTAAAAAGATTTTTGCAGATGTATTCTGAGAGTCTATAATTTTATATTTGACTAAAGAATAGAATCCACTTAACAGCGCAAAAATTCCCATAAAGGTATGAAACCAGCCATAAAGTGACATCTCTGGCATTTTTTTCTCCAGCAAAAAAAATTAAGAGGTAAGTCTAACAGTTAAAGTTAACTCTAAGTCAAGAAAATATATAAGTAACCTAAAATTTAAAAGATTGCAAAGCTACCAGAGGCTTTGGCAATAAGCTCCTTGTTTGAAAGAATCTCACTTTCAAGAAAGGCAACTCTCCGACCCTTCTTTATAACTTGAGTATGACAAATAAGATCGAAGTGACCAGCGGGTTTTAGATACATTATTTTTATTTCAAGAGTAGCGCAAAACTCTCCGTCTTCCAGGGTTGAGAAAACAGCAGCTCCCATACCAGTATCAGCTATTGAGTATATAACTCCGCCATGGACAACATCATTTGGATTTAATAAGTCTTTTTTAAAAGGTATTGTGCAAATACTCATACCTGATTCGATTGAATCAATTTCTAAACCTATTAGGTCTGCATATGGGAAATCCTTTCTATATTGCATTGTTTGTTAACCTTTAATTAATATTAACTCATGAGATCAATTGGTAATTGACCTTATGGCCTCATAGCTGGGCTTTAGTTGACCATACATCTTTTTATAGACTTTGTGATACAGATCATTATAGATTTCTCGATTGGCATCTATAGGATCAAATCTGTCACCTTGATGAGTCATCTTATCAACAGCAGAAGAAAAATCTGGATAAAGGCCAATTCCAACAGCGCTTGCGATAGCAGCACCCAAAGAAGATGTCTCAAAAGTGTGTGGTCGAAAAACACTCATGCCAAAGATATCAGCGGTGATTTGCATGATCTCATCACTTTGAGATCCACCACCAGATACGACCAACCGAGAAATAGATTTTCGACTTCTTTTTTCTAAAAGCTCTTTACTCTCTCTTAAAGCGTAAGTAAGTCCCTCTATCATTGCGCGATAAAGATGTGCCCTTGTATGATCTTCGTTAAAACCAATAATAGCACCACGGGTTTCTGGTCCGTCGCCATTAGAGGGTGACCAATAAGGTTGTAGCATTAATCCTTCCGAGCCCGCAGGAACTTTAGCAAGCAACTTATCAAATAATTGTTCAGTCTGTTGGTCATATTTTGCTGCTAGTTGCTCCTCTTGAAGCCCAAACTCCTTTTTAAACCAACTCACCATCCAATATCCACGCTGCACCATCATCTCAATATTAAATGTATTAGGAATTACACCGGGATAAGCTGGATAAAAAGGGATTGCCTCAAGATATTTATCAGAGGTAATATTCAGTGTGGCTAAGCTACCATAGCTTAAGCTTCCTGTTTCATTATCAATACAACCAGTTCCTAAGACCTCACAGGCTTTATCTGAACCGCTGGCAATCAACGGCAATCCTTCAGGTATGCCTGTTGCATCTGCAGCTGCTGCAGTAATTTCTCCTAGCGATGACCCCGCTGGAAAAACCTTCGGCAACATTTCTGGTCGAATGGGCATAGCCCGCCACTTCCAGTCTTTTTTATCAGCCCACTGTTGGGTTTTGTATTCAAATGGAACAAATCCAACAGTACTAGCAATGGCATCATTATATTGACCAGTGAGTTTGTAATTATGATAACCAGACAGAAGTAAGAATTTGTGAACTTGCTTCCAGATCTCAGGCTCATTTTGCTCAATCCAATTAGCCTCAGCTTCAGCATGCATTAAATCTACCAATGGCTTGGCTCTGATCAAGCTCATTAAAGCTGATTCTAGTTTTCCTAATTTAGGTTTTGTTTCTACTTGTCGCTGATCCAGCCAACTAATAGCGGGACGCAATGGTTGATTATCTCCTCCCATTGGAACCACCGTAGCACGCTGCGTGGTTACTGAAACAGCTGCAATCAACTCCTTGGGTATAGATAGCTTTGGCCACAATCCTTGGCAAGCTTGACAAAGTGAATCCCAGAAATAGTCTGCATTTTGCTCTGCCCATCCTTTCTGAGTAGAGAAATAAGGCTCAATCTCAACTTTGCTTTTTGCAATAAGCTGGCCCTCTCCATCAAAAACCATGGCTCGGACACTCTGAGTTCCATTATCAATACTCAGAAAATACTTTTCGTTTTTCATAACAACCCCATCTTAAGCATTACTAGGAAGACTGTAATACTTTTTCCAAATTGTTTCATAGCGAGTGACTTCTTCTTGCCATCGTTCATCGTCCCAGTTGTGATTGGATAAAAATAGTTCTTTTAAAGCAGGATAGAGATTGCTGCCACCATTGGGTAGACACATACCTAGACGGGTTCTTCTAAGCAAAAGATCATCGAGATGCTTTACAGCTTCATACGTTATCGCCCACCGGCATTCGGCTAAAGAGAATTCAGTTGCATCAAGATTATGCTGTTCATCTGGTGAACTTTCATTCAG
>CABWYS010000042.1 GCA_902509555.1 uncultured SAR86 cluster bacterium
TAAAGGCAGTTAACTCTTGTTCATCATGCAAAGAAAATTTTATTTCTGAACCAAATGACTTACCAATCCAGTTTTTTTGCATAGATTTTACATTTTCTGGCCAATCTAAATTTTCAATTGATGAAAGCAATTCATCAGCATAATCAGTAATCTTTAAAAACCATTGGTCAATTTCTTTGAGTTCAACAGTTGCTCCAGATCTCCATCCTTTACCTTCAATAACTTGTTCATTTGCTAAAACTGTTTTATCAACAGGATCCCAATTAACTAGGGATTTTTTTCTATATACAAGACCTTGTTTATGAAGCATTGTAAAAATCTCTTGTTCCCATTGAAAATAGCCAGGATCGCAAGTTTTTAGTTCTTTCGACCAATCATAGCTAAAGCCTAATCTTTCTAATTGCGACTTCATATTTGCAATATTTTGTTCAGTCCAACTTTGAGGGTCAACTTTATTTTTTATAGCTGCATTCTCTGCTGGAAGGCCGAACGCATCCCATCCCATGGGCTGAAACACATTAAAGCCTTGCATTCTCTTAAATCTAGAGATAACGTCTCCAATCGTATAATTGCGAACATGGCCCATATGCAATTTTCCTGAAGGGTAAGGGAACATTGAAAGGCAATAAAATTTTTCTTTTGTTTCAGAGGGTGAAGCTTTGTATGAATTATTTTGCTTCCATGATTCCTGAATGAGGTTTTCTATTTCAGCAGGATTATATTCTTTGGCACTCATTTTTCTAAAAAAGATCCTTCAAGATAGTTGATATTATGTTCATTCTTGCAAAATGTTTTATCTTCCAAAAGTTTTTGATGCAAAAAATGATTTGTGCTGATACCTTCTACAAAAAACTCATCTAATGCACTTAGCATTCTTTTAATGCAAGACTCTCTTGTATTAGCGGTTGTAATAATTTTTGCGAGCAGGGAGTCGTAGTGTGGTGGCACGACATATCCTGAGTAGATATGCGAATCAAACCTCACCCCAAATCCACCAGGAGGATGCATTTTATTGATAACCCCGGGCGAGGGAACAAAAGTCTCTGGATCTTCAGCATTGATTCTGCATTCCATTGCATGACCTCTAAATATTATCTCCTCTTGATCAAGAGTGATTTCCATATCAAGGGCAAGTTTTAGCTGAGCCTTCACAAGATCAAAGCCAGTTATCATTTCAGAAACGGGATGCTCAACTTGAATTCGGGTATTCATCTCTATGAAATAAAATTCACCATCCTCATAGAGAAACTCAAGGGTTCCCACACCAGAATACTTAGTATTTTTACAAAGCTTTAAGCACGCTTTTAGTGTGGTCTCTAAAGACTGTTGATCAATGTCTAAAGCGGGAGCTTCTTCAATAATTTTTTGATGTCTTCTTTGCATGCTGCAGTCTCTGGTGCCTAGATGAATGGCATTGCCTTTACCATCCGCAACAATTTGCACTTCAATATGGCGGGGGTTTTGTATAAATTTTTCAAAATATACAGTGTCATTTCCAAAAGCGTTCTTAGCTTCTTGTTTTGTGAGCTGTAATGCTGAAATCAGCTCTGACTCATCCTGAACAACTCTCATGCCTCTTCCACCACCACCCGCTGAAGCTTTTATCATCATTGGATAACCAACTCCTGTAGCTATTTTTTTTATGTCTTCATCAGCTTCTGGAATTTCTCCTTTGTATCCTGGAACAATAGGAATATTTGATTCCTCTGCAAGACCTTTGGCAGTTATCTTATCTCCCATTTGACGAATAACATTAGAAGAGGGTCCAATAAATATAAACCCACTTGCCTCACATCTTTCTGCAAAATCTGCATCCTCTGCAAGGAAACCATATCCAGGATATATTGCATCTGCTCCTGTTAATTCAGCAGCAGATAAAATCGAGGGAATATTTAGGTAACTTTCAAGGGGGCTTGCAGGGCCAACACAAACAGTTTCGTCTGCCAATCTTAAGTGCTTAAGCTCCTTATCTCCAGTAGAGTAAATTGCAACCGTTTTAAGATCTAGCTCTTTACAAGCCCTAAGAGCTCGCAGAGCAATCTCCCCTCGATTGGCAATTAGAATTTTTTTAGACATTAGTCTATGACAATTAGTGATTGATCAAATTCAACAGGCTCACCATCCTCAATATTTATTGCTGAGACCTTACCGGTAAATTCCGATTTAATTTCATTCATCATCTTCATTGCCTCGACTATACATACAACATCCCCAGCATTGACATTGTTACCAATTTCGATGAATGGAGGTTTATCTGGTGAGGGCTTTCTATAGAATGTTCCAACTATGGGTGATTTAATTATAGAGCCTGATTTATCAAGGGAAACCTCATTTTTTTCTACGGGCGAGCTGGTTGAACTATGAATTATTGGAGCAGGAGTTGCTTCAATAGTTCGTGAATTTCCTCGTGCAATTCGAACCGATTCCTCGCCCTCCTTAACTTCAATTTCAGTTAAGTCTGAGTCTTGCAGCATTTCTATTAATTTTTTGATCTTTCTTATATCCATTATTTTTTATCCTTATTGTTATCAATAATATGCCTAAGAGCTAAGTCATATCCTTGAGTTCCAAGCCCGCAAATCACACCATTCGCCACATCAGAAAAATAGGATTTCTGCCTAAACTCTTCTCTTGCAAAGATATTAGATATATGCACTTCGTAGAACGGAACTCCAATTCCAAGCAAGGAGTCCCGAATTGCTATGCTGGTATGAGTAAGCGCTCCAGGATTAATGATTATGTAATCTATATGATCCATTGAATCTTGAAGTTTGGTAACAATTTCATGCTCGGCATTGCTTTGAAAGGCTTCTATTTGAATATTGTTAAAGCTTGCCCTTTCTTCCAAACCTTCGTTAATTTCTTCCATTGTTACTGAGCCATAAACCTCAGGCTCTCTAATACCAAGTAGATTTAAATTAGGACCATGTATTACTAATATTTTCATTTTTTATTGATTTTATAATGTTTTTTACAGAAATTAAACGATTTTAAAGACTTTTAAGGATTTTTGGATAACAGTACTTGCCTTCAGCACACCCTTGATAAATAACTTCAATGCTCTGAGGTTTGCTTAGATTAACATGTATAAGCTCAGCATCAACCTCTAGAACATCCTTAAAAATAATTGAGTCTCCAAAAAACTCATCAGAAATTTTAGATTCATTTTTAATAATGTAATTGTGTTCAAGGATTTCATCACCAACCTTAACCACAATTGATTTTTTGTACAGGTAATATCCAGGTTGAATATCCCATGATACAAATATTTTATTTTCTAAAATCAGTGAACTTAAAACGAAGGCTTCATCGGCATTTAAAATATCCTTTTGTGAAAATTGGACATTGCTAAATATAAATCCGGATAGAAAAACAAACGAGTATAATAAAAATCTAGAATTCATTG
>CABWYS010000043.1 GCA_902509555.1 uncultured SAR86 cluster bacterium
TACAATGTTCGAAGATTTGAAAATATTGTTATCTTGAAGAAGAGATTTTATTTTTTCAGGAAACTTTCCTGAACTATGTTTGATATGCAGAATGAGATTTTCTTGGAATAAAGAGCCTCCAATATTTCTTGAAACAATTTCTTCCAATTGATCTAAGTCATCTTGAAATATTGATACCTTTTCATTGAATCCATGATTCTGTAAATTATTTAAAATTCTTTCAACTGCATCTTGTTTTAGAATAAATTCTCCTCCTGTGAGCAGAAAGAATTTGTGATCTTTGGGATCAGTAAAATTTAGAAAATTAACTTTCAATTAACCAATACTCCTTTAAGAGTTCTTCAAGCAACAATAATTCTAACTCGTCGGTAATTTTTCTCTGCGCCATCATTTCAGCTTGCGGATTATTTTCATTCACAGGAATCCAGCCTGCGATTTCTAGTTTGCCACTTTTGGTTGATACCATGTTGGTGAATTTGAATTCCAGCTGACCAATAATTTCTATCTGTTTTGCCCTTGCAGCTGAGCCACCATAAAAATTTTTCTTTTTAAATTGAAGGTTGGATATATAGAGGTTGTAATTACTATTAGATTGATTGTGAGAAAAATATTTTAATGATTTTTGTTTAAATGAATCTCTAACACTTAACCCAAACTCAATCTTATTTAGTGAGATTTGTCGCTCTTCAATCCAGTCAAACTGACAGCTATAGATTGCAAAAAAAGATATGAGTATTAAAAAATACTTATTAAATTTATTTTGCTCCATCAAAAAAATCTTCAAAGCCAGATGGGTCATGTCTTCCAACCACTAAGTTCTCGAGCATTCCAATACCTTTTTCTGAGCCTAATGTAGCTTTTGCAATTTGATGCGTATGAAAAAATGTATAATCTCCTGGATCAATGGCAGACAAGTCCCAAACTTCATAGCCTGTTTCGCTTTCACCTCTCCAAATACCATGTTTCCATTCATCATGCTGGTACCCAATGCCTTTGCAAAAGAATATTGGACCAATTGTTTCAAGCTCAAGATCAAACTTTTCTTTATTTTTTAGTATGCCTGATATATTTGCTCCGGTTGCCCAACGTGAGCCTTTTTGCCATTTCACAGAGTGATGAAGAGAGTGGATAGTTTCAACCTCAATTTCAGATGGAGCAGAAGACATATCTTCATATAAAGGTAATTTATGTCCAGAAATTTGTGTTGTATTACCATCCCTATCTTCAAATGTACCAAATTGTGTGCAGAATCCATCAAAGTGAACAGGAGCCCAGCACCAATATACTCCAGGTTCTTGGTTTAGCATTCCAGGCGCTCCACCTTCTGGCTCTCCCACCGGTCTGACACCCCATGACCTATCTCTAATTCCATATATTGCTTTAGGATTAAGTGTTCCAGCCTCTGTTGATATTTCTCCTGTCCACTTACCTAGTTGAGTGAATCTAATGGTATTCATGATCGTTCTGGTGCCCTCCATCAGAAGGGATCGAGGCTCCTGATGAGCAACAGAATTAGCTGAGAATTTAAGATTACAATTTAGCTTGTTATCAGGATCTTTTAAAGAAAATGTAAGTTCATTCATGGGTTCATTAATTGTTAGGCGCATAGGACCAATGTTGATTGGCACTCTTTTTTGATCTAGGCGCTGACTCGCATGAAATGAATATTGCTTACCTTTGTATGAAATACTGAAATGCGCATCCATCACATGTCTATTTGGATAGAGTGCTATACCTATTTCAAAAATATACTCATTTTCAGGATCCATGCCATTGAAAAAATATCTGTCATAAAAATTTCTATCCGTGGGCCCTGGAACAGTAATGGGTTCTATAGCTTGATGAATTGGATAGTCGTCGAAAGGAGTTATGTAGTTCATTTAAATCACGAAATTAATTAATTTTTCTTTTATATAGATTACCTTTTTTATGGGCTGGTTAGCTAGAATTTTTTTAACATTTTCATTTGCCTTTGCTAGCACCTCTAAATCAGCTTGCTCTGTATCAACAGATACATTTTCTTTGCCTCGAACCTTTCCATTGATCTGAATAATGAGTTGAAAATCTTCTAATTGAAGAAACTCTTCATTATGAATTGGCCAAGAATTTTCAAAATCATCGCCATTAGATTCCGAATATTCTTTCCATAAATAAAGACTAATATGAGGGGTAATTGGCGATAGCATTTTTAATGTAAATTGAATTACCTCATCTAAACAGAATCTTTGAGCTATGGTTGCATCATTTGCTTTAAATGATTCTGGAACTGAATTCAATAACTCCATTATTGATGCAATTGCTGTATTAAATGAATTGCGTTCCGCATAGTCATGAGTAACTTTTTTTAGAGTTTTATGACTTTTTTGACGCAGTTCAAGCTCATGTTTTGTAAATTTATCTGGTTGCTTTTCAGTAAATTGTTTTCTTTCTGACAAAAGATTCCATATGCGTTTGAGGAATCTGTATGAGCCCTCAATTGCTGTATCTGACCATTCCAGGGATTGCTCAGGCGGAGAAGTAAACATCATATAAAGTCTAATTGTGTCAGCTCCATATTGGTCAATAAACTTTTGTGGGTCTACAGTATTACCTTTAGACTTCGACATTTTGTAACCATCTTTTAGAACCATGCCCTGTGTAAGAAGTTTCTTAAAAGGCTCATCGCCATCAACCAGACCCATATCTCTCATAGCCTTATGGAAGAATCTTGAGTAAAGAAGATGCAATATTGCGTGCTCAATCCCTCCAACATATAGATCAACAGGAAGCCAATGCTTTGAACTTTCATCCAATGCTTTGTCATTATTATCAGCCGCTGTAAATCTTGCGTAATACCATGAAGAATCTACAAATGTATCAAAAGTATCTACTTCGCGAGTCTTTCCTGAACCCAAATCAAAGAAAGCTTTATTTTGACTTAACGGTTTAGGAGATTCTCCATCTGCAATTTTAGGCAGCTTGACTGGAAGATCTTCGTTCTCTAAAAAAATAGGCTCGCCATCTTGGTAGATAACTGGGATTGGGCAACCCCAAAATCTCTGCCTACTTACGCCCCAGTCCCTTAGTCTAAAATTTTCTATACTTTTACCAATGGTATTTTTTTCTAAGTAGTCATTAATACTCTTAATTGCCTCGTCTGATTCCTGACCGGTAAAATTATCAGAATTAATAAGAACTCCTTTCTTTGGGGATGGTAATTCGTCGCATTCAACAACTTTTTTAATTTCAATATTATATTTTTGAGCAAACTCAT
>CABWYS010000044.1 GCA_902509555.1 uncultured SAR86 cluster bacterium
CTCGTAACAATTCACAGGAAGATCTCTGGTATTAACTCCTTCAGGGCATATAGGCGTTGCTTGGATTTCGTCAAAAAATTTGTCAAACGCGAAGAATCTATCTCTATTTTTAAAATCTAGAGTTGCAGGCAAAGCAGACATTGTCCATGGCAAACCAAGTCTCATTACCAATGGAGCCACTCCTCCCGAGCCAATAGCTCTTGGCGGCACCAAAGCATCATCCGTTTCTAAAAAAATAACATTTTTATGCCCATAATGATTTTCAGGATTCGGATCAACTTGAGTCCACTCCCATCCCAAGAAACTAACTAAATCATCTGTCCCTTCTGATAAATTATTACATTGTTGAATGCTTTGTTTTGTATCCAGCCATTTTCTTGGAGTGCTAGCTTCAGCATGATCGTTGATAGACCAAAAATCTAAAGCTGAACAAAATCTTGCGTAATCACATGCGTCTGCTAATGGGGAGGCTCCTTTACCATTCATAAAAGGCAAAGACCACATGAATGCATCTGTTGAGTAAGTTGTATGAACATGTAGATCGCCAAAGAGAATTTGTTTTTCATCCAAAACCTCTAATTCTGATTTCACCAGATTAATCCTCGTGGCTCTATCTTGAAGTGCTTTTTCTGGAAGAACTCTTCCCTCAATAACTCCAGGCCCATCCAATGTTCCAAAAACTTTTAAAACTGCGCCTCCAAAAAAAATAGCTACAGTAAAAATAAAAAGTAGAGCGATTGAAGTTAGAAGGTTTCTCATATGTCTCCAGAATTGATAATGCTAAGCTCTATAAATTGTTTGATCTCTTGATGGTCCTACCGAAACTATGCCAACAGGACAATCCAAAGTCTCTTCAATAAATATTATATAGTCCTGAGCAGCTATAGGTAAATCATCAAAAGATCTAGCATTAGATGTATCCTGCTTCCAACCAGAGAATGTTTTATAAATCGGTTGCTGATTTTGGTCATAGTCAATACACACTTGAATTTCTTCAAAGTCATCTAGAACATCTAATTTTGTGATGCATAGATTAGTAACAGAGTTAATAAAAACAATGGTTTCTAATGCCTTCAAATCTAGCCATCCACATCTTCTTGGACGGCCAGTTGTTGCGCCAAATTCATGTCCAACCCTTGCCAATTGCTCTGCATTGGAATCAAATAACTCGGTAGCAAAAGGGCCTTCGCCAACACGAGTGGTATATGCCTTGGTAATTCCCAGAATAGAATCAATATGTCGCGGGCCCACACCCAACCCTGAAGATAAACCGCCTGCAGTAGTGCTGGAAGAGGTGACATATGGATAGGTTCCATGATCAATGTCTAACATAGACCCCTGCGCACCTTCAAATAGAATCTTCTTGCCCTGTTTTACCCAAAGCATCAAAAGGTCCTGGGTTTTGCAATGATATTCATTGAAAAGATCTATGTTACTAGTCAATTCTTCCAAAACATCCTCAAAGTTTATAGGTTGAGCATTGTATAAATTCTGTAAAATTTGATTGTGATAATTAACCAATGTCGATAATTTTATTTTAAGCTCTTCAAGATTTTTTAAATCTCCAAAACGTACTGCGCGTCTAGCAATCTTGTCTTCATAGGCTGGACCAATTCCTCTTCCAGTTGTCCCAATGCCCTCTTGTTTATCTCGCACCTTATCAATAGCTATATGAGTGGGCAGAATTAATGAGCAATCTTCACTGACATAAAAACGGTCTTTAAAATTAATATCACTGTCTTGTAATTCCTGAATTTCTTTAGACAAAGCAGGAAGAGATAAAACCAAGCCATTACCCAAGACGCAATGAACTGAAGGATGAAGAATGCCTGAAGGAACTAGATGGAGTACTTTTTGCTCACCATCAACTTTGAGTGTATGCCCTGCATTATGACCGCCTTGAAAACGACATACTGCCTCTGAACTTTCTGCCAAAGCATCTACAATTTTTCCTTTACCCTCATCACCCCACTGTAAGCCCAAGATAAGGGTATTATTGCTCATGGGATGTTAGTTATTGCCTTTTGACTTATTGAGGTATTTGAAGAAATCAGATTTAGGATCGATGACCAAAACATCTGACTTATTATTGAAAGTTGCATCATAAGCTTTCATGCTTCGAGTAAACTCATAAAATTCTGGATCTCTTGAGAATGATTCTGCGTAGATTGCTGCTGCTGTAGCATCGCCCTCTCCTCTTATTTCTTCAGAAGTTTTATAGGCTTCTGCAAGAATAATAACTCTTTCTTTGTCTGCAGTGGATCGAATTTCATTAGAAAGCTCATTTCCTTCAGCACGTAATTCTTCAGCTAATCTGTTTCTTTCAGAGCGCATTCTTTCATACACAGAGTTACTTAGTTCAGGCGGCAAATCGATTCTTTTAACTCTAAAATCAATAATCTCTATACCTAAGTCAGATACAGAATTTCCTAAATTATCTCGCATGTCGCTCATCAACTGGTCTCTTTCTCCTGAAACTAATTCGGTCACTGTTCTTCGGCCAAATTGATTTTTCAGCTCAAACGCAGTTCTTTGTCCAAGCAAATTATTCAAGTTAATAAAACTTCCGCTAGTTGCATCATAAAAGGTTCGAACATTCGTAATTCGATATTTGACAAACGAGTCAACAATAAGATATTTACTCTCAACAGTTAATATTCTATTTGGCTCTTCATCTAGAGTCTGCAATCTTGAGTCATATTTTTTTACATTTTGGATAATCGGTAATTTAAAATTTAAGCCAGTTGGAAGATCAGATTTAACAGCTTCACCAAACTGAAAAACAATTCCATCTTCTTTTTCATTAATAACAAATATGCTATTAAGTATTATTGCAAGAATAAGTCCTGCAAGAACTAAGAGATTCATTCCTTTAGTCATTAGTCTTCCTCCTGTGATCTATTTTGTTCAAGAATTTTATCTAACGGAAGGTACATCAAATTATTGCCGCCCTCGACGTCCATCAATACTTTAGTTGAATTGCTGTATAGACCTTGCAAGGCATCTAAATAAAGTCGATCCCGCGTCACTTTTGGTGCTTTTTCATACTCAGCTAATAGCTTATCAAAACGAACTGCTTCACCCTCCGCATTAGCTACAACCTCTTCTCTATATGCTTCAGCTGCC
>CABWYS010000045.1 GCA_902509555.1 uncultured SAR86 cluster bacterium
AACCAGGCTCTGAATAACCTTGGCACCACCATGTATTAAACTCAAGAATATCGGGTAAAAATCTATCTTTTTGTTCTTGGTTACCAAATGTATAGATAACAGGACCGACCATGCTTAAGCCGAATGGAAGAATTGTTGGGCATTGTGCCAAAGCAAGCTCATTTAGAAATAAATATATTTGCACTGGAGACCATCCAGTCCCACCATATTCAACAGGCCAGTTATAACCCATCCAACCTTTACTATGAATAAATTTATGAAAATCAATCATGTCCGTTTTAGTGAGGGCTGTACCGTTTTCTTGTTTTTCCCTTACATTAACTGGAAACTCTGATCCATTTAGACCAGCTCTAATCTCTTCCTGAAATTGAAGATCTTGTTCTGAAAAACTTATATCCATGTTAGTGTTCCTGTTTTTAAGATAATTCTTTAGGCGGAAATTATACTGCACGATATGTTAGAAAAACAGCATGAACCCATAGCATTTGAGCTAGCTCAATCTGTAAAAATACAGAATCAAAAAATTCTGTACCTTTGTGATTCAGATAAAGAAGCTAGATTAATAAAAAATGAACTCAAACTTTTTCTAGATGATGGTGAAATTGGTTATTATCCTGAAAGAGAAATACTACCATACGATAGATTTTCAACTGCAGATTCAATCATTCAAGAAAGAATTAAATTATTAAATTGTGACAAAGCAAACATCAAAATAATCATTGCAAGCTGTATCAATCTATTTGAAAAATTACCATCAAAGAATTTTTTTATTGCTCGAAAGAACTTTAAAATTAATGACTCATTAACCATCAAAGAATTAACGGCTAGTTTAGAGGCATTAAATTACGAACGAACAGAGAGAGTTAATGCAATTAATCAATACACTGTCCGAGGAGGCGTAGTTGATTTTTATTCAGGATTTCAGCTTCACCCGCTAAGAGTAGATTTTTTTGGAGATCAAATTGATGAAATAAGAGAATTTGATCCAAAAACACAAAATATGACGAATAAATTATCTGAGTTTAAATTATTTACTGGCTCAGAAATTAGCTTGGATGAAGAATCAATTGGAAATTTTAAATATGCATGGAGGAATTATTTTCAAAACCATGATGAAAGACATTGTGAAATATTTCAAAGCTTAGCATCAGGCCAATATCCTGAAGGGTATGAGATCTATAACCCTCTTATTCAGGAAGGTGAATCTAATTTAATTGATTACTTTTCTGGATTTAGTCTACATAAATCTAACCAAATAGATCAGATTAATAAGCAATACAAAACAATCATTACGTCACTCCCTTTCAATCTTCATAATGGAATATTTAGCTGCATCCATCTTCCGGTTAGATCGTTTGCTAGCAAAAACGGAAAATTTGTACATTTAAATTTGGATAGAGTAACGAGTTCAGAAGTTTTAAATGTCAAATCGACTAAAACAAAGCAAGATTCTCTTATCGAAAAGTTTGAAAACCCCTTCAATGATGAAGAGCTTGTTATACATGTTGATTATGGTGTGGGAATTTATAAAGGTTTAGAACTTTTAAAAACTAATTCAAGTGAAGAAGAATATATTCAAATTGAATACCTAGAAAAAGAGATTTTATATGTTCCAATTAGACAGGCCTATTTAGTTTCAAAGTTTCAAGTATCACAAACCCATGGGGTACGTCTTGATTCTTTGTCCTCTGCAAAATGGAAGGTTAAAAAAGAAAAAGCGAAAATTAAAGCCCTTGATCATGCTGCAGAGTTACTAGATATTGAATCTAGACGATCAATAGCATCTTCTTATCAATTAATATGTGAGGAAAGTGCCTATCAAGAATTCGATAAAGATTTCCCTTATGTTTTAACAACCGATCAAGTTGATTGCATAAAAGATATTTTAAAAGATATGGCTCTCATTAAGCCGATGAATAGGGTTATATGTGGTGATGTTGGTTTTGGTAAAACTGAAGTTGCAATGCGTGGAGCTTTTGTGGCTGTTCATTCAAAGAAACAAGTAATGGTTCTTGCGCCTAGCACTGTTTTAGCCAAACAACATTTGGAGAGCTTTACCAAAAGATTTGTTAACTTCCCAGTAAATATCGACCTTCTATCCAGGCACACTTCATCAAAAAATAAGATAAAAATATACGATGATTTTAAACATGGAAAGATTGATATTTTAATTGGGACTCATGCATTACTAAATAACGATATTTCTCTTGATAATCTTGGTCTATTGGTAATTGATGAGGAGCATCGTTTTGGGATAAAGCAAAAAGAAATAATTAAATCCAGACAATCAACAACGCATATTTTATACATGTCTGCCACTCCGATACCGAGAACCTTAAATCTTGTATATTCAGGATTAAAAGATTTCTCTTATTTGTATACTCCGCCTCTAGAAAGACTAAGTGTAAAAACTTTTTTAAATACACAAAATCAACAAATTATTAAAAATGCAATCGATAGAGAATTAACTCGAGGCGGTCAAGTATTTTTGGTTCAAAATGATATATCTAAAATGGAAGGCTTAAAAACTCAAATTTCAAACTTAGTACCTGAGGCAAATATAGACATTGCTCATGGAAAGTTAACTAAAAAAGATATTACCAAAACTATGAATGGTTTTAATTCTGGCTCAATAGATATTCTTATATGCACAACGATAGTTGAAATGGGATTAGATATTCCCAATGCAAATACAATCATTGTAATCGATGCTCATAATTTTGGTCTCTCGCAATTGCATCAATTGAGAGGTCGAGTGGGAAGATCGATGCGGCAAGCCTATTGTTATTTACTAATCCCAACCCCTGATTTAAAAAAAGCTCCTAAAGCGAAACTTGATTCATTGGTTAAATATTCAGATCTGGGATCTGGGTATTTTATAGCTCAAGAAGATTTAGAAATTAGAGGTGCTGGAGATTTCTTAGGCGTTAAACAAAGCGGACATATAGAGGCAATAGGTCTTAGCATGTATCTTTCAATGTTAAAAAGTGCTGTCAATGATCTCAAAGGACATAAGCAAGAAAAGATCTTAGACACAGAAATTAACTTTAATGATCGGGCTTTAATTCAAGATTCCTACATGCCAGTTGCAAATG
>CABWYS010000046.1 GCA_902509555.1 uncultured SAR86 cluster bacterium
CTTAACACCGATACAATGCGCTATAGCTAAAAGGTGTAAAACAGCATTTGTTGAGCCTCCTAAGGCAATCACAACTGCTATAGAATTTTCAAAAGCTTTTTTTGTCATGATGTCGCTAGGCTTTATATCAAGGTCTAACAAATTTTTAATAGCATCTCCTGCATTCATACAATCTTGTTTTTTATCCTTAGAAACTGCATCTTGACTACTGCTTCCTGGTAAGCTCATCCCCAAAGCTTCAATGCTTGATGCCATAGTATTTGCTGTATACATACCGCCACATGATCCTGGTCCAACAACTGATACTTCTTCAATAGCTATAAGTTCTTCTTCAGTAATATCTCCTTTTGCATATTCACCCACCTTTTCAGAAACTGTTACATAATCTGTATTAATTGAGCTGGGTCGAATGGATCCACCATAGATAAATATTGAGGGCCTATCCAACCTTGCCAATCCCATCAATGCTCCGGGCATATTCTTATCACACCCACCGATTGCAATCACTCCGTCATAGCCAAGACAGCCAACCACGGTTTCAATTGAATCCGCTATAACCTCTCTAGAGACCAATGAATATTTCATTCCTTGCGTTCCCATCGATATTCCATCTGATACTGTGATGGTGTTAAAAAGAACTCCTTTGCATTCTGAAGCATCAATAGATTCCTCAACCAAATTAGCCAATTCATTTATATGCATGTTACATGGAGTTACTTTGGACCAAGTTGATGCAATGCCAACTAATGGTTTTGAGAAATCAGCTGTTTCAAAGCCAACACCTCTCAGCATTGATCGAGATGCAGCCTGAAATGGTCCGTCAACTAAGTTCTTTGAATATTTTCTATTAGACATAATTAAACACTTGAATAACGCAATGCAGCATTAAGAAGTTTATCAGTATAATCTTCTTCTGGGCTCGAGAAAACTTGATTAGCAGGGCCTGATTCAACAATGAGCCCATTTTGCATTACAAATATATAGTCTGACATTGATCTTACAACCTTAAGATCATGACTAATAAATAGATATGTCAATTTGTACTCTGTCTGAATATTTTTTAATAGCTCAATGACCTGGATTTGAATGGATCGGTCTAAAGCTGAGGTTGGCTCATCCAGAATCATGAATGAAGGATTTAAAATAAGAGATCTTGCAATTGCAACTCGCTGTCTCTGCCCACCAGAAAACTCATGCGGATATTTAAATCTATCATCTGGATTAATTTCAACAGCCTTTAAGCAATCAGCAATACGTTCATCTTTTTGTTTTTTGTTTAGATTAAAATGGACATCTAAACCTTCTCCAACTATTTCTCCCACTGTCATTCGAGGTGAGAGAGAGCCATAAGGGTCTTGAAAGACAATTTGAATATCTTTTTTAATTAACTTTGACTCTTTTGAATTTAATTGGCTGATATCTTGGCCATCATATATTACTGAGCCCTGATAATTAATTAGTCCAGCTAAAGCTTTGCCTAGGGTTGATTTGCCTGAGCCTGACTCTCCCACTAATCCAATTGTTGAGTTTTTGGTAATAGAGAAATTCACGTCTTTTACTGCATGAAAAAAATCTTTCTTAAAAAAAGTTTTATTTGGGAGGGGGTAAAAAATATTTAAATCCTTGACAGTAATAAAGTGAGTATTTTTAAGTAGAGTTTCTTGCTTGGGAGATGGTTCAGAATTAATAAGTTTTTGTGTGTATTCATGCCGAGGATTTAAAAATACAGATTTTGTATCTCCCTGCTCTACTACAACACCTTTTTGCATAACTGTGATTGAGTCTGAAAATTTTTCAATCAAACCTAAATCATGTGTAATGAATAATATTGACATTCCCACTTCATCCTTTAGCTTTGTCATTAAATCAAGTATTTGTGCTTGAATTGTTACATCTAGAGCCGTTGTTGGTTCGTCAGCTATGAGCAATTTGGGTTTATTGGCCAAAGCCATTGCAATCATAATTCTTTGTCTCTGCCCACCAGAAAGTTCATGTGAGTAGGATGCAAATCGTCTGTTGACATCAGGAATTTCAACCAAATTCATTAAGTTTTTTGCCTCATGTATAGCCTCAGATTTTGATTGTGCTTTGTGTAATAAGATTGATTCAACAATTTGATCGCCAACTCTATGATATGGGTTTAAAGAGGTCATAGGCTCTTGAAAAATCATAGAAATTTTATTCCCTCTAATCTTTCTCAGAGTGGTGGGGTCAGCACTCAAGATTTCTGTTCCATCAAATAGGATGGATGATTCATTGCTATATGATGCCTTTGGTTCTGGAAGTAAACGCATGATAGACATTGCAGTAACAGATTTTCCAGACCCAGACTCACCGACTAAACCAACAATCTGATTCTCTTTAATTGATAAATTTAAGTTCTTGACGGCAGAAAATTCAGCTTTTCTAACCTGAAAACTGATAGATAAATTCGAAATTTCAAGCAATGGTTTCATTAGTTTAAATAGTTTTTATATGTATTTATTATGTCTTTTGATGCATCTTTGGCAGCTCTTAAAGCCGTCATATTAACAAAACCATGGATAAGATGTGGATAATGAATCTGGTGCACCTCATTTCCATTATTATGAATGAGCCTTGCATATGATTCCCCTTCGTCGCTGAGGGGATCAAATCCAGCGGTTATGACTAATGTTTTTGGAAGAGCCGTATTTGGATTGATGGTCAAATTAAAGATTGGATCTTGAAGGTCTTTACGAGAATGCATTAATTTATCCCAAAACCAAATCATCGCTTTTGTGCTTAAAAAGAACCCTTCTGCATAATCATTTTGCGATTTTGAGCTGCAAGTTGGATCTATCATTGGATATATAAGGCATTGTGATAAAGGCAATGGTAAGTTATTAATAGCTCTGTATGTTGAAAGTGATC
>CABWYS010000047.1 GCA_902509555.1 uncultured SAR86 cluster bacterium
TTTAGATAGTAAGGAAGCTTACCAGGAGGTAAGAACCTCAGAGTTGCTAAGGGATCATTCTATTATCATCGCTTTTGGCCCAATGCCCAATCCAAGATATGCAGTTTCCGTGGTAATTGAGAACGGAGAGAGCGGCGGGGCAGTTGCTGGACCGGTAGCAATTGAAGTTTTAAAGAGCCTGATTGATGAATAAATTATTTCAAAAAATATACTTCGATCCTTATTTATTTTTTAGCCTTTTTTTATTATCTACCCTTGGCTTATTTTTTTTATTTTCTGCTTCAAATTCCGATATAAGCCTAGTTTTAAAACAAATGGTTTATGTTATTGCTGGATTCATTATTATGATTTTGGTTAGCCAACCAGACCCCGATATCTTTAGAAGGACATCAGGATTGTTTCTAATTTTCGCATTGCTGCTCTTAGGTATTACGTATTTATTCGGTCCTGAAATCAATGGAGCTCAAAGATGGGTTAGGCTTGGTCCATTTTCTTTCCAATCCTCAGAGTTGTTAAAACTGGCAGTACCAATTTTTTTAGCAAATTTTTTGTTTGATAAAAAACTCCCTATACAAAGAAAAGAAATAATCTTCAGCCTCGTTATTATTTTTTCTTGTTTTTTCTTTGTTTTTAGACAACCAGATCTTGGTACAGCATTAATCATTGCTTGCTCAGGATTATTTGTTTTATTTCTTTCCGGTTTAAGTTGGTCTTTTATAGGCGGATCTTTTGTTTTACTAATCATCAGCTCACCTTTTATTTGGAATATTCTTTTTCAGCCTTTTCAACGTCAGAGGATTGCAACATTCTTTAATCCAGATTCTGATCCATTTGGGGCAAGCTGGAATATCATTCAATCAAAAGTTGCAATTGGTTCTGGAGGTTTATTAGGCAAAGGTTTTGGCGAAGGGTCTCAGACGCAATTAAATTTTCTTCCAGAAACTGAGACTGATTTTATTTTTTCTGTCATTGGAGAGGAATTTGGGTTTCTTGGGGTGCTCCTATTAATAAGTATCTATTTATTTATATTACTCAGATGTTTTTATTTAGCATTAAGTGCAAGAGATAGATTTTGCAGATTAGTTATAGGGGGTCTGAGCCTGACTTTTGGTGCAAATTTAATTATAAATTTGTGTATGGTAGTAGGCCTGCTTCCGGTTGTCGGCATGCCTTTGCCATTTATAAGCAAGGGTGGATCATCTTTAATGTCATTATTTCTTGCTTTTGGCATAATTGTCTCTATGGGCACGCATAAAAAATTCCTACCTCAATGAAATATCTTTTGATACTTTTTCTTTTTTTCTCAAACGCTATTCTTGCTGATTATTCTAAGCATCCAGAAGCTCAGGATGTTATTAGAATCCTTGTATCGGAGCATGGTTTTGATGAGAGTTATGTTATCAAGATACTTGAAACTGCAAAGAAACAGGGTCGAATTTTGGAGTCTATGTCATCTCCCGCTGAGTTTACTTGGACGTGGGATAGATACAAAAAACTTTTTTTAGAAGAGAAGCGCATTACTAACGGTAAAAAATTTATTAAAGATAACTCTAATTTATTTAATCGAATTGAAGATGAGTTTGGAGTGCCTAGGGAGATTATTACTTCCATTCTAGGAGTAGAAACAAGATATGGAAAAATTAAAGGCAACTATAGGGTGCTTGATAGCCTAGCAACTCTTGGTTTTGATTTTCCCAGAAGATCAAAGTTTTTTAAAAGTGAACTTGTGCAGTTCTTTATTCTTACAAGAGAAAATAATTTAGATATTAATTCAGTGCAAGGCTCATATGCAGGCGCCATGGGTTATGGGCAGTTTATCTCATCTAGTTATCGAGCCTACGCTATAGATTATGATGGCGATGGATATGCAGACTTATTTAACTCAGTGCCAGATGCCGTAGCCAGTATTGCTAACTATCTTAAAAAACACGGTTGGAAAAGAGATGGGGTAATAGTTCAAGAAGTTATACTCAATAAAGTTAACAAAACATACAACAATCCAATCAATTCCAGTAAATATATTCCCCTCCTATATACAGAGGGCCTTGAGAAAGAATATATTATTCAAGAGGGAGATAGCCTGTTATCAATTGCAATTAACAATGATATAAAATTACAGCAGCTTATGAGTCTTAATAATATTAAAGACAAAAATATTATTAAGACTGGACAAACTATTAAATTAACAAAACCAAAGGATTTATATTTTATAGGGGATGATAATTTCATTGCGATTACCAAATATAATCGCAGTCATTTTTATGCTAAAGCCGTGTATGATTTATCCTTAGAATTTAAGTGAAACCTTTATGAAGAAAATATTTTGTTTAATCCTGCTTGCTTCTTTTAGTCTAGAGGGGCTTGCTCAATCCATGGTTCCTAAGGCTCCAAAATTAAATTTAGATAGTTATATATTGCTTGAAGCTACTACGAATACTGTAATCGCTGAATTTAATTCTGATAATCAAATCTCCCCTGCAAGTATGACCAAAGTGATGAGTGGATATGTTATTGCAGATCAAATAGCTACCGGGGCTATTAGCCTAGATGACAAAGTCTTAATTAGTGAAAAAGCTTGGAAAACTGGCGGCTCTAAAATGTTCATTGAAGCGGGAAAAAGAATTTCTGTTCGTGACTTGTTATCTGGCATAGTAATTCAATCTGGAAATGATGCCACTGTTGCCATGGCTGAGTATGTTGCAGGCTCTGAAGAGGGGTTTGTGGACTTTATGAATGCCTATGCATCCGAATTAGGATTAAGCAATACCTTATTTCAAAATGCAGTTGGATGGACGGATCCTAACCATTTTTCATCAGCCAAAGATTTGGCTCATCTGACAAAAGCACTGATTAACAATTTCCCTAATCATTACGCAACT
>CABWYS010000048.1 GCA_902509555.1 uncultured SAR86 cluster bacterium
TCAATATTTTCTATGGTCGGAAGAATCATATTCATTTCTCCATTTTTTAATTTCACTAAAGCATCTGCAGGCTTAATCCAAAAACTCTCAGTTAATTCAAAACCATCATGACTGGCTAATTGTTTAGTATTTACTTTGGCAAGAAAGAACCTAGTATCAAATCTTTTTGGCTCAATTTCAGGGGTAATCCAATGCGCACAAGGCACAATATTTTTAGCTCTTAATCTTAAAGACTCAGACATACAAATATCTTTAAAAGTAATTTCTTTGTTGTTAAGTTCTCGTCTCATCTTGCATAGCTTTTTACTATCTTGGATGATTGAATCATCAGGATTAGCAAGTAACACCCCCGCCTCCTCAAAGCACTCTCTAATACAAGCAATCCAAAAAGATAGGCCATTGTCTTTAATTCCCAGCTGTCTAGAGGCTGCCACATCATTCATTCCCTCACAATATGGATATAAGTCATTGTCAGAGTCTTCTGGATCTAACTTACCTCCTGGAAAAACATAAAGGCTCCCAAAAGGAGGTCTACTGCTTCTTTTGACCATAAATATTTCAAAAGCACCATCTTTTGCTTCGCGCATTAGAATAACTGTCGCTGCTGGCTTGATAGGTGTTGTCATAATTTATTTCAATAGTATGGTTTTTTATTATCCTTTAGAATAAACCTTAATGGAAATTACAGATTCACTCTCAAATGATATAATAGATGCCCCTGACTGGTTCCATTCGGCTATCTCCCAAGGCTCAAGAAAAGAAAATTTCAATCATCCACTTGGCAAACTTACCTATCAAGTCTGGGATAGAAAAGATGCACAGGACATTATTCTCCTTATTCATGGTACAGGAGCACACAAAAAGTGGTGGGATCCAATTGCGCCTCTATTAAATAATAAATTTTCTATTATTGCCCCTGACCTTCCTGGAATGGGAGAGTCTGCTCATAGAAATGCATATAATTTTGAAGAATTTAGCGATGCATTGATTGCAATCATTAATAAAGAAAAAATTGTTAGCAATTATCAAAAAATTTACCTTGTAGGCCATTCGCTTGGCGGACATGTTGCAGGATTTATGGCAAGCGAATCTCCAAACCTATTTCATGGAGTAATAATGATTGATTCTCCCATTCGCCCACCAACATATGACTATGATAAACATCAAAGCACTGGCCCGTTGAGAAGAATCAAATACTATCCTGATAAAGTCTCAATCATCGAGAGATTTAGGCTAATGCCTCCCCAGGACTGCGAAAATAGTTGGTATCTTAGATACATCGCAGAGCACTCAGTTTTCGATATTGAGGAAGGCTGGAGATGGCGATTTGATGATAAACTCTTTGCCACTCTTAGGCGCCTACACAATTATGAATTTAAATTTCAATGCCCAGCACTTTTTATTGCTGGCGGTAAAAGTCTATTATTAGAATCAAAGATAATGAAATATATTAGAGAGGCCTTTAAGGACTCTATGACAGTCGAAGTAATTGAGGATGCGGCTCACCATGTCCCTCTCGATTCTCCGCTAGAACTTGTCTCTTTGATAAATAATTATTTGCAACAATGGGAAGAAAAAAAATGAGAAAAACAACAATAACTATTTTAGGGGCGTTGACATTGAGTGTGATTGCATTTTTATGGGTTGGGAATGAAAATAGCATTGAGCCGTTGGATGGATGTAAAGACAATGAAGAGCTGAAAGTCTATTGTAATTTTATGAATCCTGAAGATTTAGCGCTAACTCCAGATGGAAATTTTTTGATTGTGGCCGAGTTTGGCGGAATGGCACCATTGGTTGAAATGACATCTGGTAAATTAAGTTTTTTTAACATAAAAGATAAAACCAGATCTCAAGCAAAGATTGCTTTTGGGGAAAATGAATGGGGCTCTGGTGACTGTTCTAGAGATCCGAGCATTCCCTTTGGTCCTCATGGCATTGATTTAGTCCAAAGAAAGGATGGAAAGCAGCAACTTGCAGTTGTCAGTCATCATCCCAATGAAAGCATAGAGATGTTTGAACTGTTAGAAAAAGATGGTTGGGTGCTTGAGTGGAAGGGCTGTGTTGATGTTGAGGGTAAATATTATTTCAATGATGTTTCGTTGGATATGTCTGGAAACTTCTATGCCTCTCATATGTTTGAATCTGACTTCTCAATGATCAATGCCTTGTGGAATGTATTTGCCAAGTCAGATACAGGCATGGTTGTTAAATGGACTCAGGATAATAACTTTGAGGAACTAAATTACACAGCTGGCTCTTTCCCAAATGGCATTGCATTAGATCAAAAAAATAATAATCTTATTGTGAATTACAACTTAGGAGATAAAAGTATTCTATTTGACCTGAATTCCAAACAATCTCTGGGAATCTACGAGCACAATTCACCTGATAACGTAGTTATCAAAGGTGGCTTTGCATGGGTTACTAATCATGATCATTCTGTTACAGAATCTTTGGGATGTGCCGAAACAGTTAATTGCACGCTTCCTTTTTCAATCAACAAATTATCTCTTTCAGATCTTTCATTGGTTGAGTCTTATAAATTTGAAAGCAAAAATATGGGAGTCGGGACTGTTGGTTTGCCGCATGATGGATCCTTGTGGATTGGCTCATACCACTCAGACAGATTAGCAGA
>CABWYS010000049.1 GCA_902509555.1 uncultured SAR86 cluster bacterium
TGAGACAGCCACATCATACTCTCTAACGTTAACTGCCAGTGATGGCACTAAATCTACCTCCAACACCATCAATGTCAGCGTGGATGATGTGGTTGAGCTATCCATTGCTTTGGCCAGTTCAACCATTAGTTTGAGTGAAGCAGCGAGTTCTGGAACAAGCGTGACCACCACCACAACAACCACCGATGGCAGCGGCAGCGTGAGTTATACCCTTTCTGGCACCGGCAGCGATAACTTTGCAGTTTCTGCAGATGGCACCATCACCACAGCAGCAACTCTAGATTATGAAACCACAACTTCATATTCATTAACCCTTACCGCAAGCGATGGCACCAACATAGTCACAGAAAATCTTACAATCAATGTGGCTGATGTGGCTGAGCTATCCATTGCCTTGGCCAGTTCATCAATTAGCATTGATGAAAATTCCAGTTCGGGATCAAGCATTACAACAACCACCACTACTAACGTCGGTAGTGGTAGTGTGACTTATACCCTTTCTGGCACCGGCAGTGACAAATTTGCAGTTTCTTCAGATGGCACCATCACCACAGCAGCAAGTCTGGATTATGAAACCACAACTTCATATTCATTAACCCTGACTGCAACCGATGGCACTAATACAGTGACGCAAAATTTCACGGTGAATGTGAACGATCTCAAAATTAATACCTTAGCCGTAACCCTGGCTAACAGCGGTGCAGCCTTGGCAGAATCTTCCAGCTCAGGGACTGCTGTTGGTAGTTCAAGCATCACCAACCCAGAGAGTGAAACCGTCTCTTACGCACTGAGTGGAACCGGCAGCAGTAATTTTGCCGTTGACAGCTCGGGTAATGTCACCACCAATGCAACCTTGGATTATGAGACAACCAAAAGTTACAGTTTAACTTTGACTGCCACCGCAGGAGGCAAGACCACCACCGATACCTTTACCGTTAATGTGGGTAATGTGGAAGAACTTCGTTCAGGCGTTTTACGTTACTCAGCAGCCTATAACTCGGCTTCAAGAAGTGGCTTTAGCGCCACGGCCACGCGCGGACCTTCTGGCTCAAGTTTGCCGGCTTATACTCTTGAGCAAGTTGGAACAACGAATACAACTCTTATTACCAACGTAGATGACACCACAAACAACTATGTTCCAGTAGAAATCAATTCTGGAACTGCGCTCAATTGGCGCTATTATTTCCCCATTGATACTGCAGGAAATGGACAGTATGCCTTTGCACCCAACAGTGCTTCGGTGGATGGAAAGTACTATAGTCCTCTAGGTACTGCTGTTACCACCACCATCAGCAACTCAGAATTTATCACTGCAGGAAGATCCAACGGCGGTGAATTTTGGTTCATGACCACCGATAAGGCAGCAGCTAATATCTCCTTCAACTCAACTTCTGGCGGTGCATTTTCTAGTGGTGATAAGGCTTTAATCCTTTGGTATTGGACAAATGTTACCTATCTATACGACGGAAGTGTTCCAGGAAGTTTTCAAGACTTATTTGATGACCGGGGCATCACCTATGATGTTACAAAACTCACAGGCAGCTTTCCAACTAACCTTGATGATTACAGGATTATTGTTGATATGAGAAGTTATTGTGGCACTGAGTGCGATCCTAACGTGCATAGCGAAGCGATTTCCACTTGGCTGCAAACTGCAGGTAGAGTATTTATAGGGTTTTCTAACGATCCGTGTTGCACTAATAATGCTAGTTATTTCCAACTGTATTTTACTGAGATTCTTGGTGACATTGGTGATACATCAATAACTTGGAATTATATTTTTAGCGATTCTAGCGCTGCAAATTTTTCTCTTACCACTGATGCAATAGATACATACGGATTCAGAAGTCCTAATTTCCTCAATAGGTATGCTCACAGATATAGTCAAAATTTATTCAGGGATACGTCAATGGGTATATCTTTGGTAACTAGCACAGTCAGCAATTATTCACCTGCACTGCTTTATTTAAGAGGCGATACTAACTCAGATACTGTAAGTGACGTTGTGCTATTTTCAGACATTAATGCAGCTAACTCTTCTTTTCAAGCTAATGGCGCAGATACAGGTTGTACCAATTTCAGAATCACTTGCAGTGGCGCAGCTTCTAATTATGGAATTATCAATAACAGCGCTATTTACGGCGCTGCTATTGATAGAGCTACTGCTTATGAGTCCAGTTCCACATCCACCTACAATCTCTATGAAGATCAAGTCACCATTGCTGGAGAAATTCAGACAGACGCTAACTTTGCTGCTATCAACTCATCAAAAAAAGTTTACGCATTTGCGGTTAATCCGCGTGAAAACTTTGCTCCCACTGGTACCACCAATGATTATTTTTATCCTAACTTTATTAATCGCTCTGCATGGTCCTATGGGGATGTTGGATTAGATTACTGTGCATCCCAGGGAAATAATTCAACGGCGTGTCAAACTTATGATAATAATTACGATTTCCACTATCAGAGCCTTTATTCAGGTTATATAATGTCTGATCGATTTGATAATTCTTACCAACGCATACCAGAGGGGATGTCTCTTTGG
>CABWYS010000050.1 GCA_902509555.1 uncultured SAR86 cluster bacterium
TTCCATACGTAGGTGAAACCATCACAGTTACTGAAGATATGTGTGATTTCAATGGCCACATGAATGTCAATTTTATAAAAGAGGTTTTTGAACAAGCTTGGAATTTTGCCAATGAGGAGTTTGGTTTAAATGAGGAATATTTAAAAAGTGGTTTTTCTAGTTTTACTCTTGAGGATAATTACAGATTTCAAAAAGAATTCCTTCTGGGGGATAAGATTTTCCCTGCATTTAGATTATTTAATGTGAATGAAAAGCTTTACCACATGATAGGAGTCTTATTTGACAAGGAAGGTGTTATTTCAGCCATGTATGAAACAGTGGAAGGTCATATTGATATGAAAATAAGAAAAATTGCGCCAATGGATTCAGATAGGCTTGCTAGGGTTGTAGCAATTAAGAAAGCCCATGATCTAACTGGCGAGGTCCCTTATAAAATAAGGCTCAAAATTAGAGATTTATAAAAATTAGATTAGGAGAATTTATGAGTAATAAATATGCGCTAATTACTGGTGGAACTGCTGGAATTGGTCTTGATATAGCCAAGGAGCTCGCTAAGCAGGGCCATAATATTATTCTGACTGCTAGACGAGAAGAAAGACTGAAAGAAATTTCTGCTTCCCTTAAAAAGAAATTTAATATTGACTGCGATTATATTGCCGCAGACTTAGCGCAAGTTTCAACACCAGAGATGATCTATAACTTCTGTTCTAAAAATAATTATATTGTCGAAATCTTAGTAAATAATGCAGGTTATAGTATTAATAAAAAATTTCATGAAACCGGTGAAGATGAAGAAGAGAAATTCCTAAGAGTTTTAGGTATTGCAGTAGTTGCCCTTACTAAAAAATTTATTCCAAGCATGATAGAGCAAAAGTATGGAAAAATAATGATGGTTTCTTCTCTCGCTTCATTTGCACCACCTTCATCTGGGTGGGGTGCCCTTTATGGCCCTGTAAAGACTTTTGTTAACAGATTTGGAGATGCAATAAATATCAATTATCGCTCTCAAGGAATTTCTTCCACTAATGTATGCCCCGGATTTACGGTCACTGAGTTTCATACTGCTAGCGGCATGCAAGATGCTATGGACAAGGTACCAGCTTTTATGAAAAAAGATTCAGAAACCGTTGCAATTGGAGCTGTACAAGCAATGTTGAAAGGAAAGAGTGTTTGGGTTCCAGGAGCATTAAATAAGCTATTGGCATTTCTTTGTAATATATTGCCAACCAGCATTGTTATCAAGATGAGTTCAAGCTTGGCTGGAGGCCGTTATGAATGAATCTATAAATATTTCAGAAAAGAGAATTTTGCCAACATTCTTACTATTTCTTGTCTTATCCTGGCCTTTCGGGGCTCATAGATTTTTTTTGAGACGTTATGCATCTGCTATTTTATTCATCATTACAATTGGTGGTTGTGGCATTTGGTGGATAGTAGATTTCATATTAATAGTTACTGGCTCAATGAAAGATGATGAGGGAAAGCTCGTAAAACTTTGGGTAGACTAGGCTTGACTTAAAATTGAATCAGCCACAAAAGCATTATCTTTTCTTTCTTGCCCAAATGTAGATACAGGTCCGTGACCTGAAATAAATAAAATTTCCTTTCCAAGGGGCCAAAGCTTTTTAGTTATAGAGTCTAATAAATCTTGATGGTTACCCCTAGGCAAATCAGTTCTTCCAATAGAACCACGAAATAAAACATCGCCTACAGCAGCTAGCTTTGATTCAGGATGATAAAAAACAATATGCCCTGGTGTGTGCCCTGGACAAAAAATGACTTTCAGGGTTTCATTGCCTAGTTTTACTTCATCTCCATCGTCAAGCCATCTATCTGGAGTACAGTTTTGAGCTTGCATGCCAAACATCTTTCCTTGAGATTCAAGTGATTCAAGCAGAAATAGATCTTCGTGATGCGGCCCCTCAATTTTTAAGGAAAGAATCTTTGCCAGTTCAGAGGCCGCACCAGCATGATCAGCATGACCATGAGTGAGGAAAATCTTTTCAGGAATTAAGTCATTATCTTTTGCTGCCGACAAAAGTATATCTATGTCTCCACCTGGATCAATAAAAGCGCATTTTTTTGATTCCTCGCAATATAAAATAGGCGCATTTTGTTGAAACGGCGTAACTGGATGAATTAAAGCTTTAATTAGTGACATATATGTATTTTATAGAATTTCTCAATAAGAATGGATACTTTTGTAGCTTTCATAATAGTTCGTAATTAATAGATGAATAATTATGTATAAATAAATTGAATGATAGAATTAATAATGAAAACATAAGATATTGATATATTTTTTTATCAGGGAGCAAAATGAAAATACAATCTTTAAGTTATCTGCTTGTTGAAACAACTGACCTCCAGGAATGGGATAGTTATGCAAAAGATGTGGTTGGTTTGATGAAGAATGATTCTCTCAGCGATGATCAAAATCTTTATCTAAGAATGGATAAAAAATCTTTT
>CABWYS010000051.1 GCA_902509555.1 uncultured SAR86 cluster bacterium
CCTCTTATTCATTAACCCTTACGGCAAGCGATGGCACCAACACAGTAACAGAAAATCTTACAATCAATATTACAGATGTAAGTTTATCTCTAAGCTCTAGCCTGGCATCTTCTGCTCAGAGCGAGGGCATTTCAACGGGCACCTCCATAGCAACTTCCTCAAGTTCTAATGCAGAAGGCACCGTGACTTACTCATTAACCGATGCCGATAACAAGTTTACGATTAACAGCTCAACCGGTGCAGTCACTCTGGCCAATGCACTCGATTATGAAACCAAGACCTCGCATGAATTTACCATCACTGCGACCGATGGGGTGACCACCACTTCTGAAACTTTTACCTTAAGTGTTTCAGATTTAAAAATTAATACCTTAGCCGTAACCCTGGCTAACAGCGGCGCAGCCTTAGCAGAATCTTCAAGCTCAGGGACTGCTGTTGGTAGCTCTAGCATCACCAATCCTGAGAGTGAAACCGTCTCTTACGCACTGAGTGGTACCGGCAGCAGCAATTTTGCCGTTGACAGCTCGGGTAATGTCACCACCAATGCAACCTTGGATTATGAGACAACTAAAAGTTACAGCTTAACTTTGACTGCCACCGCAGGAGGCAAGACCACCACCGATGCCTTTACGGTTAATGTGGGTAATGTGGAAGAACTTCGTTCAGGGGTTTTACGTTACTCGGCAGCCTATAACTCGGCTTCAAGAAGTGGCTTTAGTGCAACAGCCACGCGTGGTCCGTCTGGATCAAGCCTCGCTGCATACACTTTAGAGCAAGTCGGAACAACAAATACAACCAGTCTTACCAGTGTATATGACACCACAAACAACTTTGTACCAGTAGAAATCAATTCTGGAACTGCGCTCAATTGGCGCTATTATTTCCCCATTGATACTGCAGGCAATGGACAGTATGCCTTTGCACCCAACAGTGCTTCAGTGGATGGAAAGTACTATAGTCCCCTAGGTACTGCTGTTACCACTACCATCAGCAACTCAGAATTTATCACTGCAGGAACAGCCGGTAATTTTTGGTTTATGACCACTGATAAGTCTGCAGCTGATATTAACTTTGATTCAGCTCTAGGCGGATATACAAGTATTACCGATTACTCCACAAGCTGGGACAACGATGATGATTTGTTAAATGACATTAATAACACGCTAGGCGGGACTCAGATTGACTGGTCTTCTGCATGCTCACCCCAAATTAATGAGTGTTATCACAAGTCAATTGAGATCAATCTTCCATCAGCTTTTACTTATTACGATCAAAGCATCACATCCCTTTGGTTGCACTCAAATGGCTATGCTAGCGCTCTGGGTTCTCGGCTTGGCGATAACGAGTATCAACGAACCAGCCAAGGTGGACAAAAAGGTTATGCCCTCGACACACTTTATGATAATAGAACATGGGATGAGGGCAATGAACCCCTTGATATCGGTGTTAATACGGAAGTTTTAAATTATTCCATGTTCCCTTTCTGGACGGCACAAAAGCTTGATACTAATTCAAGAGGTTATTATGTTGATCAAACAGGTACAACTGGATTATTTATCATCGGATGGTATGGATTCGAACTTTACAGCACCACTGCTACTTCAAAATATGAGATAGTGCTTGATTATGATACTAATGCAGTTCAATTTAGATATTGGGCCATGCCTAATGTTGATAGTTCTTATAACAACAGAGCTATTGGTCTAACGGGAGATCTATCCGCAAGCAGCGCTTGTTCTTGGCAAGGCTCGTCAAATAATTCAAGAAGCTGCGCAGGAGCCTACGAAGCTTATCTATTTCAAGATTCACATTACGGCCAAGGAGGGGATGAGGGTTATGGAACAGTTGCCGGAAATGGAGGCTTGACCTTTACACCCTCCGCAGGAACACAAGGAACTGCAGCAACCTCAACCTACAACCTTTACGAAGATCAGGTCACCATTGCTGGAATAATTCAGACAGACTCTACTTTTACTTCTGTAAACACATCAAAAAAGGTTTACGCATATGTAGTTAATCCGCGTGAAAACTTTGCTCCCACTGGTACCGCCAATGATTATTTTTATCCTAACTTTATTAATCGCTCTGCATGGTCCTATGGGGATGTTGGATTAGATTACTGTGCAGCCATGGGATTTAATTCAACGCAGTGTAATACTTATGACAAAGTTTACGAATTCCACAGTCAGAGCCTCTTATATGATGGTAGCATTCCCATAGCGTCTGATCGATTTGATAGTACTTACCAATATGTTCCAGAGGGGATGTCTCTTTGG
>CABWYS010000052.1 GCA_902509555.1 uncultured SAR86 cluster bacterium
AAGTTCGTTTTCAGAAGCTTTTGTTAGCTCATTAAGCTTTAATTTTATATTTTTTGATTCTTCTTCGTTTCCATAGATAATTGCTGGAACCATTGAATCTTCCCGTCTAATTTCTCGAGTTTTATTTGTTCCAGTTCTAACTCTTAGATCCGCATTTAAAATAATTTCGTTTGACATATGTCTTACCTTCTAACTTAATTTTTACAAAAATAGAGCGCTTAGCGACTCTTCATTGTTTAATCTTCTGATGCACTCTGCAATAGTAGGGGCAAGAGAAATGACGCGTATTTTACTGCATTTTTCTGCTTCTGGGGATAAAGATATGGAATTGGTTACAACTAATTCATCTATTGAAGAGCTGGAAATTCTTTCAATTGCAGGACCAGATAGTACTGGATGGGTAATATACGCTTTTACCTTTGCTGCTCCAGCATCTTTCAATGCTTGCGCTGCGTTGCATAATGTCCCAGCTGTATCAATAATATCATCGGGAACAATACAACTTTTCCCTTTAACATCTCCAATTATATTCATCACTTCAGATTCGTTTGCGCTAGCCCTTCTTTTATCAATAATGGCAAGATCAGATTCGTCTAAAAACTTTGCAAGCGCCCGTGCTCTTACAACTCCACCCACATCTGGAGAAACAACTAAAATCTCTTCATCTTTTGAAGATCGTTCTTTGATATCGTCATGCATGATCTTGGTTGCGTAAACATTATCTGCAGGCATGTCAAAAAAACCTTGAATAGACTCAGAGTGAAGATCTACGGTTAGTACTCTGTCAACACCAACAGAATTCATCATATCTGCTATAACTTTTGCACTGATAGGAACTCTCGCAGACCTCACTCTCCTATCTTGACGAGCATAACCATAATAGGGAAGAATTGCTGTGATTCTAGATGCTGAAGAGCGCTTTAAAGCATCAGTGATTAACATTAATTCCATTAAATTTGAGTTTGTTGGAGCGCATGTAGATTGAATGATATATGCCTCATGGCCTCGGACATTTTCAAGAATCTCTACTTTAATTTCACCGTCAGAAAATTTTCCAAGATCAATATTGCCTAGTTTGAGTCCAAGTATTTTTGCAACTTCCTCTGAAAGAGATGTTGATGCAGAGCCTGAGAAAATTCCTACTGTAGGTTTATTAATCATTTTCTTGATTATTGGCTGGGGTGGCTGGATTCGAACCAGCGCATGACGGGATCAAAACCCGTTGCCTTACCGCTTGGCTACACCCCATTATTTTATGTACGTTAATAATGGTGAACATTGTAAAGGTTCACAAAAAGAGTGTCTCCATTTAGCTGGAATTTTTTTCATAGTTTTTTTAATTTCATTTACATCATTATAAGCACAAAATATTGTAGATCCTGTTCCGGAAAGCTTAAAAGAGTTACTTTCACATAATTTATGAAAAATTGTTTTTATATCTTGATTTTGGTCAAGAAAAATAGGCAAAAAAGAGTTTTCTTCATTGATGAGAATTGATTCTTGAACGCTTTGATTTAAATCATCCCATTTAGAGAAAAGTTCTTTGGTTGAGGAGTGAATTTGAGGAAATAAAAGTAAATATTTATCATCAATATGTTTTTTTTCCTCTATCAGTATTTCACCTATACCAAATGCAAATGCATTTTTTCCATAAATAAAGAAGGGCACATCTGCCCCCAGTTTTTCTCCAAGCAGCATGATTTCTTGAGCTGAAAGACCTAGCTTGAATAAAAAATTAGTTCCAATAAGTGCCGCAGCAGCATTTGAGCTGCCACCTCCTAATCCTCCACCCATTGGGATATGTTTAATAATTTCTACTTCACAATATATTTCTTTACCAATGTAATCTGATAATAATTTAATTGCGGTAAAGACTATGTTTTTATTATCGTCAATAGAGGGCCCTAGATTGGTTTTAACTGAAATAGATTTGCTTGATGTCTTTTTGATAACCATTTCATCAAACAAATTAATTAGTTGGAATTGTGTTTCAATCTCATGCATCCCATCAATTCTTTTGCCCAAAACCGAAAGATTGAGGTTTAGTTTAGCTGGACAATCTAGTTTTAAACTATCCACGTTTTAGCACCCCATTAAAATTTACTTCATTCCCATAGAAAAAATTAACTAATAACGTATCTTGATCTTGATGAATGCATTTAAATTTAACATCATATTTTT
>CABWYS010000053.1 GCA_902509555.1 uncultured SAR86 cluster bacterium
TATGATAAAAAATATATTATTTTTAATTATAGATTACCAATTTTCATTAAAGTCTTCTTCTATCTTTTTTCTTAATTCTTTTTGTTTTTTTGCATTATCTGTTTTTTTTGAGCTCTCTGGAAGAGATCTAATGATGAACCCTTTAGGCTTAAAAATAGAGTCTAAATCTTTAACGGATGTATTTAAAATTTTTGCATAGGACATTTTTGGAGTCACTTCTGTAATCTCAACCATCCCAATAATTTTTTCTTTTTTTCCAAGACTTTCCTTGGTGTATGAGTCAATAATTTTTTGCCCATACTGTATAAGTCTATACTGATCACCTACTTTAATTACATCTCCGCCTGTACCAATGACAACTTTATCCCCCTCTATCTTTTCAACCACAAAAGGATATATAGCTTCGAGAATTTTGATGCCTATAGCATCTGCTACCACAGAAACTACCTCCATTGATGCAGCCACAGGATCGCTTAATGATTTAACAGAACCACGCAAGTCTTTATTAAATGTTTGTGAGAATTTAATTTGGCCTGTTGGCACATCTATTATTCTGTAGCTTATCGAAGCATTCCCAGCAACTGATTTAATTACCTTATCAACGGTAGATAGTTTTCTTGTTTGCTCTCGCAAAAAAATATTATTAATGGTTCCAACCAGCACATAATCAGCAACTAACTCTTGTCCTAATTTCGCTAACTCGGTAATAGGAACATCATCAGAAGCTAATCTTGCTTGCTCTGATCCCGTCTGACCTTCATAGGCTCGATCCAAGACAGTAAATTTTCGTGATTGAACTAAATAAGAAGAGATGGAAGCAGTTAATTCCTCTGCAACCGGTCCATCATTTAGAGTTGTATCACCAATCTTGCAGCATCTATTTCTAGACTGCAGTGGCAAAACTGCAATTCTTTTTCTGTTTGAGCTCTTGGAAGCCTTAAACTTAACAATAGAGACTTGGAGTTTAGCCGTGTAAAGACCATCACTAGATTTCTCAGAGGAAATTAATTGATAGCTCTCAACAACCCCTTTAGTTTTAGATTTAATTTGATCTTGATACTCACTGGATGAGAAATAATCTTCAGTTTGGTTCTTAACATTTAGAGTCTCGCTATTTTTACTAACAACCTCAGATTCAATAGAGCGACCATTTACTCTTCCCATTGCCTCGGAAAGACCTCTATCAATTGCAGACTGAAGCGAGTCACCAAACCCTTCAACTTCAACTTTTACAATCTCAGTGTCTGCAGAAGCTATATTTGCTAGCAGAAGCAATGATATTAAAACGCTCTTCATTATTTTTTAGTGTTATAAATCTATATCATCTGCTCCAGAAGTATCTAAGTCATTTTTTTTTGCAAATGACATTAGGTCTTTAGCTGATGTAGCCAGAGAGACTATTAATTTAGGAACATTTTTTCCAACAAAAAGACCTGTGTCCAATGTCTTTTTGAGCTTGGTCAACTTCATGGGATTTCTAGTTGTTTTAAGGGTGGATTGAGCATCTTTCATAAAATTTGAAATAGGATCTTTTAATTTTGCTGTTTTAGCGACTGCTTTTAGATATGGAAGTAACGCCTTGCCATAAAGTGCTTTTGATCCCCCAGACATAGCTTCACCTGCAGAAAAAACTTCTTTCTGCTCAGCAGCTGTGTCTTTTGTAAGCAATACAGCTCCCTTGATATCATCATTTGATGGGTCACCCCCTTTTAATTTTGAGGAAGTATTATTTAACGTTGCAGCCAACTCTGCTTTACCCTGCGCTTCCGCAATAAGAGCTTGAGCTGCTAGGGTATCCCCAATAGCATCAGCCACCTTAGACATTAAAGCTTCTTGAGATGCATTTACATCTCCTGAGGGTTCTGATTTCTGCGATGAAGATGAAAGCGGATTGGATGGCAATTTAAATTGAGCGCTAATCACGCCATTAAAACCAACCAAAATAGCTAAAGCTAATAAATATTTTTTCATTTTTTTCTCCTAAAGTTTAAGTATTAATGAATTAGTTGCCTCAGCAAAAGCCTTTTTAAGTGCAGCTTTGTCTGCTAAGACATCCGTTTCTCCAAATGCTGTTTTAATTTCAGGGCCAACAGCAGCAACTACCTCAGCCCCAAAAAAGTCATCAATTTTAAAGA